>NZ_JBHJRX010000021.1:0-119663 GCF_042268605.1 Streptomyces sp. NPDC056296 | reverse complement strand
CAGAAAAGAAGAAAAAAAAGAGGAGGGGGGGGGGGAGCGGGGGAAAGGGGGGGGGGCGTGAAATTTTTTGGGGTCGGGGGTGGGGGGGGTGTCTTTGTGGGAGGGGGCGGGGGTGCCGGGCCGGAGAGGCCCGGTCACGCCGGCCGGGCCTCTCCGGCCGGCTGTGCGATCAGCCGCCGCTCTTGCGCCGGAACGACCGCTGGCTCGCAGCCGGACCATGCGCGCCGCGGATCTTCGACGCGTCGGTGTGCGCGGCGAGGGCCGCGGCCTCCGCCTGCTTGCCGCGTTTGCGTTCCAGAGCCTCCCGGAACTTGCCCTTCAGGTCGTACTGGCCGTTCTCGTCGGGCGCCACGGAAGGGCTCTCGACGTCAGCCGACTCCGAACCTGCTTGCGATGAAGACTCTGCAGTCATGGTGACCTCCTGGGTTCGGACAACAGGAGCCCAGCTTGTCATGCCGACCACCGCCCGGGATACCGCATACATGCCGTGAGCAGACCTCAGTCACGCAGCTCTTCGAGACGCCTGAGATCGTCCTGGACCGATTCCCGTTCTTCAGCGGTGAGTTGGACCGCGGCGGCGCCGGCCAGTGCGGTCGTCGCGGTCTCTTCGTCCCCGAGACGCCCGGCGACGTCCGCCCGCAGCACGAGGAGGCGGAACAGTTGCACCGGCGTGGGCCGCTCCCCCGGTAGGCGAAGCACCCGGTCGATGACCTTCGCGGCGCCCGTGAGGTCCTCCTTCGAGTCCGCCAGAAGCGAAGCGTGGTGCAGGGCCCGGGCGAAGGTCTCCTCGGGAGCGGGCCCAGGGCGCGGGTCCTCGCCGGTCGGCTGCCCGACGCGGACGCAGTTGCCGCCCGGATCGCTCATGAGGAACTGCCGCACGCCGTACGACATGTCCTTGAGCTGCCCGATACGCGGCAGCCCCCGCGTGGGAACCCTTCCGTACGCCGCCTTGAGCCCCGCCCGGAACGCGGCATGCAGTCCGTCGACGTCATCGGTCAGGACGTAACAGGTGCTGACCGACTCGGCCGGCTCGTACTGCCTCAGCCCGAAGAACTGCAGTTCGATGCCACCGCGCTCCACGACCGCGTACGGATTGGGGCTCCGCTGCCGGAACGTCACCTCGAACCCGAGGGCGGTGTAGAAGTCGAGAACGGGCTGAAGGGTACGGCACGGCAGGATCGGAATCGTCTTCTCAACCATGCGCACACTCTAGTCAAAGTTGAATAGATGTGTCTTCTGTGGGCGTCGCGGCGGCCGCCCAGCCCGTGGCCGTCAACACCTCACGGGCGATGTCCACGACCGACCGCCCGTCGGTGGCCACACGGAGGACGTCCGCGGGCGCCCGCTCGTCCAGGAGGCGCGCCTTGCGGATACTGCCCTTCAGCTCGTGATCCAGTTCCGATCCGAGCTCGCGGCCCGCCAGCCGTTCACCCGCGGTGGCGTCGGAGGCGGTGAGCAGGACCCGTACGATCCGCACGTCCGCCCCCATGGCGCGCTCGAACATGCCCGCCGCCTCGGGCAGCACGCTCACGGTGTTCGTGTAGATCAGACGGCGGTGGCCGAGCCGGGCGTAGTTCGCCCATACGGCGGTCAGGTTGCTTTCGGTGATCTTGGAGCGGTGCGGATCTCCCTCCGGCGCCGGATGCACCTGGCCCAAGTAGTCGCCCTCGACGACCGCGTGGGAGACCGGCACGGCCCGCAGGAGCGCCGAAACCTCCCATGCCACCGTCGTCTTGCCGACCCCGGCACGTCCTCCGACGAGCAGTACCTCCGCGTGATTCATAGCGGCAGCTTGCCGCCCGTCCGGACTCAGGGAGAAGTGAATTTCAGTACGGAACCGTCCTCGTTCTGCGCGACGACGGTCACGGTGAGGTCGTCGCCGAACTCGGCCACGCCGCCCGAACCGCCCAGCTGCATCACGGTGTTGGCCGTGCGGAAGGTGACGGAGTCGTCGTCCGCGGTGACATGCACGTTGAGCCCGTTCGCCGTGATGTCCACCGCGGACGTCACCAGGATCTCGCACTCCCCGTCCGAGCAGGCTCCGGTGTTCCTGCCGTCCGCCGCTTCGGGCAGCGGACCGGAGGAGGCGGGCGCGGGCGTGGCCGGGCTCTCCGAGGGCTTCCAGCCGGGGGCGCACTGCTCGGCGCGCTGGTGCGCGGCCGCCAGCCGCGGGTCCTTCCTGGTCAGCGCCGGCAGGTCCGGATCGGGCGGGGTGAGCGACTGGATGAGCCCGTCGACTTCCGCGGCACTGCCCTCGGCGTCGTCGAAGGCCGCGCTCGGGGACAGCTTGTCGAGTTCGGGCACGACGCCGTTCAGCTTCTTCAGCCAGGCGTCGCGCAGCCGGTCGGCCGCGGGAACGCCCGACGGCCCCAGATCCTTCAGGTCGCGTTCCACGTCGTCCACCCCCGTCGGGGTGCGGGAGAGGTAACCGACGGCGAGGAACTCGGCGGACGCGCCGTTCTTGTCCGGCTTCCGGATCTCCGCCAGGTCCGCCGCGCTGTCCTTCCGAACGGCCCGGAGCGCGGTCGTCGACGCGCACATGCCGCCGACCCACTCCACCAGCTCCTCGGACGGTGGCTGCGCCGGCGCGGGTGCGGCCGATCGCTCGGCCGGCTCGTCGGCGCTCTCGTCCGCGCCGCCCCCGCAGCCGCCGACGGCGATCAGCGCGGCGGCGGCCGCCACGGCGACGCTCTGCCTCTTGTACATGCGATGACCTCTCTCCATGCCGCGGCCCGCCCCGTACTCCGCATGACCGGCGTCCGCACCGTGGGTCCAGTTCAGTGCGGGGCCGGATTGTTCAGCCATCGGTCGGCAGCGGTGAACAACGCCCGATGGAATCGCCTGCGCCACGACGCCTGCCTAAGGTGGGGCAGGCCGAAGGGAACCGGAGTTCTTGCCGACCGCGGGAAGGCGGGGCGACATGGCGCGCAGTGTCGAATCGATCCGGCGGGCTGCCCTGGGCGCCCTCGGCGCCGTGCTGGTGGTGATCGGCATCGCCCTGCTGGTACTGCCCGGGCCGGGTCTGCTGCTCGTGTTCGCCGGGGTGGTCCTGCTGTCGCGTGCCGTCCCGGCGCTGGACCGGTTCGTCGCTCCGGTCCGCGGACAGGCGATGCGTGCGGCCGAGGAGAGCGTCTCCTCTCCATGGCGTATCGCCGGCTCGGTCCTGGTGGGACTCTTCCTCGTCGGTGCGGGCGTGGTGTGGGGACTCGTCCCGCAGGTGCCGTACTCCGGATGGGCCACCGGGGTGAGCCTGATCATCTCCGGCTTCATCCTGCTCGGCCTGCTCATCTGGAGCCACCGCCGCGTTCAAGCGGCGCGTCACCGCTCACCGTCGACTTCGGGATGACCGCGGGCGCCGCCAGCCCCTCGCCCCCCTACCGACCGCCGTTGACGAAACGGGACAGTTCCGTGTGGCCTCCGGGCCTCCGGGTGCCCGCTGGTAAACTGGGGCCACGCTTTGAGGCGCCCGGGTCCGTACCGAGGGGTACGGGCCCGGTCGCGTTCCGGGCGCCTGATCAGGAAGGTCCCCCATGAACGCGAAGCCGTCGTCGGCCACCGGAGCCTCCCGGGCCGGCGAATCCCAGCACCCGACAGCGCCGGCGGAGTCGGCGGACCAGCCGGCGGTCGCGTCTTTCGACGCGCTCGGTCTTCCGCCTGTACTGCTGAAGACGATGACCGGCCTGGGGGTGACGAAACCCTTCCCGATCCAGGCGGCGACCCTGCCCGACGCGCTGGCCGGCCGCGATGTCCTCGGCCGCGCGCGGACCGGCTCCGGCAAGACGCTGGCTTTCGGCCTCGCCCTGCTCGTCCGGACCGCGGGCCGGCGGGCGGAATCGAAGCGTCCGCTCGCGCTGGTCCTGGTGTCGACGCGGGAACTCGCACAGCAGGTGAGCGACGCGCTCACCCCGTACGCGCAGGCGCTCAACGTGCGACTGGCGACGGTGGTCGGCGGGCTGGCGATCAACCGGCAGGCGGCGCAGCTGCGCGGCGGCGCCGAGGTGGTCGTCGCGACGCCGGGACGGCTGGCCGACCTGGTGTCCCGTCGTGACTGCCACCTGAACGACGTGCGGATCACGGTGCTGGACGAGGCGGACCAGATGTGCGACCTGGGCTTCCTGCCGCAGGTCTCGGGAATCCTGGACCAGGTGCCCGCCGACGGGCAGCGGCTGCTGTTCTCCGCCACGCTCGACCGCGACGTCGACCAGCTGGTGCGGAGCCATCTGCACGACCCGGTCCTCGCATCGGTCGACCCGGCGTCGGCCTCGGTCACCACGATGGAACACCACGTACTGACCATCCACCCCGCCGACAAGTACGCGACCGCGACCGAGATCGCCGCACGCGACGGCCGGGTGCTGATGTTCCTGGACACCAAGGCCGCGGTCGACCGGTTCACCCGTCACCTGCGGGCCAGCGGCGTGCGGGCCGCCGCCCTGCACAGCGGGAAGTCCCAGCCGCAGCGCACGCACACGCTCGCCCAGTTCGTGGAGGGCAAGGTCACCGTGCTGGTGGCCACCAACGTCGCGGCGCGGGGCATCCACGTCGACGCGCTCGACCTCGTCGTCAATGTCGACCCGCCGGCCGACGCCAAGGACTACCTGCACCGCGGCGGGCGTACGGCACGCGCCGGACAGTCCGGGAGCGTGGTCACGCTGGTCACTCCCGACGAGCGGCGCGAGGTGAACCGGATGATGTCCGAGGCCGGAATCCGGCCGACCGTCACCCCGGTGCGCTCCGGCGAACAGAAGCTGACCACCATCACCGGTGCGAAACGCCCGCCGACCGCGCCGCGGACCAGCGGCGGCAACGCTCCCTTCCGCGGCCTCGGCGCCCGTTCGGGCCGCCCCGCGAAGGAGCCCCGCAAGACCACCGAGGCCCGCAAGGCCGCGGAAGCCCGCGCGGCGGCCAGGGTACGCAAGGGCCGCTGACCCGGGACGGTCCGGCCGGAGCCGGTGTGCGCCTCCTGGGTAGGGTGAGTGGGAAGCCCCCTGGGAATCGAACGAGGAGCGGAATTGAGCGAGCCTGCGTCCATCGCCCTGCAACTGGAGATCGCCCGGGAACTGGAGGTCGCGGAGACCTTCGACGCCGAGCGGGAGATCGAACGCCGGGTGGCCTTCCTTGCCGAGCGGCTGACCTCCACCGGTCTGCGCTCCCTCGTACTCGGTATCAGCGGCGGTGTCGACTCGACCACCGCGGGCCGGCTGTGCCAGCTCGCCGTCGAACGGGCGCGGGCCGAGGGACACGAGGCGGGCTTCTACGCGATGCGGCTGCCGCACGGGGTCCAGGCCGACGAGCCCGATGCCCAGCTCGCGCTCTCCTTCATCAAGGCCGACCACGTGCTGACGGTGGACATCAAGCCGGCGAGCGACGCCGCGCTCGCGGCGCTGGTCGCCGGCGGTGTGTCCTTCCGCGACGCCCGGCACCAGGACTTCGTGCAGGGCAACGTCAAGGCCAGGCAGCGCATGATCGCCCAGTACGCCGTGGCCGGCGCGCACGACGGACTGGTCGTCGGCACCGACCACGCGGCCGAGGCCGTCTCCGGCTTCTTCACCAAGTTCGGTGACGGTGCCGCCGACCTGGTCCCGCTGACCGGCCTGACCAAGCGCCGCGTGCGCGCCGTCGCGGACGCGCTGGGCGCGCCCGCCGAGCTGGTACGGAAGGTCCCCACGGCCGACCTGGAGACCCTCGACCCCGGCAAGGCCGACGAGGAGGCGCTCGGAGTCACGTACGAGAACATCGACGACTTCCTGGAGGGCAAGCCGGTCGACGAGCAGGCCTTCGAGAAGATCGTCACCCGCTACCGGCTGACCGACCACAAGCGCCGGCTGCCCATCGGTCCGGATCACCTCTGACTCAGGCCGAGGGCGAGTTCAGTCGGACACGGGCCGCAGCGGGAAGCGCACATCGGTCAGCCGCTCCGACAACTCCCACAGGCGTCGGCCGGTCTCGGCGTCCGCCGCCGCGGGTGACAGCCGTACCCGCGCCGGTCCGCCGCGCAGCTCCGCCGGGCCGTCCGGCCCGATGAACTCGCCGCTGCGCGCACTCGGGTCGGTCGCCGCGTACAACTGCGGCAGCGCGCCCCGCTCCGGGGACTGGGCGAGCGGGATGAGAATGCGCCCGAACAGCATCTTCACCATGCCGGTCGGCTCACTCGTCTGCAGGTTGGTGGCGGTGTAGCCGGGATGCGCGAGCAGGCTGCGTACCGGGCTGCCTGCCTCGGACAGCCGTCGGTGGAGTTCCCGTCCGAAGACCGCGTTGGCGAACTTGGACTGGTTGTAGAAGCCCATGGGTGAGTAGTGGCGTTCGCCGGCGAGGTCGTCGAGGAAGAGCCGTCCCTGCCGGTGGTTGGTCGAGGTCGTCGTGACCACCCGGGGATCGTCCCCGTCCGCCAGCAGGTCGAGCAGCAGTCCGGTGAGCGCGAAGTGACCGAGGTGGTTACAGGCGAACTGCATCTCGTGTCCCTGCGCGCTCAGGCGTCGGGGCGGCGCCATGATGCCGGCGTTGTTGACGAGCACGTCGAGCCGTGGAAGATCGGCGTGCACCTGACGCGCGAAGGATCGGACCGAGTCGAGATCGGCCAGGTCGAGCCTGCGTACCTCGAGGCCGGCGTCCGGTTGCTCGGCGGTGATCTCCGCGACCGCCCGCCTGCCCTTCTCCTCGTCGCGTACCGCGAGGATCACATGCCCGCCCCTGCGGACGAGCGCCCGGGTGGTCGCCAGGCCGAGGCCGCTGTTGGCTCCGGTGACGACGAACACCCGCTTGGTCTGGTCCGGAATCCGCTCTGCAGTCCAATGCTGCTGCTGGGTCATGCGACACAGACTGTCGCTCGTGGCACCAAGTGTCAATATGCCTCTTGGTGCCATGGAGGGCATGGAGTTACCATGAGGTGGTGAGCACTCGCCCCGAAGTCAGCCTGGCCCAGCGCAAACGTCAACTCGTCTCGGACGAACTGACCGAGGCAGCCCTGCAGTTGCTGGCGTCGAAGGGTTTCGACGCGGTCACCATCGACGAGATCGCCACCACCGCCGGAGTGTCCAAGCGGACGTTCTTCCGGTACTTCGCGTCCAAGGAGGACGTGGTCGTTCAGTTCCTGACCGACATGGGCGCCGGCATACGCACGGAGCTGGCGGCCCGCCCGGGCGAGGAACCGCCCTCCGCGGCGTTGCGAAACGCCGTCTCGGTTCCCCTCGCGGACTGCGCCGACCACTCCGACAGGGCACTGCGGGTGGTGCAGCTGATCCTGCGCACCCCCGCCCTGCACGCACGCTTCCTGGAGCGTCAGGAGCAGTGGCGTGACGACCTGACGGCGGAGCTGGCGCGTCGCCCGGGGCTCGCCCCCGACGCCGACCTCTATCCGCAACTGGCCGCCGGGATGGCACTGACCGCGTTCAACACCGTGCTCCGACGCTGGAGCGACAGCGGCGGTGCCGAGGACCCCCTCGAACTGACCGGCCGCGCCTTCGCCGTGATCGCCCCGGCCCTGGACCACGCCGACTGACGGCGAACGCTCCCACAGACGGCCGTACCTTACGCGCGACTTGTCGCTCACAACTTTAATCTGACGAAAGAGAGGCTCGGACAGTCGATGCCGGTTCAGCCGGCGGAAGGTGAGCTTCCATGGCCGCACGGCTCAAAAGGTCCGGCTTGATCGGTGAACTGTCGGCCGAATTCGCCGGCACGATGATCCTCATCCTCTTCGGCTGCGGTGTGGTGGCCCAAGTGGCCGCGGGCGGAGCCCTCACGAATCCGGAAGGCGGCCTCGGGGACCACGACAGCATCTCCTGGGCGTGGGGTCTCGGTGTCACCCTGGGCGTCTACGTGGCGGCGAGGCTGAGCGGCGCCCACATCAACCCCGCGGTGACCGTCGCGCTCGCGGTGTTCAAGGGTTTTCCGTGGCGCAAGGTGGCGCCCTACGCGCTGGCCCAGACGGCCGGTGCCTTCGTCGCCGCTCTCCTCGTCCGTTGGAACTACACCGAAGCGCTGGCGAAGGCCGACCCCGGTCTCACCATCAAGACGCAGACCGTGTTCTCCACGCTGCCCGCCAACGGCAACACCGCTCTCCCGGTCCACGAGTGGGGTGCCTTCCGCGACCAGGTCATCGGCACCGCCATCCTGCTGCTGCTCATCATGGCCATCACGGACATGCTGAACACGCCGCCGGGCGCCAACCTGGCCCCGTTCGTCATCGGCCTGGTCGTGGTCGCGATCGGAATGGCCTTCGGCACCAACGCCGGTTACGCCATCAACCCGGCCCGCGACTTCGGCCCCCGGCTGGCCAGCTTCCTCACCGGGTACGGCGGAGCATGGCGAGATCAGTACGGGAACCTCTACTTCTGGGTGCCGATCGTCGGCCCGCTGATCGGTGGCGTGCTCGGCGCGGGTCTGTACAAGGTTTTCATCGGCCGGTTCCTGCCTGCGGCGGAGCCGGAGCCCACGGGGCGCGTACCGGCGCCGGAGGACTGACACCGGCCGGAGAGGCGGCACAGCATGGCGGACTTCATCGGCGCGGTGGACCAGGGGACCACCAGTACCCGATTCATGATCTTCGACCACGGCGGCAACGAGGTGGCGAAGCACCAGTTGGAGCACGAGCAGATCCTCCCCCGCTCCGGGTGGGTGGAGCACGACCCGGTGGAGATCTGGGAGCGCACCAACTCGGTGATGCAGAACGCGCTGCGCCACAGCGGTCTCTCGGGGACCGACCTGGCGGCCATCGGCATCACCAACCAGCGGGAGACCACGGTGGTCTGGGACCGGCGCAACGGCCGCCCCTACTACAACGCCATCGTGTGGCAGGACACCCGAACCGACGCCATCGCCGCGAACCTCGACCGTTCGGGCCGGGGCGACGTCATCCGCCGCAAGGCCGGACTGCCGCCGGCGACCTACTTCTCCGCCGGAAAGATCCAGTGGATCCTGGAGAACGTCGACGGCGTCCGCGAAGCGGCCGAAGCGGGCCACGCCGTCTTCGGCAACACGGACGCCTGGGTCCTGTGGAACCTGACCGGCGGTCCCGACGGCGGCATCCACGCCACCGACGTGACCAACGCGAGCCGGACCATGCTGATGGACCTGGAGACGCTCGACTGGGACGACGAACTGCTGGGCTTCTTCGGCATCCCCCGGTCGATGCTCCCCACCATCAACCCCTCGTCGCACGCGGAGGCCTACGGTGTGGCCCGGACCTCCCGGCCGCTGCGCGCCGCCGTACCCATCGGCGGGGTCCTCGGCGACCAGCAGGCGGCCACCGTGGGGCAGGTCTGCTTCGCGCCCGGCGAGGCCAAGAACACGTACGGCACCGGCAATTTCCTGGTGCTCAACACCGGCACGGAACTGGTCCGCTCCCAGCACGGTCTCCTGACCACCGTGGCCTACCAGTTCGGCGACAGCCCGGTGGTCTACGCGCTGGAGGGCTCTATCGCGGTGACAGGGTCCGCGGTGCAGTGGCTGCGCGACCAGATGAAGATCATCAAGACGGCGGCGGAGAGCGAGGAACTCGCCCGCACCGTCGACGACAACGGCGGCATGTACTTCGTCCCGGCCTTCTCGGGCCTGTTCGCCCCCTACTGGCGTTCCGACGCCCGGGGAGCGATCGTCGGCCTCGCCCGGTACAACGACAACGCGCACCTGGCGCGGGCGACCCTGGAAGCCATCTGCTACCAGAGCCGCGACGTCGTCGAGGCCATGGAACAGGACTCCGGTGTCCACCTCGACGTGCTCAAGGTCGACGGGGGTGTGACCGCCAACGACCTCTGCATGCAGATCCAGGCAGACGTCCTCGGCGTACCGGTCAGCCGTCCCGTCGTCGCGGAGACCACCGCGCTCGGCGCGGCCTACGCGGCGGGACTGGCCACGGGGTTCTGGCGGGACACCGATGAACTGCGCACTCACTGGCACGAGTCCAGGCGCTGGGAACCGCGGTGGCCGGAGGACCGGCGCGCGCAAGGGTACGCCGGCTGGAAGGCGGCGGTGGAGCGCACGCTCGACTGGGTCAAGGTTCCCTGAACCGGCTGCCGCCCTTGAGGGAAGGACTTTGAAGGTAGGACTCGGGCGCGGAGGGCAACAGGCGTCGCCATAAGGTGATCCCATGTCTGCCAGATTGAGTTCCGCGAGGACCCGCGCCGCGCTCCGCACCACCGCGCGCACCTCTGCCGAGTTGCTGCTCATACTTGTCATGCTCGCGGTGGCCCTGTGGATCCTCGGCCGCATGTGGTCGGTCGTGTGGCCGCTGATAGTCGGTCTGCTTCTGACCACGTTGACCTGGCCGTCGGCCCGTTTCCTGCGGCGGCACGGGTGGCGTCCCGCGCTGGCCGCGGCGGTGGTGACCGTGGCGTTCCTCCTGGCCGTCACGGGCATCGTGGCGCTGATCGCGGTGCCGATGTCCTCCGAGACCGACGAGTTGACCGCCGGCGTGGTCGAAGGCATCGACCGGCTGCGCGACTGGGCCGCGGGGCCGCCGCTGAACATCGACGACGGCCAGATCACCAGTGCGCTCGACTCCGCGATGGCGCGCGTCCAGGAGAGCATCGGCAGCGTGGTCAACACGGTGGCCACCGGCCTGAGCACCGTGGTCAACGGCCTCATCACCGCGGTGCTGGCCGTCTTCCTGATGTTCTTCTTCCTCAAGGACGGGCCGCGGTTCCTGCCGTGGCTCGGCCGCCAGCTGCCCGGCCGGCTCGCCACCGACGTCCCGGCCGTCGCCCTGCGCAGCTGGGAGACGCTGGGTTCCTTCGTCCGCTCGCAGGCACTCGTGGGGCTGCTCGACGCCGTCTTCATCGGTCTCGGACTGTGGATCCTGGGCGTGCCACTCGTACTGCCCCTGGCGGTGCTGACGTTCGTGTCCGCGTTCGTGCCCATCGTGGGAGCCCTGTTCGCGGGCTTCGTCGCGGTGCTCATCGCCCTGGTGTCGAACGGCCTGACGGACGCGCTGATCGTGCTGGCGATCATCGTCGTGGTGCAGCAGTTGGAGGGCAACGTGTTCCAGCCCATCATCCAGAGCCGCGGACTCGGTCTGCACGCGGCGGTGATCCTGCTGGCGGTGACACTCGGTGGCAGCCTGGCCGGGATCGTCGGCAGTCTGCTCGCCGTGCCGGTCGCCGCGCTGATCGCGGTGGTCTGGAACTATGTCCGCGAGCAACTTAGCGACCCGCCGGAGGAACCCACGCCGGCCGACGCCTGAGGGGCGGGCCGGTCCCCGCGGTCCGAGTACCGCTTCGCGATCTCGGGTGAAGTCGGTCGCAGCCGGACGGTCGGCGCTGCTGGCTTGCGGCCGTGGATCTCTTCTCCAGCTCCTGGACGGCGTTGCGCACCGCGGTCGCCGAAGTCCCCGACGAGGACTTCGCGCGGCCGTCCGGCTGCACCGGCTGGCTCGTACGCGACCTGGTGTGCCACCTGATCATCGACGCCCTGGACGTCCTGATCACCCTCGCCACCCCCGCCGCCACGGAACCGACCCGGGACGCGGTGACCTACTGGGACATCGTCGAAGCCCCGACCGGCGACGACCCTCTCGACGCGCTGATCGTGCGTCTGGCCGCGGCGTACGAGGAGCCGTGGCTGCTCAGGTTCCACCTCGACGACGTGGGTTCCGCCGCCGGTCGCGTCGCCGGACTCGCGGATCCCGCGGGCCGGGTCGGCACCCGCGACGAGGTGCTCACCGCGGGCGACTACCTCTCCGCGTACGTCCTGGAATGGACGCTGCACCACCTCGACCTGATCGCCCACCTTCCGGACTCGGCGGAACCGCCCGCCGAAGGACTGGCCCGGTCCCGCGAGCTGCTGGAGAAGATCGCCGGTGTGGCGTTTCCCCCGTCGTTCACCGACAAGGACGCGTTGCTGATCGGCACCGGCCGGCGTGCTCCGACCGAGGCGGAGCAGGCGGCACTGGGCGAGCCGGCCGCACGGCTTCCCTTCTCCCTCGGCTGACCGGAACACCCTGTTCCCGGGAGGGAGGAGAGAGAGGCAGGCTCCCCGACCTTGCCGGGCGCGGCCCCGGCTCGCCGGTCGCGCGTCGCGGGGCGACCATGGAGGGGCAGGGCTGATCCGGGGCCAGGTACTGGGAGGCACCCGTGGGGCACACCCGAACGATCGACGTGCTGATCGTGGGCGCCGGACCGGTCGGTCTGAGCGCGGCCGCCGAACTGTGCCGGCGCGGAGTGCGCTGCCGGATCGTCGACCGGCTGCCGGCCCGGCTCCCGTACGCGAAGGCCGTCGGTGTCCAGCCACGCACTCTCGAGATCTGGGACCGCATGGGCCTGGCACCGGCCGTGCTGGAGGCCGCCGCCGTGCTGCGCGGTCAGCTGATCCACGTCAACGGCCGGGAGCGGGCGCGAATCGACCTGGTGCTGCCGTCCGAGGTGCCGTACGGCTTCGCCGCGCTGCCCCAGTACGAGACCGAGCGCCTCCTGGAGGAGTACGTCGCCGGGCTGGGGACGGTCGTCGAACGCGGCACCGAGCTGCTGTCGTTCGTGCAGGATCCGGACGGCGTCACCGCCCGGCTGCGCGATGCGCACGGCGCGCAGGAGGAGCTGCGGGCCGGTTTCCTGGTCGGCTGCGACGGAGCGCACAGTACCGTCCGCAAGGCACTGGGCCTCCGTTTCGAGGGGGCGGCCTTCGCCGAGGAGTACATGCTGGGCGACGTCGAGGCCGACTGGGACCTGCCGCCCGGTTACGGTGTGCGTTCCAGTCACCGTGCCGAGGACGGTTCGACGGACGACCTGCTGGTCTGCGTCCCGCTGCCCGGCAGGGGCCGTTACCGCATGTCGATGCTGGTCCCGCCCGAGCTCTCCACGCGGGCCGGTGACCGGGGGACCGCCGGGGCGGGCAGTGTCGCGCACGGGCTGGAGGGCGGCCGTGCGCCGGAGCTGTCCCATCTCCAGGCGGTCGTCGACCGCCTCTCGCCCCGGCCGGGCGTCCTGTCGAACCTGCGGTGGTCCTCCGTCTTCCGTATCAGCCACCGCATCGTCGACCGCTACGCCGGCGGACGCGTCTTCGTCGCGGGCGACGCCGCCCACATCCACCCGCCCACCGGCGCCCAGGGCATGAACACCGGCATCCAGGACGCCTGCAACCTGGCCTGGAAGCTCGCGCTCGTGACCAAGGGGGAGGCGGGCCCCGCCCTGCTCGCGAGCTACGACGCCGAGCGCCGCCCGGTCGGCGAGGAGGTCGTGGGCCGGACCGTGCGGCACGCGACGCACGGCATCGAGACCGACCCCGACGACCCGCGGACGCTGATGCTGCGCGAGGCGCAGTTGCTCGTCGGCTACCGTGACGGACCGCTCGCGGGCCCGCCGTGCGGGCCGGGCGACGCGCCCCAGCCCGGTGACCGCGCTCCGGACTGCGCCGGGCTGACCGCCCCCTTGGCGGCACATCCCTTGCGTCTTCTGGACGTCCTGCGCGGCCACCCGGGGCACGTGGCGCTGCTGTACGCGGCCGACCCCGCCGTCCTGGCCGCGGCGGTCACGGCGGCCGGGACCACCGTGCGGGGCGTCACCGTCCTCGCCCGCGAGGCATCGCCCAGCACGCCGGAGGCCCTGGCCGTCGGCGGATACCACGACGCCGCAGGGGAGTTCGCCCGGCTCTACCGCCCTGAGGGCCCGACGGGCTTCGTCGTCCGTCCGGACGGGTACCTCGGCGCCCGTTTCCCCCTCGCCGACGCCGAGTCGGCTCTGTCCGGCTGGCTCGGGGCGCTTTCCGCGTCGTCGGCGCGGCCCCGTGAGCGGGCGCGCACAGGTCGCTAACCGGCGTCCAACGGCCGTTCGAAGAACGTCTCCAGGACCACCGTCGCCTGGGTCCCGCTGACCCCGTCGATCGCGTAGAGGCGGCGCAGTACGTCCTGGAGCCGCTCGGTGGTGGCCGTGCGCACCTTGACCAGGACGGCCGCGCTGCCGGCGATGACGTGCGCCTCCTGGATCTCCGGCACGGCGGCGAAGTCCTCGGCCCGGTCCCCCATCCACGCCGTGGAGTCGACCAGCACGAAGGCGAGGACGCCACGGTCGAGGGCCTCGGGGTCGACGTCGACCGTGGTGGCCCTGATGACGCCCTGCTCGCGCAGCTTGCGGACGCGCTCGTGGGCGGCGCCCGCCGACAGGCCGACCTCCTTGCCCAGAGCGGCGTACGGCCGGGTGGCGTTCCGCTGGAGCAACGCGATCAGCCGACGGTCAATCTCATCTACCGACTTCATACACGAACAGTATCTGATTCGGTGATGTGCATGTTACGTTGAATGACATCCTGATCATCCCCGCTGAGAGGACGCCATGTCCACCGACGGCCCGTACGAGATCCTGGATGACCGATTCCGCACCGGACGCTGCGCGAACGGCGACAGCAGACTGGAGGTCCTGCACGACGGCTGCCGCTGGGCCGAGGGCCCGCTGTACCTCCCCGCCTGGCGCCAGCTGGTCTGGAGCGACATCCCCAACGACCGCATCCTGCGCTGGGACGAGGCCACCGGCACGGTCGGCGTCTTCCGCACTCCGGCCGGACACAGCAACGGAAACACCCTCGACCGGCAGGGCCGCCTGGTCACCTGCGAACAGGGCAACCGCCGCGTCACCCGCACCGAACCCGACGGGACGGTGACCGTCCTCGCCGAGCGCTACGACGGCAAGCGGCTCAACAGCCCGAACGACTCCGTCGTACGCTCCGACGGCACGGTCTGGTTCTCCGACCCGGACTTCGGCATCACCAGCGACTACGAGGGCCACCGCGCCGAGTCCGAGATCGGCGCGTGCAACGTGTACCGGATCGACCCGGCGTCGGGGGACGTGCGGCTCGCCGCCGACGGCTTCGACGGGCCCAACGGCGTCATCCTGTCCCCGGACGAGAAGCGGCTGTTCGTCTCCGACTCGCGGGCCGCCCGGATCCACGCGTTCGACGTCCGCGAGGACGGCACGCTGTCCGACGGGAAGGTCTTCGCCGAGGGCCGCGGGGACGTGCACTTCGACAACATCCGCTTCGACGACGAGGGCCGCCTGTGGGCCGCCGCGCTGGACGACGGCGTCCACTGCTACGACCCCGACGGCACCCTCATCGGCCGACTGCGCGTGCCGGAGCCGGTCTCCAACATCGCCTTCGGCGGCCCGAAGAACAACCGCCTGTTCATCACGGCCACCACGTCCCTGTACTCACTGGTGATGTCGGTGACGGGCGCGCCGCGCCTCTAGGTCCTGGCCGGGCCGGACGACCTTCCCGCACGGTACAGGTCGCGCAACAGGCCGATCTCGGCTCCGTGGTGCAGTACCTCCTGGTTGACCCACCAGACGATGTCGATGAAGGGGTCCTCGGCGTCGCTGCCATGGGGGTACGTGCACCGGCCGACGGTGTCCAGCGCGGCGTCGTCGATGTTCAGCAGCGCGTTCCGCCAGGCGGCGGCGCCCGTGGCGAAGGCCGCGACCGCTTCCGCCGCGCTTCCACTGACGGCACAGTCGTCGCGGGTGAGCTTGTGGGTGCCCGCCGTGTGATCGGCCCGCAGGAAGAGCATCTCGCTGAGGTGGCTCAGCCGCCATGCGAGGGTCGTGAAGGGCGGCGGTGAGGGGTGCGGGTGGGGGGCGGCGTCCCGGCCCCAGTCACCGGCGCCGGACAGAGAGGTCGCGTGCCGTCCCGGGCCGTCCGCCCGCCGCCGGACCGACCAGCAGCCCGGCACCGGCTCCCAGAAGTACTCCTCGTCCGTCATGGGGATCACCCCGGTCTCCGACCCGTCCCCGCTGTCCATGACCGGCCCGGCCATACGGCCGGTGAGGCGCTCGCACGCCCAGTCGAACTGTTCCAGCAACGGAACCAGACGAGACGGTGTCATCGGACACTCCTGCCACGAGTGGGACGAGCCCCGGAGGGGAGACGGCTTACCGACCGGCCACCCTGGCACAACCGCCGGCATTCCGCGCCCCGATTTCCCCCTGGCTCCCGCGACCGTGCCCGGACGGGGCGCGGCAGGTGACCGAAGGTGGCCGCGGACGGCCGCGGTGGCCATGGAGAAGTGAACCGGTGTACAGGAAAAGGACGTTGCGACGTAGGTTGTGGTGAAGCACTCACGCCTCGGCTGAAAGACGGACCGTACCCATGAGCGACCCTGTGACGACACCCGGCCACGCAGCGCAGCAGAAGATCGACACCTCGGTGCCGCACTCGGCCCGGATCTGGAACTACTGGCTGGGCGGGAAGGACAACTACCCGGTCGACGAGGAGGCCGGCGACGCGTACACCGCCGTCTTCCCCGGCATCGTCACCATCGCCCGCAGCAGCCGCGCCTTCCTGCGCCGCAACATCACGTACCTGGTCGCCGAGGCGGGTGTCCGGCAGTTCCTCGACATCGGGACCGGTCTGCCGACCGCCGACAACACCCATGAGGTCGCCCAGCGCATCGCCCCCGAGACCCGGATCGTCTACGTCGACAACGATCCGATGGTCCTCGCCCACGCCCGCGCGCTGCTCTACTCCACCCCCGAGGGCGCGACCGCCTACATCGACTCCGACGTGCTCGACCCCGACAGCGTCCTGAGGGACGCCGCCAAGACGCTGGACTTCGACCGGCCCGTCGCCCTCATCCTCAGCAACATCCTGGGGCACGTGGCGGACTACGACCAGGCGCGTTCCATCGTCACCCGGCTGATGGACGCGCTTCCGTCCGGCAGCTACCTGTCCGTCAACGACGGCTCGCGGGGCATCGATCCGGAGTTCGACCGGGCCCAGGACGCCTACAACGAGAGCGGCGCCGCGCCCTACATCCTGCGCACCGTCGACCAGATCACGGCGTTCTTCGACGGCCTGGAGCTCGTGGACCCCGGGGTCGTCCCGGTCACCCGCTGGCGTCCGGAAGCCGGCTCCGCGGCCCCGGAGCTCATCGGCGAACACGGCGGCCTCGCCCGCAAGCCGTGACGCCCCGACGGCGGACGGCATCGCCGGGACGGTTCGGTCCGCGTGATGCCGTCCGCCGTCGCCCCTGAAAGGATCGGGCCGGTGCGCCGCTCCTCACCGGCGCCCGCCCGACTCGACCTGCTCGACCTACTCGCCCGAGAGGAGCGGTACCCATGGCCGAATGGCCGTTGCCCGAGACGTTCCCCAGCGGTTCCGGGGCCGTCCGCTGGAACCGGCTGGGCGGAGCGGACCGGCCACCGCTGGTCCTGCTGCACGGCACGCCGTTCTCCTCGTACGTCTGGCGTGCGGTGGCCCGTTCGCTGGCGCGTGACCATCAGGTGTTCGTCTGGGACATGCCCGGTTACGGGATGTCGGAGAAGTCCGCGGGCCAGGACGTGTCCCTGGCCGCCCAGGGCCGGGTCTTCACCGAGCTGCTGGGCCACTGGGGCCTTGCGGATCCTCTCGTGGTCGCCCACGACTTCGGCGGCGCCGTCGCCTTGCGGGCCCACCTGCTGCACGGCGTCGGCTACCGGGCCCTCGCCCTGGTCGATCCGGTCGCGCTGGCGCCCTGGGGGTCGCCGTTCTTCCGGCTGGTCCGCGACCACGCGGAGGTCTTCGAGGAGCTGCCGCCGGCGCTCCATCAGGCTCTCGTCCGTGAGTACGTCGCTTCCACCGGCGGCCCGGGGCTGCATCCCACGGTGCTGGACCGGCTCGTCGAGCCCTGGCTCGGTGATTCGGGGCAGCCGGCCTTCTACCGGCAGATCGCCCAGGCCGACCAGCGCTACACCGACGAGATCCAGGACCGTTACTCCGGGATCGGGGTCCCGACGCTGATCTGCTGGGGCGAGGACGACGCGTGGATTCCCGTGGCCAAGGGACGCGAACTCGCCGCCGCCGTCCCCGGCGCCCGATGGGAGCCGATCGCCCACGCGGGCCATCTCGTCCAGGAGGACGCGCCCTCGGAGCTGACGGCCGCGCTGCTCGACTTCCTGCGGCACCTTCACTGAAGGCCGCGGCGCGCGGGGCGTAGTTGGAAACACGGGCACGGTCCCCGGAAACCGCTCGTTCCCCGGGCACCGTGCCGTGTTCGGCGCTCTCCCGGATCAGGCGGGGGTGATGTTCTCCGCCTGCGGGCCCTTCTGGCCCTGGGTGATGTCGAAGGTGACGGCCTGGCCTTCCTGCAGCTCGCGGTAGCCCTGGGCGTTGATGTTGGAGTAGTGCGCGAAGACGTCGGGACCGCCGCCGTCCTGCGCGATGAAGCCGAAGCCCTTTTCAGAGTTGAACCACTTGACAGTTCCGCTGGCCATGCCTTTGCCTTTCAGCCGATATCGGATCCGCACCGTGCGAACCCGGAGGTGGTCGTCCTGGTCCTCCGGCATTGCACAGCAAACCGCCCGCACTCCGGCGCGGGCGGTCTGGGCGAACCACGACATCTGCTGCTGACGCTACACGGCATGCCCGAGCCCCACCAGTGAGTAAGGGGTGTGAGCGGCAACGATGTTGCGAACCGGGGCCTGTGACGGCGTGCCGGAACGACGTCACATCCCGGTCATCAGCCGCGGATCGCGCGGGAGGCCCTCCACTGCGGCTGAAGGCCGAGGAGCGGGCTGTCGGGGCGGCCGCCTCGCAGTGATCCACGGGAGCGGCCGCGTCCTCGCTTCCCTGCGCCAAACGGGGGAGACGGCGAGGCGGCCGCACGACCCGGTTCCGTAAGTGGTCTAGCAATGAGTAGTCCACACACGGAGTCGGAGATCGATATGACCGTCAGGAAAGCGCTGGCCCTGGTGATCGGCGCTGTCATGTGCACCGGCGTGCTGGTGACCGGCTGCGCCGAGCAGCAGTCGGGGGCCTCCCCCCAGGACGCGCGGACGCCCGGCAGATCCGCGTCACAGCCGGCGTCCCCGCAGCCCGCTCCCCCGCGCTCCTTCCCCCGCCCTCTTCCCGGGCTCGGACCGACGACGCGGGCCCGGGTCCCCGACGCCTCCCGGCAGGCCCTGGTGGTCACGGGCGCCACGGAGAGTTCGTACGAGGCGCAGGCGGTGCTCTACGAGCAGTACCCCGCACAGGGCTGGCGCGCCGTGGCCGGTCCCTGGCCCGCCCACAACGGTCTGCGCGGCTGGACCGACGACCACGAGGCGGGCGACCTGCACACACCTATCGGCGTCTTCCGGCTCAGTGACGCCGGGGGCAGGCTGCCCGACCCGGGGACCCTGCTCCCCTACGACCAGGATCCCGAGTTCGCCGTGTCGGGCACCGGGCATCTCGGCGAGCCGCTGGAGGGTTCCTTCGACTACGTGATCGCCATCGACTACAACCGGGTGCCCGGCACCACCCCGCTGGACAAGACCCGCCCGCTGGGTGAGGACAAGGGCGGCGGCGTCTGGATCCACGTGGACCACGACGGGCCGACCAACGCCTGCGTGTCCTTGAGCGAGGAGCACATGCGCGCGCTGCTCAACGCCCTGGACCCGGACAAGGAGCCGGTCGTCGTCATGGGCCCGGAGCCGGTCCTGACGCAGTAGCGCGACCCCGGCGGTCGTCCACCCGCCGTAGACGCCCGGTGCGAAGCGGTAACGGAGCACTGCGTCCCCCGAGCCCGGCCAGGCGTACCGGTTCGTCTCACGCGGCCTTGACTGGGCGGGTCGCGCTGGGCCTACTGGAGGCACGACTGGGCGAATTCGGGGGACTGGTCCAGTGTCGGCCCGTATGTCAGCCCCCGGCCGGGACGCAGGTCAGGAGTGCGACAGTGCGGCGTCGATGGGCAGCGGCGGCAGTTCTGCCGGCATGGGCGCTGCTGTACCTCGTAGCCGCTCGGCCGCCGGGGCCCGCGGAGCCGGGTCCGGACCGGGGCGCCGCGGGGGTGTCGGCAGAGGTGACGGTGACGGTCGAAGAGGCCGGGGAGCCGGGCCCGTGCGGAGGGGAGCCGGCACTCCGCCATGTCGCCGTCCGGTCGCCGAGGACGGCGGACGCGGTCGGGGCCGACGACGGCGCCGCCGCCTGCGCCCCGGCGCCGGCCCGTGCAGCGTGGCAGGGCGACACGGACCTTCGCCCGACGGGACCGGCGGGCGGGCCAGGAGCGGGCGGGCCGGAAGCGGGCGGGGGTGCCCGAGGCGCGCCCGAGTTGCAGACGTTTCGTGCTGAGCAACGGCAGTACCGACAAGGCCTGCGCCGCGCGGCCTGAGTACCGCCCGCCGTGACGCGGTGTCCAGCAGGCCTTCGTGTGTCCGGAGTTCCGATGACGCAGGAGGCAGGCGAATGTCCGATAAGCGCATAGACGTGGTCGGGCCGGAAGAGCTCGGCGCGGACGACCGGAAGATCTGGCGGGAGATCAGGGCCGCCTCCGGAGCCCCGGCGAATCCTTTTCTGGACCCGGCGTTCACCGCGGCGGTCGGGCTGGTCAGGCCGCGGGCCGGAGTCGCGGTGCTACGGGAGGACGGGTTCCCGGTCGGGTACTTTCCGCACGAGCGGGGCTTCGCCGGGCGCGGGCGGGCCATCGGGCTCGGAGTGTCGGACAGTCAGGGCGCGGTCCTGCGCCACGGCATCCGTCTCGACGCCCACGCGCTGCTGCGGGCCTGTGCCCTCTCGTCCTGGGAGTTCGACAATCTCGAGGCCGGACAGGACCTGTTCCTGCCCCACGCGACCGAGGAACTGGCTTCCCCCGTCGTCGACCTCGGTGACGGATTCGAGCGGTACACGGAGCGCCTGCGCCGGAACTCGCCGGGCTTCCTCAAGCAGACCCTCGCCAAGGAGCGGAGACTCGCCCGTCAGGTCGGCGAGGTGCGTTTCGTGTACGACGAGCCGGATCCCGGGGCGTTGCGGGCGCTCATGCGGTGGAAGTCCGCCCAGTACCGGCGGACGGGCCGACGGGACCGGTTCGCGCAGGCGTGGATCATCCGGCTGGTGGAGCTGCTCGCCCGGAGCGAGGACCCCGAGTGCCGAGGGGTGCTGTCGGTGCTCTACGCCGCCGGCCGGCCCGTGGCCGCCCACTTCGGGCTGCGCTCACCCACGGTCCTGTCCTGGTGGTTCCCGGCGTACGACCGCGCCTACGGCAAGTACTCCCCCGGGCTCCTGCTGCTGTCGCGGATGCTGGAGGCGGCCGCCGCCGACGGGATCGAACTGGTCGACCTGGGCAGCGGGCCGGCGCGTTACAAGGAGTCGTTCAAGACGCGTGACCTGAGGGTGCACGCCGGCGCCGTGGTGCGCCCGGGGCCGGGCGGTGTCCCCTACCGGCTGGGACGGGAGCCGGTGCGAGCCGCCCGCCGGTTCGTGCACAACCGGCCGGGGCTGGCCCGTACCGCGTCCCGGACGCTGGAGGAACTGGGGCGGTTGCGGGAGCGTTGACACCGCATACGGTCGACGCGCGACCTCGGGACGTCCCGCCACGGCTGTTCGCGGTGCCGTGGCGGGCCGGGTGACCGGTGCCGTCCCTCTCGTGGTCAGCCGACGGGCGGCATGTCGGTGGGCGTCGAGTCGAGTCCGGGCCTGCGCTCACGCCAGGCACCGCGGGTGAAGTCGGGGATCTCGACGGGGCGACCGCCCCTGGCCAGCGACGTGACGCTCAGGGGGACGGGCGCACACCAGGCGGCCGAGTCGTAGACGTCGATGTCCGGCACCAGGCCCGCCCGCATCAGCTGGACGGTGCGCCACTGCAGTACGTAGTCCATGCCGCCGTGGCCGCCGTTGCCCGCGGCGTCGTCGCCGACCTTCTGCCACAGCCAGTGGTCGTACTCCTTGCGGTAGCCCTCGAAATCGCGCCAGGAGTGGCCGCTGTGGTCCGGCTCGACGTAGATCCGGGCGCCGGTCGGGGAGGGCCCCGCGTAGTCCTCGACGATCCCGCGGCTGCCGGCGAGGGTGTTGATCCGGCTGTACGGCCGGGGCGAACTCACGTCGTGCTCCGCCCGGATCGTCCTGCCCTTCTCCGTTTCGATCATGCAGGTGACCAGGTCGCCGTTGATGTAGGTCTCTTTCCAGGAGGGGTGGTCCCTCGGCACGAAGCGCGCGCGGTAGTCGGCCAGTCCCTTCGGGGCGGTCGCGGTGGCGCGCAGCGTGGTCATGCGGTCGCCGCGGTTGACGTCCATGGCCGCCGCGATCGGGGCCAGCCCGTGCATGGGGTAGAAGGAGGCGGTGCTGCGGGTGTGCCAGAGCCGCCGCCAGGAGTCGGTGTAGTAGGTGTCGGAGAAGAGGAGTTCGCGCAGGTCGTGCAGGTAGCCGCCGTGGCCGTTGGTGATGTCCCCGAACAGGCCGTCGTGCGCTCCCCTGAGCATGGCCAGCTCGTTGCGGCCGTAGCTGCAGTTCTCGGACAGGAGCAGGTGCCTGCGGGTGCGCTCGGAGGTGTCGACGAGGTCCCACAGCTGACGCAGTTCCGTCGCGATGGGCAGCTCCACCAGGGCGTGCTTGCCGCTGAGCAGCGCCGCCCTGCCGTGTTCGTAGTGGAACTCCCACGGTGTGGCGATGTACACCAGGTCGATGTCGTCCCGCCGGAGCATCCGGGCGTAGGAGTCGGCGGAGCCGCCGTACTCGGCGGGGCGTGGGTTGCCCTTGCTCTCCAGGCGGTCCGCGGCGCGCTTCGCACGGTCGGCGCGGATGTCGCAGACGGCGGTCACGGTGCAGCCGGGGACGGCCGCCCAGCCGGTGATCATGCCGCCGCCCCGGTTGCCGAGCCCGATGACACCGACGCGCACGGTTCTGTGGGCGCCGAAGGGCACCCCGATCATCGACTTCTGGCCGGGCCTGCGTCGGGGCGCCGGCGCGGCCGCCGACGCGGACGGGGCGGACGCGGTCATCCCGGCCGCGACCGCGCCGGTGGCGACGGCTGAGCCCAGGAGCAGTCGGCGTGAGACAGCGGGGGTTTCGGACATGACGGCAACACTCCTCGTGGGCGGTCGGCATCACGGGCGGGGCACTGTCGGGCGTTGTCGAGCACGGTGAAGCGCGGTGAAGCACGGTGAAGCGCGGGGCGGAGCTCGGTCGGGCTGTCGAGCGCTTTCGGGGCAAGACTCTGCGTGCTCAGCCGTTGCATGTCAATACGTGCTCGATACATCGCCGTTCCGAGCATCTCCGCGCACCGAAGTGGCGTTACATTCCGTCCTGCACGACTCCGCGTGTCGAGAGCGTGACGGGGTCTCCGTTCGTGAAGTCACCTGGCGGGATGCCCGGATGATGCCCCTCGCGCGAGGGCGGGGCCTGGTCGCGCGGGCCCAGCGTGAGCCGGGAGACGATGCGGTAGCGGTCGCCGCGGTAGAGGGAGTGCACGTACTCGACCGGACGGCCGCGTGTGTCGGTGGTCAGGCGCTCGAAGAGCAGCGCCGGGGACAGTTCCGGCACGTCGAGCAGGTCGGCCTCCGCGCGGGTCACCACGGTGGGTTCGATCGACTGCACGGCCTGGTCGACCCGGACGGCGTGCCGCTCGTTCAGGTGCTCGTACAGGTCGCCCTGCTCCAGTTCCTCACTGGTCAGGTCCGAGACGAGGTCGGCCGGGACGTGCAGGTACTCGATGGCCATGGGCGAGCCGTCGACCAGCCGCAACCGGGCCACGTAGTGGATCTGCGCCGCCGGCGACATGCGCAGCTTGCGACCCACCCGGGCGCCCGCGGGCAGGGTACGGACCTCCAGCAGTCTGCTGGTCCAGGCGCCCGCCGCCTGCGGAAGGCTGAAGGCCCGCCGGTCGGAGACCAGTTCCTGAGTGATCTTCTCGGCGGCGACGAACATGCCCCGGCCGTGCTCGCGCACCAGCAGCCCGGCGACCACCAGTTCGTCGACCGCGGCGCGCAGGGTCGGCCGGGACACGCCGAGTTCGGCACACAGAGTGCGCTCGGAGGGGATCGCGTCACCCGGGCGCCGTTCCTCGATGAGTTCCAGGATCGCGTCGCGGACACGCTCGCGCTTGAGCACCGCACCGGAGGCGGCGGCGTCGATCTCCATGCGGTACTCCCGTAACTGGTCTGCTGGTCAGCCGAGTTTACCTGTCCACATCGGTCGCGAACCAGCCACACATCACATCGCCCGGCCGAAACACCCCTTATACGCGGGGGGTTGACGCCCTCATTGGTCCATGCCACCTTCGACCAACGCCGACTGGTAAGCCTTGCACCCCTTACTGGTCAAGTGTGGGTGCTTCGTCCCTTCCAGCTCTCCCAGAGGTGAACCGTGAGGTACCGCCCGCTCGCCCTGTTCTCCACGCTGGTGCTCAGCGCCGGGCTCGCCGCCTGTTCCTCGTCCGGCGACGCGTCGGACGGCGCCGGCGGCGGCAGGACCGCCCTCGACGTGTGGCTCATGCGCGACAGCGTCTCGGCCGACTTCCAGAAGCAGTTCGAGACGGGCTTCGAGAAGTCCCATCCCGACATCGACCTGAAGATCCAGATCCAGGAGTGGGAGGGCATCGGCGAGAAGGTCACCGCGGCACTGGCCAGCAACGACGCGCCCGACGTCATCGAGGTCGGCAACACGCAGGTCGCCCAGTACGCCCAGAGCGGCGGCCTCACCGACTTCTCGGACCGGGTGGACGAACTCGGCGGGAGCGACTGGCTCAAGGGCCTCGCCGAGCCCGGGAAGTACGAAGGCAAGCAGTACGGCATCCCGTACTACGCCGCCAACCGGGTCGTGATCCACCGCACCGACCTGTTCGAGAAGGCCGGTGTGGACGCCGCCGGGATCAAGACCCGGGACCAGTGGATCGCCGCCACCGCCAAGCTCGACAAGGGCGGCACACAGGGCATCTACCTGCCCGGCCAGAACTGGTACGTCCTGTCCGGCTTCGTCTGGGACGAGGGCGGCGACCTCGCCGTGGAGTCCGGCGGCGAGTGGAAGGGCGGCCTCGACAGTCCCGAGGCGCTGCGGGCCATGGACTTCTACCAGCGCCTCCAGGCCCTCGGGAAGGGTCCCAAGGACTCGGACGAGGCCCAGCCGCCGCAGGCGGAGGTCATGGCGAAGGGGCAGGTGGCCCAGATCATCGCCGTCCCCGGCGGCGCCAAGGTCATCGAGGAGAAGAACCCCGAACTCAAGGGAAAGCTGGGCTTCTTCCCGATCCCCGGCAAGACCGCCGACCGTCCGGGCGCCGTCTTCACCGGTGGTTCCGACCTGGTCGTCCCGGCCGTCGCCGCAGACCAGGAGGAGGCGTTCACCTTCATCCGGGAACTGACCGGAGACGCCTGGCAGAAGAAACTCGCGGTCGCCATGAGCTACGTACCGAACAAGACCACCCTCGCGGGCGCCGTCTCCGCCGACCCCGGCACCGCCGCCATGGCGGCCGGCGCCGTGAACGGACACGCCACCCCCAACACCCCGCAGTGGGCGGCGGTCGAGGCGAAGAACCCGATCAAGGAGTACATGACGGCCGTACTCACCGGCCGTGACGCCGAGTCCGAGGCAGCCAAGGCGTCCCGGACGATCACCGACACGCTCAACAGCGGCTCCTGACAGCAGCCGACTGCGACACCCCGAGGACCAGGAGGCGCCGTGTCGACCGTCCGTGAGCGGAGTGGGCCGCACAAGGTCAGCCGCCCGCCGCGTGCCGCCCCCGGACGCCCGGGCGGACGCGGCGGGGCCCGCCCGGGATCCCTCTGGCCGTACCTGCTGATCGCGCCCGCCGTGCTGGGCATGCTCTACCTGCTGATCTATCCGCTGGCCCGCGCCGTCCTCATCTCCTTCCAGGACTTCCGGCTGCGTCAGCTGATCCTCGGCGACGCCGACTTCGTCGGGCTGCGCAACTACCGGACGCTGCTGAGCGATCCGCAGTTCTGGGAGGTGGTGCGCCGGACCTTCGTGTTCATGGCGGTCAACGTGGTCGCGATCATGGTGCTGTCCACGCTGGTCGCGCTGATGGCCGAGCGGCTCGGCAGGGCGGCCAGGACCGTGGTCCTCAGTTCCCTGGTGCTGGTGTGGGCCGTGCCCGTGGTGGCGGCCACCACCGTCTTCCAGTGGCTGTTCCACTCCGAGTTCGGCATCGTCAACGAGACCCTCACCGGTCTCGGCCTCTCCTCGTACGAGGGTTACACCTGGTTCGCGCACGGCGGTACCGCGTTCGCCATCGTCGTGGTCCTGATCGTCTGGCAGTCGGTGCCGTTCGCCGCGATCACGCTCTACTCGGCCCTGGTGACGGTGCCGGCCGAACTGTACGAGTCGGCCCGGATGGACGGCGCGGGCGGCGCGCGCGTCTTCCGCTCCGTGACGTTCCCGCTGATCCGGCCGATCTTCATGCTGGTCCTGTCCCTCGAAGTGATCTGGACGTTCAAGGCGTTCGTGCAGATCTGGGTGATGACCCGCGGCGGGCCGGGCGAGGCCACCACGATCCTGCCGGTGTACGCCGTGCAGACCGCGCTCGCCGGCCAGCGCTACGACCTGGGCTCCGCCGCCTCGATGCTCACGGTCCTGCTGATGAGCGGCGTCCTCGTCCTCTACTTCCGTCAACTGTTCCGCCAGGAGGGCGAGCAGCTGTGAGCACCTCGCACCCCTCGGCCCGCCGCGCGCTGCGCCGCCTCCCGCTCCACGCCGCCGCCGCGCTCACCGTGGTCATCTGCCTGTTCCCCGTGTACTGGATGGTCACCACTGCCTTCAAACCGTCCACGGACATCCAGTCGTACGATCCCCGGCTGATCCCCCGTGCCTGGACGTTCGACCACTTCCAACGGGCGGTCGCCGCCGACGGCTTCGCCCTGTTCTGGCGCAACAGCATCCTGGTCACCCTCAGCGCCGTACTGCTGGCCCTGGTCGTGGCGCTCGGTGCCGCTTACGCGGTGGCGCGGCTGCGCTGGCGCGGGCGTCGGCAGTTCGTGCTCGCGGTGTTCATCGCGCAGATGGCGCCCTGGGAGTCGCTGATCATCCCGATCTACATCATCTCCCGCGACACCGGCATGCTCGACCGGCTCCCGACACTGACGCTGATCTACTTCATGATCACGCTGCCGTTCACGGTGGTCGTGCTGCGCGGCTTCATCGCCGGCATCCCGCCCGAACTGGAGGAGGCCGCACAGGTCGACGGCTGCACCCGGGCCGGTGCCTTCCGCAAGGTCGCCTTCCCGCTGCTGGCACCCGGTCTCATGGCCACCTCCCTGTTCGGCTTCATCACCGCGTGGAACGAGTTCACCTACGCCAACTTCCTCATCATCAAGCAGCAGGACAGCCGCACGCTGCCGGTGTGGCTCTCCTCGTTCCAGTCGACCTTCGGCACCGACTGGGGGGCCACGATGGCGGCCTCCACCCTCTTCGCCCTGCCCGCGCTGGTCATCTTCCTCGCCCTGCAACGCCATGTGACGGCCGGGCTGGCCTCGGGAGGCGTCAAGGGCTGACCGCGTACGCCGTCCCCCGCCCTCCTCCCCGCCCGTCGTGCACCGCCGACCACCGGAGCCGTCCCGTGGAACTGCCACGCCCCGAACTGGCCCTCGTGCCCCGTCCCCGCCGCATCTCCACCCGCTCCGGCCGCTTCCGGCTCGACGGCACGACCCGGCTGCGGGTCACGCCGGGAGCCGAGGCGGCCGCGAAGCTGCTGCGCACCCTCCTCGCCCCGGCCACCGGACTGCGACTGGAGGCCGCCGCAGACGGTGCCTTCGTCCTCGCGCTCGACCCCGCCCTCACCGGCCTCGGCGACGAGGGCTACGGCCTGACCGTGAGCCCGGGGGGCGCCCTGCTGCGCGCCGCCCGCCCGGCCGGGCTCCTGCGCGGAGTACAGACGGTGCGGCAGCTCCTGCCCTACGACGCCCTGTCCGAAGGGCCGGTGCGCGGCGTGCCGTGGGACCTGCCCGCCGTGGAGATCACCGACGTACCCCGCCACGCCTGGCGCGGCTCCATGCTCGACGTGGCCCGGCACTTCCAGCCGGTGTCCTATCTGCGGCGCTACGTCGATCTGATGGCGCTGCACAAGCTGAACGTCTTCCACCTCCATCTCACCGACGACCAGGGCTGGCGGATGCCGGTGGCCGCCTACCCGAGGCTCACCGAGGTAGGTGGACGGCGGTCGGAGTCGATGGCCGGCCCCGCCGGCAGCGACCGCTTCGACGGCGTACCGCACGGCGGCTCGTACACCCGCGCCGAACTGCGGGAGCTGGTCGCGTACGCGGCCGAGCGCGGGGTGACCGTGCTGCCGGAGACCGGCGTGCCGGGGCATGTCCGCGCCGCCCTGGCCGCCCACCCCGAGCTGGGCACCGACCCCGCGCGCCGCCTGGACGTGTGGACGCACTGGGGCGTGTGCGAGAACGTCCTCGGCACCGACGACCACGTCCTGGACTTCTTCCGCACCGTGCTGGACGAGGTGATGGAGGTCTTCCCCTCGCCGTACGTCCACATCGGCGGCGACGAGTGCCCCAGCACCGAGTGGGAGCGGAGTCCGGCGGCGCGGGCCCGCGCCGCCCGAGAAGGGCTGCCGGGTCCCCGCGCGCTGCACCCCTGGTTCATCGCCCGCATGGCCGGGCACCTCGTGCGCGCGGGCCGCCGGCCGGTCGTCTGGGCCGAGAACGGCGTCGCCCTCCCCCTGGAGTGCACGGTGATGAGCTGGCGCGAACCCGGGCACGGCCACGCGGCGGCCGAGCGCGGGCACCAGGTCGTGCACACCGACCACCGCGCCACCTACTTCGACTACGCCCGCGGCCCCGGCCCGCAGGAACCGCCCGCCCAGCCCGGCGCGGTCGTCGACCTGCGCGCGGTGTACGGCGTCGACCTCGCGCCGCCCACGCCGGACCCGGCGATCGCCTCCCGAGTACTCGGCGCGCAGGGCCAGTTGTGGACCGAGTTCGTCCAGACGCCCGAGCACATCGAGTACCTCACCTATCCCCGGCTGTGCGCGCTCGCCGAACGGGTCTGGGACGGCACGTCGGGCTGGCGGGACTTCACCGCCCGGCTGGCAGGGCACCGGGCCCGACTGGACGCGCTGAACGTCCCGCACGCCGACCCGCCGGCCACCGCACCGGTGCCGCCGCGGGTGGGCGGCGTCCGCTGAGCACCGGTACCGGCCGGTTCACCGTCGTATCCCCACGCCACGCACCACCCACCGCGGTTCCCGCGCAGGCGGGAGCCATGCCGAAAGGATCCCGGATGAGAACCCGACCCCCCGTCAGCCGCGCCCGCCTGGCGCTCGCCCTGGCGGCTCTCCTGGGCGGCGGCGCGCTGACCGCCCTCCCCGCACAGGCCGCACCCGAGGCGGGCGGCCTCAGCGTCCAGTACCGCACCAGCGCGAGCGGAGCCACCGCCGACCAGACGGAACCCTGGCTCAAGGTGCGCAACACCGGCACCTCCCCCGTGCAGCTCAGCCAGGTGAAGGTCCGCTACTACTTCAAGGCGGACTCGCCGAACGCCTCCTACCGCTTCGCCTGCTCCTGGGCGGTGCGGGGCTGTTCCGCCGTCACCGGCACGTTCGGCACGCTGAGCAGCCCCACCGCGACGGCCGACCGCTATCTGGAGATCGGCTTCACGCCGGCGGCCGGCAGCCTGCCACCCGGCGCGGACACCGGGGACATGCAACTGCGCTTCCACCAGACCAGCTGGCAGACGGTCCGGCAGAGCGACGACTACTCGTTCAACGGCACCCAGACCTCGTACGGCGACTGGGACAAGGTCACCGCCCAGCTCGCCGGTGCCACCGTGTGGGGCACGGCTCCCGAGGGCAACGACACGGACCCGACCGATCCGCCCGACCCGACGGACCCGCCCGGCGGCGGACAGGCCCTGTTCGACGACTTCGACTACAGCTCGCACACCGACCCGGACATCTCCGCGCACGGCTGGAGCGTGCGCGCCAACTCCGGCGGGCCCGGTGTCCCCGGCGCCACCTGGGACCCGTCCAAGGTCACCTTCGTCTCCGCCGGCGGCAACTCCGTGATGAACCTGGAGACCTCCACCGCGGGCACCGGCGCGTCCACCACGCACACCGAGGTCCTCACCAAGGACATGAAGTTCAGGAACGGCACCTACGCGGCGCGGGTGAAGTTCTCCGACGCCCCCAGGTCGGGACCGGACGGGGACCACCTGGTGCAGACGTTCTTCACCATCAACGACCTCAAGGCCCCCATGGCCGACGACTACGCCGAGTACGACTTCGAGTACCTGCCGAACGGAGGGTGGGGCGAGCCGTCGAACATCCTCTACACGACCTCCTGGGAGACCTACAACCCCGATCCCTGGCAGGCCGTCAACCAGCACTCGGAGCAGCGCCGGAGCTACGCGGGCTGGCACGACCTGGTCGTCACCATCGACGACAGCGCCATCACGTACTACGTGGACGGGCAGCACTTCGGCACGCATGACGCGCGGTACCTGCCCGAGCGGCCGATGTCGATCAACTTCAACCAGTGGCTGATCGACCTGAACGGGCAGACGTCGACGACCCCGCGCGCCTACGACCAGCAGGTCGACTACGTCCTGCACGTCAAGGACCAGGTGCTGAGCCCGGCTCAGGTCGCCGCGAAGGTCGCCGGATACCGCACGGCCGGTACGGGCTTCGTGGACGAGGTCCCCGCGTCCTGACCCGATGCCCCCTGGTGGGGACGGTCAGAACAGCCGCTCCTGGGCGGGTGAGGGCCGTCCCCGCCGGTTGCGGCGCGGGGCGCTCGGTGCGGGCGCCGTGTCCCCGAACAGGGGGGCCGTGCCGTATTCGTCCGGCTCGGCCGGGACGGTGGAGGGCCCGGTGCCCACGTTGAGGACCAGTGGGGCGTCCCGGTCGAAGTCGCCCGGTGTCATCGCCACCCACTCACGGTCCTGCCGCTCACCCACGCACCGACACCTCTCTCGCGCCGCCCGCCGCGACCACGCGACGCTACCAGCTCCGCGGCAGCCCGGTGATCAGGGCTCCTGCCGGGCGGCGGGGTGCCGGCGGACGCGCGTGACGAGCGGCGCCGGTGGCCGACGGGCCGAGGCATCGCGGACTGGTGCGGCCCCGCGTACGGGGGAGAACGCGGGGCCGCACGAGCAAGCTATCGGAGTAATGTCCCGCCTGCCAGACCCGGCCACACCGGGATGGTACGGGCGGCCCCGGTCCGCTCCGCACCCGTCGTGGCTCAGCCCGGGCGGTTCGCCGCCAGCAGTTCCGCGATCTGTTCGTGCAGCCGTCGCGGCACCCGGACCGCCCACCGGTCGGCTGCCTCGGCGCTCAGTTCCCGGCTCCACCGCCAGCTGTCGCGGGCGGCCGTGCGCACCTCGTCCTCCCGGGCGGCGGTGGTGGTGGCGGTGTACCGGTCGACGTCGGCGGCGGGCACGTCCTGTTCCAGTGCCCGGCTGGGGGTCAGCCAGTGTGCGGTGCTGTCGCGCAGGAGCCGGCAGAGCTTCAGTTGCTGCGGCGCGACGACGGCGTGCAGCAGGTTGTGGGCGCGAGCCACCTCGCCGCGGGCCAGGACGTGGGCCAGCATCAGGGTCCAGTTGGCCAGTTCGTCGGTGAGCTGCTGCGCGGTGGCGGTGGGCTCGGGCGGGCGGAACTCGGCCAGGCGCCGGGCGGCCCGGGTGAGGCGGCCGGCGCGGTCCAGCAGGACGGCGTCCTCGGGGCGGGGCAGGTGCACCATGCCCTCCCAGGTCGGCACCTCCGCGATGCCGGGGCCGGCCGGCGTGATGTGGAACTCGCCGCGCATCAGGTCGTCGAAGACGACGGCGAGGATGCCGTACATGTTGGTGTACGCCAACCGCAGCGGGGCGAGCTGTTCGAGGAACGCCCGGGCGTCGAAGTCGTCGAGGTACTCGTCCTGGACGTAGAGGTAGGCCTCGATGTCGGAGTGGGCGTCGGCCTCGCCGACCGTCCAGGAGCCGTAGAGGAGTACGCCTTCGAGACGGGGCTCGGACCGGGCGAGCTGCCGCAGCCGGGCGATGCGGTCGTCCAGGACAGGGCAACGGGAGTGAACGGACATGGGTGGCTGTCTCCTGAGTGGGCGCGCGGGAACGCTCGATCGACGCCCGGCGTCTGCCGGGCGGATGGCTGTGGACCGTGCGGTCGGTTCAGGAGACGCCCATGGCGGGGATTCTATGCCACGCCGGTGGGCCGTGGTGATCTCGCCGGCGGCGATGGCGTCGGCGAACGTGGTCGCGCGGCCGACGACCGCGCAGACCGGGGACGTGGTCCGGGCGAGGCCGCGGCCGATCTGCCCGTCGGGCCGCCACCGCCCTGCCCATTCGGACATCTCCCTCTGCCTCAGGGTCTCCTGACGCTTGCGGAACGGGGGCGTTACCTTCGGCCTCGTGAGCATCAGGTCCCGGCGAGCGCCCAGGTGAAGGACGAACGGCTGACCGTGGCGGAGACGGCCGTGGACGCGGACGAGCGACAGCCGGAACAACCAGCACGGCTCCAGCGGCCGGAGCAGCCGGAGCAACCGGTTGGAGCGGGCCGACCGGAACAGGACGGGAAGCGGAAGCGCCGCGGGCCGGGGCCCTTCACTCTGCTGCTGTTACCGGGTCTGGTGACCGTTACCGGCGTGGCCGCGTTCCTCGCGCTGACGGGCGGTCTGCCCTCCCCGTGGCCCGAGGACTCCGACACGAACCAGGCCGCGGCGGTCGACATCGACCCCTCCTACGTCCCCTGGCTGCGCAAGGCGGCCTCGGCCTGCACGATCCTCGAACCGTCCCTGCTCGCCGCCCAGATCGACCAGCTCTCGGGCTGGAGCGACGACACGGACGCGCTCTCCGGCCAGAAGGGCATCGCCGCCTTCACCGACACCGAGTGGCGGACCTGGGGCAGGGACGACGACGGCAACGGGCACTCCTCGCCCCGCGATCCGGCGGACGCCATCATGGCGCTCGGTCGGCAGGACTGCTCGCTCGCCGAGAAGGTGACCGAACTGCGCACCGAGGGCCGGGTCAACGGGGACCTCGTGGAGCTGACCCTCGCCGCGTACTCGTCAGGGACGGACGCCGTGACCGAGGCGGGGCACGTGCCTCCGACGGCCCGGACCTACCTCGCCGAGGTCGAGGCCCTGATCCCGCGGTACGAGACACTCGACCGGGCCGAGTCCGGCGGCGGCACGGGCGGGGCGGTCGGCGCTCTCCTGGCCGCTCCGGTGAGCCCGCTGACCGTCACCTCGCCCTACGGGTCGCGGGAGCACCCGCTGACCGGGGTGACCAAGCTGCACACCGGCGTGGACTTCGCCGCGCCCCAGGGAGCGCGGGTCGTCGCCGCCCGGCAGGGCCGCGTCGTGTTCGCCGCGCCGACCAGCGCGTACGGCAACCGCGTCGTGATCGACCACGGGACCATCGAGGGCAAACGTCTGGAGACCACCTACAGCCACCTGTCGTCCCTGGAGGCCGCCGTGGGACAGACCGTGGAGGCCGGCACCCCGATCGGACGGGTCGGCTCCACCGGCCTGTCCACCGGCCCCCACCTGCACTTCGAAGTCGTACTGGACGGGTACTACACGGATCCGCGCCCCTGGCTCGTCACCGGCGGGTAGGTGTATTGACCCGTCGCGTGTCCGGATCCGTGGGTCATACGGCCGGACGGCCATGGCGTCACCGTTTCGCGCCGCCCAGACTGGACACGGCTGCCGGAGACGCCGGCGGACCGATGAGCAGGCGGTTGGCGATGACGAACGAACCTTCCAGGACCGGTGCCCCTTACGCGACCGGTAACCCTTACGCGACCGGTGACTTCTCCGCGGCCGGGGTTCGCGTCCCGGACACGAAGCCGGCCCGGGAGGCGACCGAACTGGTGCGGGACAGCACGAGCGAGCTGATCTACCACCACTCGCGCCGGGTGTACTTCTTCGGCGCCCTCCAGGGGCGCGACCGGGGCCTGAGCTTCGATCCGGAACTGCTGTACATCGGCGCCATGTTCCACGACCTGGGCCTGAACGAGGCCTTCCACGGCAGCGGCCGGCGCTTCGAGGTGGACAGCGCCGACGAGGCGCGCCGTTTCCTGCGCGCGCACGACGTGCCCGAGGACGGCATTCGGCGGGTGTGGACCGCGATCGCCCTGCACACCACTCCCGGCGTCCCGGAGTTCATGGAACCGGAGGTGGCGCTGGTGACCGCGGGCGTGGAGTACGACGTCCTCGGCATCGGCTACCACGACCTCGCCGAGGCCGACCGGGCCGCGGTCGTCGCCCTGCATCCGCGTCCCGACTTCAAGCGCCGCATCCTGGGGGCGTTCACCGACGGAGTGCGGCCCAAGCCGGACACCACGTTCGGCAACGTCAAGGCGGACGTGCTCGCGCACCACGTGCCGGGCTTCGAGCGCGGGGACTTCGTGCGCACCGTCCTCGACTCCCCGTGGGCGGAGTAGGCACGGCCGTGTCCGCGCGGCGAGTGGTGGCGGTGACGGCCTTCGACGGGGTGCAACTGCTCGACGTCACCGGTCCCGCCGAGGTCTTCACCACGGCCAATCTCTTCGGCGCCCGCTACGACGTACGGGTCGTCTCCCCGTCCGGCACGGACGTGCGGACCTCCTCCGGGGTCAGGGTGGGCGTGGAGGGCGGGCCGGCCGGGCTGCCCGGCCGGCTGGACACCCTGGTGGTGACCGGGAGGCGGGAGTGGCGGCAGGCCGTCGCCGAGCCGGATCTGATGGCGCTCGTGACCGGACTGGCCGGCCGCTCGCGCCGCGTCACCTCCGTGTGCTCCGGAGCGTTTCTGCTGGCGCAGGCCGGGCTGCTCGACGGCCGGCGGGCCGCGACGCACTGGCGGCTCGCCGGGCAGCTGGCCGCCGCCTACCCGCGGGTGACGGTCGAACCGGACCCGGTGTTCGTCCGGGACGGCCCGGTCACGACGTCCGCGGGCGTCACCGCGGGCATCGACCTGGCCCTGTCCCTGGTCGAGGACGACCACGGCGGGGACCTGGCCCGTGAGGTGGCCCGCGAACTCGTCGTCTTCATGGCCCGTCCGGGCGGGCAGTCGCAGTTCAGCGCGCGCCTGACCCCGCGCGAGGCACGGCACCCGGTGGTGCGCGCCGTGATGGACACGGTGACCGCCGACCCGTCCGCTCCGCACGGCCTGGAGTCCCTGGCCCGCGCCGCGGGAGTCAGCGCCCGGCACCTGCGGCGGCTCTTCCGCGCCGAGACGGGGATGACGACCGGCCAGTACCTGGAATCCGTACGGCTGGAGAGCGCGCAGGCCCTCCTCGAAGGGGGCAACGACCACATCGAGGCGGTGGCGGGCCGGTCGGGTTTCGGTTCCTCGGAGACGATGCGCCGTGTCTTCCAGAGCACTCTGGGCGTCACGCCCACGGCCTACCGGGCACGTTTCCGCTCGACCGCGGGGTACCCGGCGCGGCGTGAGGCCTGAGCCGGCTCCCACGGCCTGCCGTGAACAAGACCCAGCACTCGCGTTTGATCCGCCGTATCGCGTCGAAGGACACAATATGACCCAGTCGAAGCGCGAGACAGAGCGTAAGTACGAGCCGTCCTCCCCCGGTGCCGATGGGCTGCCGGACCTCACCGGCGTCGGTCCCGTCGCCTCGGTCACCGAGGCCGGGGCCGAGGAGCTGGACGCGGTGTACCACGACACCGTGGATCTGCGGCTGGCCGGCACGTCGGCCACCTTGCGCCGCCGGACGGGCGGCTCGGACGCCGGATGGCATCTGAAGCTCCCGCTCGCCGGGGACAGCCGGGAGGAGGTGCGGGCCGCGCTGTCGGACGACGTACCCAAGGCGCTGCGCGAGCTCGTCCTGTCCCGCACGCGGGGTGCGGAGCTGCGTCCCGTCGTACGTATCAGGTCCGCCCGCTCGGTGCGGCACCTCCGCGACGCCGAGGGCACGGTGCTCGCCGAGCTCAGCCTGGACGAGGTGCGGGCCGAGTCGCTGTCGGGCGGCGGTGGCCGCGCCGAGTGGAGCGAGCTGGAGGTCGAGCTCGCCGAAGGGGCCCCGGCCGGGCTGCTGGACACCGTGGAGCGCAAGCTGCGCAAGAAGGGGATCGCGCGGTCGGACAGCCCTTCCAAGCTCGCCCGGGCGTTGCGGGACACCGGCGCCTCGGCGGAGGTGGGGCCGTCGCGGCGCGCCTCGGACGAGGTGGTGCCCGGGTCTCCGGGCGCGTACGTGCAGGCGTACGTGCGCGAACAGGTCGGCATCCTGGTGGCGCTGGATCCGGCGGTCCGCCGGGACCTGCCCGACGGGGTGCACAAGATGCGTGTCACGTGTCGGCGGCTGCGCGGCTGCCTGCGCTCGTACCGGTCGGTTCTCGACCGGCGGGTCACCGATCCCCTTCGCGCCGAGCTCAAGTGGCTGGCGGGTGAACTGGGGATCGAGCGGGACCAGGAGGTGCTGCGCGAGCGGCTCAGCGGTGCGGTCGCCGAGCTGCCCGGCGACCTGGTGCTCGGCCCGGTCGCCGCACGGCTTCGGGTGTGGGACGTGTCGCGCGGCGACGAGAGCCGGACGCGCACGCGGGAGGCCCTGGCCTCGGCCCGCTATCTGCGTCTCCTGGACGCGCTGGACGGGCTGGTCCGGCGGCCGCCGCTGCGCGCCAAGGCGGCCCGCAAACCGGCCCCGGTCATGGCCAAGGCGGTCCTCAAGGAGTACGACCGCCTCGCCGGACGCATGGACCACGCGCTGGAGCAGCCGCCCGGGCAGACCCGGGACGCGGCGCTGCACCAGGCGCGCAAGGCGGCCAAGAAGGTCCGCTACGCGGCCGAGGTGGCGCGTCCGGCGCTCGGCAAGCCCGTCGCCCGTCTCGGCAAGCGTGCCAAGGCGGTGCAGAGGCTGCTCGGCGAGCACCAGGACGCCGTCGTCGCCCAGGACACGCTGCGGGAACTGGCGGTGGCGGCCCACGGCGCGGGCGAGACGGCGTTCACGTGGGGCTTGCTCCACGGTCAGGAACGGGCGGGAGCCCGCGCACGGCAGGAGGAACTCCCGTCGGTGTGGCGGGAGGCGTCGGACCCCGCGCTCCGGGCGGCCCTGAACCACTGAGCCGCGCCGCGGCCCGCGTCGGTGCGCGCCTTCCGGGTCGCCCGGGGCGGCCGTGCCTCCCGGTGGACGGCCGAGGGTCAGTCCCCCCGGCCCGGGTGGGTCCCCGGCCCGTCGCCGTGTCCGGCCAGCGGTGTCGGCGAGAGGTCGACGGGTTCCTCACCGGGTTCGAGCAGGGTGTCGGCGGCGCCCACGATCAGCGGGTCGGGACTGCCCGCGGCCTTGTCGTCCTTCGCCGGATAGTCGCAGCGGTCCAGCAGGCTGCGCATGGCCTCCAGGCGGCCCCGGCGCTTGTCGTTGTTCTTGACCACCGTCCACGGTGCGTGAGCCGTGTCGGTGGCCCGGAACATGTCGATCTTGGCCGCGGTGTAGTCGTCCCAGCGGTCCAGTGAGGAGAGGTCCGTCGGCGAGAGCTTCCAACGGCGGACCGGGTCGACCTGGCGGATCGCGAAACGGGTCCGCTGCTCGGCCTGGGAAACGGAGAACCAGAATTTCACCAGCAGGATGCCGTCGTCGGTGAGCAGCTTTTCGAACAGCGGCGCCTGCTGGAGGAACTGCCGGTACTCGGGCTCCGTGCAGAAGCCCATCACGCGCTCGACGCCGGCCCGGTTGTACCAGGAGCGGTCGAAGAAGACGATCTCGCCGGCGGCGGGCAGGTGGGCGACGTAGCGCTGGAAGTACCACTGTCCCGCCTCCCTCTCGGTCGGCTTGTCCAGTGCGACGACGCGGGCGCCGCGGGGGTTCAGGCGCTCGGTGAAGCGCTGGATGGTGCCGCCCTTGCCGGCCGCGTCGCGGCCCTCGCAGAGGACGACGATCCGCTGACCGGTCTCCTTGGCCCAGCGCTGCATCTTGAGCAGCTCGATCTGCAGGACCCGCTTCTGCCGCTCGTAGTCGGACCTGCGTACCTTGCGGTCGTACGGATGGTTCTCGCGCCAGGTGTCGATCGGGCTGCCCTGCGCGTTGAGCAGGATCGGCTTCTCCGGCCTGCGCTCGTCGATCCGCAGGCCTTCGAGGAGATCCTCCTCGGGTGCGTCGCCACCGGCGCCGTCCGTCTTCGCCATCCCCGCCTCCTCTTCCGTGCTCATGCCGCGTACGCCCGGTCCCGCAGGGAGCGCACGGCGCGCACGGGCCCGGCCGACGTCCGGGCGGCCGTGACCCGGTAAGTGGTCCTGGCCGGGTCGGTCAGCGGCTCGCCCAGAGTAATCCGGCCGGCGGCGTGCAGCCGGTCGCACTCGGCGGTGGGCAGCGACGCGTAGCAGCCGCCCCTGCCCGTGGCCGAGTCCAGCGGCCGCCAGTAGCTGTATCTGCGCCCTCCGCCCTCGCGCACGGTGACGAACACGGGGGTACGCGCATCGGCGACTATCCGCAGGATGTCGGCCCCGGCAGGGCTGAGCGGTGCGCACGGGCGGGGCCCGCGGCGACCGGTGGCACGGGATTCGGCGGTCTGCGCGTGGACGACGGTAAGCGGCATCGGCTGTGGCCTTTCCGGGACAGGGGACTCGAGACCGCCTACCCGCTCCGGCCGGTGTTGATCTCGCTTGCCCGCATTCTTGTGCACGGCACTGACAATGGCGTTCCCACGCCGCCGGAACACGGCAGGTCAGCCCTGGGGTACGCCCGCGCGCCGCAAGGGGTGGGGATTGAGGCGGGCGAAGCCCTCCTGCCGTTCGTAGGGGAAGTAGGGGTAGGGAGCCGTCGTGGCGCTCGCGGCGTCGAGCCTGGCCACCTGCTCCTCGGTCAGCGCCCAGCCGACGGCGCCGAGGTTCTGCCGCAGCTGCTCCTCGTTGCGGGCGCCGATGATGACGGAGGAGACGGTCGGGCGCCGCAGCAGCCAGTTGATCGCGATCTGGGGTACGGTCCGGCCCGTCTCCTCCGCGATGGCGTCCAGCGTGTCGACCACCCGGAAGAGCAGCTCGTCCGCCACGGGCGGTCCGTAGGCGGCCGTGGCGTGCAGTCGGCTGTCGGCCGGGAGCGGCCGGCCGCGGCGGATCCGGCCGGTGAGGCGTCCCCACCCCAGGGGGCTCCACACGACGGCTCCGACGCCCTGGTCGAGGGCCAGCGGCATGAGCTCCCACTCGTAGTCCCGGCCGACGAGGGAGTAGTAGACCTGGTGCGCCGCGTAGCGCTGGTGCCCATGGGCGTCCGCGTCGGCCAGCGACTTCATCAGCTGCCATCCGCTGAAGTTGGAGACCCCGGTGTAGCGGAGTTTTCCGGCCCGAACGAGGTCGTCGAGCGTGGAGAGCACCTCCTGCACGGGGGTTCCGGCGTCGAAGGCGTGCAGTTGGAAGAGGTCGATGTAGTCCGTGCCCAGCCGGCGCAGGGCCTGGTCGACCGCCGTGATCAGACGCGCCCGCGAGGTCCCCGCGTCCGCCGGCCCGTCGCCCATCGGCAGCCCGGCCTTGGTGGAGATGATCACCTGGTCGCGCCGCCCCTTCACGGCGGCGCCGAGCACCTCCTCCGACGCGCCGCCGGAGTAGACGTCGGCGGTGTCGAACATGGTCACCCCCGCCTCCACGCAGATGTCGACCAGTCGGCGCGCCTCCGCCTCGTCCGTGCTGCCCCAGGCGCCGAAGAGTTCCCCCCGCCCGCCGAAGGTGCCCGCGCCGAAGCTCAGTGCCGGGACCATGAGCCCGGACGCGCCCAGTCTCCTGAATTCCACAACCGCATCCCTTCGTCCGGCCGTCCGTCGCGTCGTGGTGGTGCACGACGCGCAGGAGCAGCCACCCGTTAACGGGACATGAGTTCCGTTAAGATGGTCATAGGCTAACAGGAACTCAGCCACTAATGGAACCGGAGTACCGTTATGACTTCCGAAGGCGTGGGACCCGGCAGCGTCCGCCCGGGCGGACGCACCGCCCGCGTACGGTCCGCCGTCCTCCGGGCCGCCGGCGACGCCCTTGCCGAGCATGGTCTGGCCGGCCTCGACCTCGCGGACGTGGCCCGCCGCGCCGAGGTCGGGAAGACCACGGTCTACCGACGCTGGGGAACCCCGGCCAACCTGGTCGCCGACCTGCTCACGGACATGGCCGAGCAGTCGCTCCCCCGCACCGAGACCGGCACGCTCCTCGGCGACCTGCGCGCGAACGCCCGGCTGGTGCGGCGCACGCTGGCGGACCCGCGCCAAGGCGCGCTCTTCAGGGCGGTGATCGCCGCCGCGACCTGCGACGAACAGGCGGCCGCCGCCCTCCACCGGTTCTACGACGTCCGCGTCACGGAGTGGGAGCCCTGCGCCCGCCAGGCCGTCGAACGCGGCGAGTTGCCCGAGGGCACCGACACGCGCGAGGTGATCCGCGCCGTCTCCGCCCCCCTCTACTACCGCCTGCTGACCACCGACGAGCCGCTGGACGAGGCGACGGCGGACCGTGCCGCGGAAGCCGCGGCCGCGGCGGCGCGCGCGGGAGTGTTCACCCCGTAGCGATCAGCCTGCGACGCCCCGGACGAGGCCGCCGTCACGGACGTGCGGGCCGCGCTCGGCGAGCACCCGGAATCCGCCATTGCCGCCGGAACTCACGACCGGCGGTCCGGCATCGACGCAACCGAGGCGCGCCCTCGCGCTGTCGTGCACGAACACCGACCACCACGGCTTGTGACGGCTCCGTCACAAGCCCTTCACCGAACGCACACTTCCGGCCGAGTCCCGTTCGCCGTGTTCCTGGCGGTGCAGACGGTGCGCCGGGGCCGTGCCTAATCTCCCGGGCCATGCGAACCACACGAACGAGACGCTTCGGTCTCGCCACGATCATCGCCCTCGCCCTCGCCCTGTTCGGCCTGGCGCCCTCCGCGAGCGCCGCCGACCCCGCCCCGGCCGAGCTGACGTTCACCACCGACGCGGCGACCACCCAGCCGGGCGGCACGGTGAACCTGTCGATGACGATCAAGAACAACAAGACGTACGACATCTGGTTCGTCTACCAGACGATCGACCCGACCTGGCTGACCACCCAGCGGCCCGACCTCAAGTACAGCTTCACCGGATGCAGCCTGGCCTCGGAGGCCGGCGCCGTCCCGTGCACCGGGACCGGACCCGCCAACCTCGGCACCAACTACGGCGCCACCATCCCGCCCGGCCAGAGCCGCACCGTCACCCTGACCCTGCAGGTCGCCGCCGACTCCGGCTGCAACGGCAACATCGGTTTCTACTCGTACTACTACGCGGAGTTCAGCGACAGCGCGAGCGTCAACGGCGGCCCGGTCTACACGCCGGAGACCCGCGTTCTCTGCGCCTGACCGCACGTCCCCGCGCGCACTGAGCGCCGACGGCGGCCGGCCCGCGACGGACCGGCCGCCGTCGGCGCGAGCAACATCACGGTTGACCTGATCTCGCTCCACACCCGGTCAGCGCACTGGTCGAGACCATTGACACCCACGCTCCACGGAGGCCGGGATTCCGCGCCCGCCGCTTCGCGGCTCACAGCAGTACACGGGCCTGCCGGGGTGGTCCGACACGCGGAGTCCGGCGTTCGCCGACCGCTCACGGCCGTGCCCGTTCCGGGCAAATGGACACATGCGCTTTTCCGTCAAGTTCCGCAGCAGGCACACAAAAACTCCACACGCGCCTCACTATGTGACGCGACGGAAACGTCGACGACCGGCGTCTCAGGGGGGCGACGGCGTGGTCACGGGGTGGGACGTGCTCCGGCAGGAGCGTGCCCCACCCCTGCCCGGGGGAGGGAATCTCACCGCATGAAGCGGACCATTCGCACTACGGCGCTCGCAGTGGGCGCGCTGATAGCGTCGCTCGGCCTACCGGCCGGCCCGGCCCACGCCGACACCCCGGCCCCGCGCGTCGACCTGCGCGTGCTGGTCGTGAGCGACGGAGGACCGGCCACCGACGCCATCGCCGCCGAACTGGAGACCGCGGGCACGCCGTACACGGAGGTCGACCTCCAGGACGCCGGCCGGCCCGTGATCGACGCCGGCTTCCTGGCGGACACCGTGGACGGACGGCCGCGGGCCAGATTCCAGGCCGTCGTCCTCCCCAACGACAACCCCTTCCCGGCGAACTCCGCCGAGATGGCCGCGCTCGCGTCCTACGAGCGGACCTACGCGATTCCGCAGGTCGACGCCTACACCTACGCGCGCCCCGAGGTCGGGCTCCGGTACGCGGTCGGCACCGGGTACGCCGGCAGCGTCGACGGCGTCCGCGCGGAGGTGACCCAGGCCGGGCTGGCCGGACCCTTCGGATACCTGGACGGGACGGTTCCGTTCGAGGACAACTCCCCCACCGTGGGCGAGTCCTACGCCTACCTGTCGACGCCCGCACCGGGCGCCGACTTCGTGCCGTACGTCCAGGCGGCGATACCCGGGCGGGCGACGAAGGGCTCCCTGGTGGGCGAGTACCGGCACGACGGGCGGCGCGAACTCGTCGTCACGTTCGTCTACAACCAGCACCAGCAGCAGTTCCGGCTGCTCGCCCGGGGCATCGTGGAGTGGATGACCGGCGGGGTCCACCTCGGCGCCGACCGCAACTACTTCGCCGTGCACGTCGACGACGTCTTCGCGGCCGACGACCGCTGGGACACCGAGCTCAACTGCACGCCCGGCGACGTGGACTGTCCGCCGGGCGAAGGCACACCGAACCCCATCCGCATGGTCCCGGCCGACGTCGACCACGCCACCGCCTGGCAGGACAGCCGGGACTTCACGCTCGACCTCGCCTACAACGGCTCCGGCAGCGTCGACCACCGCCAGGACAACAACGGCGCCGACCCGCTCGCGGACAAGCTGATCGCCGACCGGGGCCGGTTCCGCTGGATCAACCACACCTACACACACGCCTTCCTGGGCTGCCGGCAGGACGTCAGCGTCGTCCCGTGGAAGTGCGCGACCAACCCCGACGGCAGCACCCAGTGGGTGAGCCGGAACGAGATCGCCGACGAGATCGCCACCAACCGCGTCTGGGGCGAGACGGCCGGACTCCCGCTGGAGAACGACGAGTTGGTGACCGGCGAGCACTCGGGACTCAAGGTCACCCCGCAGCAGCCCGAGGACAATCCGAACCTGGGCCCCGCCCTGACGGACACCGGCATCTCCTGGCTCGCCTCGGACAACTCCCGCGACCCCGTCCAGCGGCAGGTCGGCAGCGCCACGACCGTCTCCCGCTATCCGATGAACGTCTTCTACAACGCCGGGCGGGCGGCCGAGCAGGTCGACGAGTACAACTGGATCTACACCAGCCGCGCCCAGGGCGGCAGCGGCATCTGCGAGGACAACCCCGCGACCTCCACCTGTCTCGCCGCCCCGCTGGACACCGCCACGGGCTACGCCGGCCACATCGTGCCGCTGGAGACGCGCATCGCGCTCGGGCACGTCCTGGCCAACGACCCCAAGCCGCACTTCATCCACCAGTCGAACCTCGCCGAGGACCGCATCGCGTACCCCGTCCTCGACGGCGTACTGGAGGGCTACGACGCCCTGTTCGCCGACAGCGCCCCCGTGGTGAACCTCCGCATGGAGGACATCGGCGTCGAGATGCGGCGCCGCGCCGCCTGGCGGAGCGCGGTCGACGCCGGTCAGGTCACCGGCTACCGCGTCGGTGACACCGTGACCGTCCAGGCACCGGACGGCGTGGCCGTGACGGCGACGATGCCCGCGGGCACCCTGCGCGGGGGCACGGGCTTCGGGGACGCCTACGCCGGCGCGCTGTCCGGCTGGACCCCGACGGCCGACGGGACGCTCTCCCTCACCCTGCCGACGTCGGCCACCGCGCCCTCCGCCGTCGCCGGGCCCGGCGACCCGGCCGCCGCGACGCGCACCGCGCCCCGCACCCGGGTACCGGCCGGCGTGACCGAGCCGGTGCCGTACGGCGCGGAGCGCTGATCGCCGGACCACCACCGCAGGTCCGGTCAGCCCGCACGATCAGCCCACACCTCGGCCGTGGAGCACATCCATGCACGTTTCCCACGGCGCGCGACGCACCGGCGCGTCGCGCGTCACCCTGCTCACCGAAGGCACCTACCCGCACAGTCACGGCGGCGTGAGCGTCTGGTGCGACCAGCTCGTCACCGGCATGCCCGACCTCGACTTCGAGGTCATCGCCGTCACCGGCACCGGGCGCGAACCGCTCGCCTGGGACATCCCCGGGCACGTCTCCCGGGTCGTCTCCGTCCCCATGTGGGGGCCCGCACCGGAGGGGCGCCCGCCTCGCGGGCGGGAGCGCAACCGGCTCGCCGACGCCTACGAGCGGTTCGTGACCGCGCTGCTCGACCCGCGCGCCGAGGACGGGTTCGGCCCCGCCCTGTACCGGCTGGCGCGGGCCGCCGGGGACGGCCGGCTCAGTCCGTTCCTGCGCGGGGACCGGGCGATCGGCATCCTGACCGCGGTCTGGAACCGGCCGGGCCTGGCCGTGCGCGAGGCCCGGCCCACCCTGCACGACGCGGTGACCGCGACCGCGCTGCTGGAACACGCCCTGCGTCCGCTGGCCGCGCCGTACCCGGAAGGCGGCGTGGCGCACGCGGTCAGCGGCGGTGTCGCGGTCCTGCCCGGCCTGGCCGGACTGGAGCGGCACGGCGTGCCGTTGCTGCTGACGGAACACGGCGTCTACCTGCGTGAGCGCTACCTCGGCTACCGCACCGCCCCCTACCGGTGGCCGGTGAAGGCACTCCTGCTGGGCTTCTTCCGGCTGCTGGCCGAGGAGACCTACCGCCGGGCCGCCCTGATCACTCCGGGCAACCGCTACAACCGGCTGTGGGAGGAGCGGGGCGGTGCGGCCCCGGAGTCCATACGCACGGTCTACAACGGCGTGGACCCGGCCGCGTTCCCGCCCGCAGGTCCCGAGCCCGCGGAACCCGTGCTCAGCTGGGCCGGCCGGGTCGATCCGATCAAGGACCTGGAGACCCTGATCCGCGCCTTCGCCCTCGTGCGGGCCGAACTGCCCGCCGCACGCCTGCGGTTGTTCGGCGGCACACCGCGCGGCGGCGAGGCCTACCGGGAGCGCTGCGAGGCGCTGGCGGCACAGCTGGGGCACGGTGACGCGGTCACCTTCGAGGGCCGGGTCGAGGACATCAAGGACGCGTACGCCGCCGGGAACGTCGTGATGCTCTCCAGCATCAGTGAAGGCTTCCCCTTCACCCTGATCGAGGCCATGTCCTGCGGCCGGGCGACCGTCTCCACGGACGTGGGCGGCGTCCGGGAGGCCGTCGGCGACACCGGTCTCGTGGTGCCGCCCCGCGATCCGGCCGCCATGGCGGCCGCCGCGCTGGAGCTGCTGGGCGACGCCGAGCGGCGCCGGGCGATGGGCGAGGGGGCCCGGCTGAGGGTGATCGAGCAGTTCACGCTCCGCCAGACCATCGACACCTTCCGGTCCATCTACCTGGAGTTGTCGGCGTTCGGCACTACGGCCGCACACACCGCAGCCGTCGAGGAGGACGCCTTCGCGCCGGTGGTCGCCACGTCGGTGAGGAGTGCGACCGGATGAGCGGACCCATGGCCCTGGAACCGGGTGGCGCGGAGCAGGACACGCTGGCGCTGCGCCTCGCCGACGACCGCACACTCACCCTGCGCGCGGCCGACCGGCACACGCTCGCCCTGGCGCGCCCCGGGCACGGCTCCCGGCACGACGCGGTCGACGGGCTGGCCGCCGAACTGGCCGACCGCATCGCGCCCGCCGTCCATCCCTACGAGGTGGCCGCGCTGCTGGAGTCCGAGGGGCTGACCGGCGAGGTGATCCGGGAACGGTACGGACACACCGACCTGTTCTCCCTCGCCACGGCGCTGTACGAGCGCATACCGCGCACCTTTCCGGACCCCCCGCGCCCCGCCGACCCCTGGCGGCCCGACCACGTACGGTGCGCGCTGCGGGGCACGTTGTTCGCACTGCCCGGTCTCGCCTACGCCCTCGCGGGCCGCCTGCTGCCCCAGGACGGCGCGGTGCGGGCGCTGGTGGTGGCGGGGCTGCTCTCCTGGGCCTGGAACCAGGCGCTGGGCCACCGGGCGTATCTGCGGCTGGCGACCGGGCGGTGGGAGGCGGGGCGCACTCTCCTCAAAGGGGCGCCACTGGGCGCCGTAGTGGCGACCGGCGCCGGGACGGCCTTCGCCGGGTCGGGCGCCACCGCGCTGACCGTGACGGCCCAGTCGGGATATCTCGCGGCGGCCGGTGTGCTGCTCGTACTGGGCCGGGAGCGGCTGCTGTTGGCCGCGCTCGCGCCGGTGATCGCCGGCGCGGCGGCGTTGCCGTGGTGGGAGCCCGGGACCGTTCTGCGGGCGGGGCTGCCGCTGCTGTCGCTCCTGGGGGCGGCCGCCGCGGCCGGCTGGGCGCTGCGCGACACCCTGGCGACCGCGCCCGTACCGGACGCCGCCCGCCCGCACCTGCTGCGCTCGCTGCCGTACGGCCTGTTCGGGCTCGCCGCCGGGGCGCTGGTGTTCCTGGCAGGCCGCGATCATCCGTGGGCGGTGATCGTGCTGACGCTGAGCATGGGCCCCGCGGAATGGCTGCTGTACCGCTACCGCGGTCTGTCGGTGGCGGCCTTGCGGGCCACCGGCACCCCGGCGGGTTTCCGGCTGCGCTCGGCCGCCGTGCTCGCGGGCTGCCTGCTGGTCTACCTCGGTCCGCTGCTGCCCGCGGCGCTCCTCGTCGACGCCGACCCCGTCACGCTGCTGCTGCTCGCGGCGGCACTGTGGACCTCCCTGCTGCTCCAGGCCTTCGGCGTGGCCTGGCCCCCGGCCGCCCTGTGTCTCGCGGCGGCCGCCGGTGCCGGGGCGGTCGCCCTGGCCGGACTGCCGCCGGGCGCGTCGATCGCCCTGCCGGTGTGCTGCGGTGCCGCCGCGCTCTGTCTCACGGTGTGCGTACTGCGGCTGCTGGGCCGGCCGGCGGCCCATGCGTGAGGCCGCGGCGGGACCGCCGTACGACTCCGGGCCGCCTCATCCGGCACCTCGCCGCCCACCGATTCACCGACCGATCACCGACCGATCACCGACCGATTCACCGACCGGAAGGACCTCGCGTGACCGCCACACCGCTCGCCGCCGTCACCGGAGCCGAGGGATTCATCGGCTCCCACCTCACCGAGGCGCTCGTCGCCTCCGGGCACCGGGTGAGGGCCATGGCGCAGTACAACTCCTTCTCCTCCTACGGCTGGCTGGAGTCCCTCTCCCCGGACGTCCTCGATCAGGTCGAGATCGTTCTCGGCGACGTCCGTGACCCCGGTTCGGTCCGGCACCTGGTCGAGGGCGCCGACTGCGTCTACCACCTGGCCGCCCTCATCGCCATCCCGTACTCCTACCGGGCCCCGCACAGTTACGTGGACACCAATGTCACCGGCACGCTGAACGTGCTGGAGGCGGTCCGCGCCCAGGGCACGCCCCGGCTGGTGCACACCTCCACCAGCGAGACGTACGGCACCGCGCGGACCGTGCCGATCACCGAGGACCATCCCATCAACACCCAGTCGCCGTACGCCGCGTCCAAGGCGGGCGGGGACCGGCTGGCGGACAGCTACCACGCCAGTTTCGACACGCCGGTGGTGACGCTGCGGCCCTTCAACACCTACGGTCCCCGGCAGTCCATGCGGGCGGTGATCCCCACCGTCATCGGCCAGGTCGCGGCCGGCGAACGCGTCCTCACCCTCGGCGACCTGCGCCCCACCCGGGACTTCACTTTCGTCAAGGACACCGCGCAGGCGTTCCTGGCGGTCGGCACCGCGCCCGCCGAGCGGGTCGTGGGCCGTACCTTCAACGCCGGGACCGGCGGCGAGATCTCCGTCGGCGACCTGGTGGCCCTCATCGGCAAGGTGATGGACACCGCCCTGGACGTACGGGAGGACGCGCAGCGGCTGCGGCCCGCGAACTCCGAGGTGATGCGGCTGGTCGCCGACGCGAACCGGCTGCGGGAGGCGACCGGCTGGAGCCCCGGCCACGACCTGGAGCAGGGCCTCGCACACACCGTGGAGTTCTTCCGCGACCCGGCCAACCTCTCCCGCTACAAGACCGGCATCTACAACATCTGACCACGACCGGCACGTTGACCGAGGGGGAACCTCATGCACGCAGTGATCCTGGCCGGAGGCAAGGGCGTCCGGCTGCGGCCCTACACGACCGCGCTGCCCAAGCCGCTCGTGCCCATCGGCGACCAGCACGCCATCCTGGAGATCGTCCTGCGCCAGCTCGCCGCGGCCGGGTTCACCGGCTGCACGATCGCCATAGGCCACCTCGGCGAGATCATCCGCGCCTATGTCGGCGACGGGTCGCAGTGGGGCCTGACCGTCGACTACGCCACCGAGGAGAGCCCCCTGGGGACCATGGGGCCGCTGCTCACCATGCGTGAGCGGCTGCCGGAGCACTTCCTGGTCATGAACGGCGACATCCTCACCGACCTCGACTACGCCGACGTCCTGCGCCGGCACGGCACTTCCGGCGCCCCGCTGACCATCGCCACGTACGCCAGGAAGGTGCACATCGACTTCGGCGTGCTGACCACCGACGCGAGCAGGGTCGTCGCCTTCACCGAGAAGCCCAGCATGGACTACCGCGTCTCCATGGGCGTGTACGGGCTGACCCGCGCGACACTCGACGGCTACACGGCCGGACTGCCGCTGGGCTTCGACGAGTTGGTCCTCGACCTGCTGCGCGCCGACGACCCGCCGCACGCCTACGACTTCGACGGCTACTGGCTCGACATCGGCCGCCCCGACGACTACGACCGGGCCAACGCCGAGTTCACCAGCCGCAAGTCCCTGCTGCTCAAGGGAGCCTGAGCACCGCATGCGCATTCTCGTCCTGGGTTTCACCGGATATCTGGGCGCCCACGTCGCCGAGCGGCTGCGCGCCCTGCCCGGCGCGCGGGTCCTCGCCGGCGGCCGCTCCCCCGCGGCCGACGTGTCCGTCGACCTCGTCACCGACTCTGTCGACCGGCTGGCCGAGGCTCTGACGTCGGCGGCCGTCGACACCGTCGTCAACTGCGCGGGCGCGACCGGCGGCGATCCGGTGACGCTCGCCGAGCTCAACGCCCGCGGCCCCGCGGTCCTCTGCGCGGCGCTGCGCCGGGCCCGCCCCGCGGCCCGTCTGGTCCACCTGGGTTCGGCCGCCGAGTACGGGCCGGGGGCCGAGCGGGTCAGGGTGCCGGAGTCGGCGGCCACCCGACCCCTCACCGCCTACGGCGCCACCAAGCTGGCCGGCACCGTCACCGTCGCCACCTGCGAACTGGACGCGGTGGTCCTGCGGGTCGGCAACCCGGTGGGGCCCGGCGCACCGCCCTCCGGCCTGCCCGGCAGGGTCGGCGGGCTGCTGCGTACGGCGGGTACGGACCCGGACGCGGTGCTCCGGCTGGGCGACCTGTCGGCGTACCGGGACTTCGTGGACGTCCGGGACGTCGCGCGGGCGGTCGAACGGGCGGTCACCGCGACCGGGCCGTTGCCGCGCGTGCTCAACATAGGCGGCGGCGACGCCGTCCCGGTGCGCCGGCTGGTGCGGACGCTCGCGGACACCGCCGGCTTCCGCGGCCGGATCGAGGAGCAGGGCGCCGGTTCCGCCCGTTCGGACCAGGTGTCCTGGCAGTGCTCCGACATCGCCGCGGCCCGGACCGCGCTCGACTGGCGGCCCTCATACTCGCTCGACGAGTCACTGGCCGCGCTCTGGTCGGCCGGCGCCCGTCCACCGTCCCTCACCCCGGAAGGCGACCGCCCGTCGTGAGCCTGCTGATCCCGCTGTACGTCCATCCGGCCGAGGACCCGGGCTCCTGGCACCGGCTCATCACGGCGGCCGACCGCACGTACGGGGTCGTCATCAACCCCGCGAACGGTCCGGGCCGTGCGCCCGATACCGCCTTCGCCGCGGCGGCCGGGGCGTTGCGGGCGGCGGGCGCCCGTCTGCTGGGCTACGTCGACACGGACTACGGGACGCGTCCGGCGGCCGACGTCGTCGAGGACGCCCGGCTGCACCGGGAGTGGTACGGGGCGGACGGGTGCTTCCTCGACCGGGTGAGTTCGGCCGCGTCCGAACTGCCCGCCTACAGGGCGCTGGTACGCGGTCTGCGCCGGCAGGGCTCGACCCCGCTCGTGCTGAACCCGGGGGTCCACCCGGCACCGGGCTACGCGCGTCTCGCCGATCTCGTCGTCACCTTCGAGGGGTCCTGGTCGGCCTATGTGTCCGTGTTCAGCCGACCTGACTGGACCCTGCGGCACCCGCCCGAGCGCTTCTGCCACCTGGTGTACGGGGTGCCCGAGGCGCTCGCCCCGCTCGCCGTACGCACCGCGCGCGAACGCGGCGCCGCGGTGTCCGGGCCCGTCACGGGAGAGCCGCCCAACCCGTGGGCCAGCCTGACTCCCGTACTGACCGGAGCGGAGCGATGAGGAGGAGGGTACGGGCGTTCGCCGCGCTGACGGCGGCGATCGTCCTCTCGGTGGTGGCCGGGTGCTCGGGTACGGACGGCACACCGCCGCCGGGCCCGTCCGCCACGGCGGTGTGGCAGCCCCGGCCCGGGCTGGCCTGGCAGTGGCAGCTCAATGGGAAGGTCGACCCGTCGGCCGACGTGCCGGTCTACGACATCGACGGCTTCGAGAACGACGCGGCCGACGTGGACCGGCTGCACCGCGCCGGCCGCAAGGTGATCTGCTACGTCAACGTGGGTGCCTGGGAGGACTTCCGGCCCGACCGGGACGACTTTCCTCGTGCGGTGCTGGGCAAGCCCAATGGCTGGCGGGGCGAACGCTGGCTGGACATCCGCCGGATCTCCGTCCTTCGGCCGATCATGGAGCGGCGGTTCGACATGTGCCGCGACAAGGGGTTCGACGCGGTGGAACCCGACCTGGTGGAGGGATATGCCGACGAGACGGGCTTCCCGCTCACCGCCCGGGACCAGCTGGCGTACAACCGCGTGATCGCCGACATCGCCCACGAACGCGGCCTGGCGGTGGGCCTCAAGAACGACCTGCCGCAGATCCCGCAGCTGGTGGACGACTTCGACTTCGCGGTCAACGAGCAGTGCGCCGAGTACGGCGAGTGCGCGCGGCTCAGGCCGTTCGTCGAGGCCGGCAAGGCGGTCTTCCACGTGGAGTACAGCGAGCCGACCCGTGGTTTCTGCCCCGAGTCACGCCGGCTCGGGCTGTCCTCGATGCTGAAGCGACCGGAGCTGGGGGTCTGGCGCGATCCCTGCTGACCGCGGCATACGGCAGGATGGGCCCATGAGCGTAGTCAAGATCAACGTACTGACCGTTCCCGCCGAGCAGCGCGAGACGCTGGAGAAGCGCTTCGCCTCGCGGGCCCATGCCGTGGAGAGTTCCGACGGGTTCGAGTGGTTCGAGCTGCTGCGGCCCGTGGAGGGCACCGACGACTACCTCGTCTACACGCGCTGGCGCGACGAGGAGTCCTTCCAGGCCTGGATGGAGGGGCCGATGAAGCAGGCACACCAGGGCGGTGGCGCGGAGGGCGGCGAGCGCCCGAAGCCCGCGGCGAGCGGGTCCACGGTGTGGTCCTTCGAGGTGGTGCAGCAGGCGGCCCCCAAGGGGGCCTGACATCGGTGGCGGCCACGGTCCGGCGTCGGGCCGTGGCCGCCGTCCGTCTCAGCCGAGCTGGACGAGGAGGTCTCCGCCCTCGACCTGCTGGACGCGGTTGATGGCGAGCCTGCTCACCGTGCCGGACTTCGATGCGGTGATCGTGGCCTCCATCTTCATCGCCTCGATGGTGGCCACCGTGGCACCGGCCTCGACCTCGTCGCCCTCGGCGACGGCGAGGGTCACCACGCCCGCGAAGGGCGCCGCGACATGGCCGGGGTTGGACCGGTCGGCCTTCTCCGTGACGGGGACGTCGGAGGCCGCCGAGCGGTCGCGGACCTGGATCGGGCGGAGCTGGCCGTTCAGGGAGGACATCACGGTGCGCATGCCGCGTTCGTCGGCGTCGCCGACCGCCTGCAGTTCGATGAGCAGACGGACGCCGGGGTCGAGGTCGACCGTGTACTCCTTGCCGGGGCGCAGCCCGTAGAAGAAGTCCTTGCTGTCCAGGACGCTGGTGTCGCCGAAGGTGTTGCGGTGGGTGTCGAACTCGCGGGCCGGTCCGGGGAACAGCAGCCGGTTGAGCGTGGCCCGGCGGTCCTTGGCCAGTCCGGTGCGGTCGTCGCCGCTCAGCTCCGCCACCGGCCCGGCCTCGGCGCGGCCCCGCAGGGCCTTGCTGCGGAACGGCTCGGGCCAGCCGCCGGGCGGGGTGCCCAGCTCGCCGCGCAGGAAGCCGATGACGGAGTCGGGGATGTCGAACCGGTCCGGCTCCTGCTCGAAGTCTGCCGGGGAGACGCCGGCGCCCACCAGGTGCAGCGCCAGGTCGCCGACCACCTTGGAGGAGGGGGTGACCTTCACCAGGCGGCCCAGCATCCGGTCGGCGGCGGCGTACATCGCCTCGATGTCCTCGAAACGGTCGCCGAGGCCCAGCGCGATGGCCTGGGTACGCAGGTTGGAGAGCTGCCCGCCGGGGATCTCGTGGTGGTAGACACGGCCGGTCGGTGCGGCCAGGCCCGCCTCGAAGGGGGCGTAGACCTTGCGGACGCTCTCCCAGTACGGCTCCAGGTCGCCGACGGCCTGGAGGTCGAGGCCGGTGGGTCGCTCGGTGTGGTCGGTCGCGGCGACGATCGCGGACAGGGAGGGCTGTGAGGTGGTGCCGGCCATGGACGCCACCGCCCCGTCGACGGCGTCGGCGCCGGCCTGGATCGCGGCGAGGTAGGTGGCGAGCTGGCCGCCGGTGGTGTCGTGGGTGTGCAGGTGCACCGGCAGGTCGAACTCGCGGCGCAGCGCGGAGACCAGGGTCGCCGCGGCCGGTGCCCGCAGCAGGCCGGCCATGTCCTTGACGGCCAGGACATGGGCGCCCGCGTTGACGATCTTCTCGGCGAGCCGCAGGTAGTAGTCGAGGGTGTAGAGCCGCTCGGACGGGTCGGACAGGTCGGCGGTGTAGCACAGGGCGACTTCGGCGACGGAGGTGCCGGTCTGCCGGACGGCGTCGATGGCGGGCCGCATCTGGTCGACGTCGTTGAGGGCGTCGAAGATGCGGAAGACGTCGATGCCGGTGGCGGCGGCCTCCTGGACGAAGGCGTCGGTCACCTCGGTCGGGTACGGGGTGTAGCCCACGGTGTTGCGGCCGCGCAGCAGCATCTGGAGGCAGATGTTGGGCACGGCCTCGCGCAGGGCGGCCAGCCGCTCCCACGGGTCCTCGGCGAGGAAGCGCAGGGCGACGTCGTAGGTGGCGCCGCCCCAGCACTCCAGGGACAGCAGTTGGGGCAGGGAGTGGGCGACCTGCGGGGCGACGGCGAGCATGTCCTTGGTGCGGACCCGGGTGGCGAGCAGCGACTGGTGGGCGTCGCGGAACGTGGTGTCGGTGACGCCGATGGTGGGCGAGTCGCGCAGCCAGCGGGCGAAGCCCTCCGGGCCGAGTTCGGCGAGCCGCTGCCGGGAGCCGGCCGGGGGCTCGCCGGCGGCGAGCGGCGGCAGCTTGGTCAGCGGGTCGGCGAGTTCGGGCCGCTCGCCGTGCGGCTTGTTCACCGTGACGTCGGCGAGGTAGGTCAGCAGCTTCGTGCCGCGGTCGGCGGAGTGGCGGGCGGTGAGCAGGTGCGGGCGCTGCTCGATGAAGGACGTGGTGACCCGGCCGGCCTGGAAGTCGGGGTCGTCCAGCACCGCCTGGAGGAAGGGGATGTTGGTGGCGACGCCGCGGATGCGGAACTCGGCGACGGCACGCCGGGCACGGCCCACGGCGGTGGCGAAGTCCCGGCCCCTGCAGGAGAGTTTGACCAGCATCGAGTCGAAGTGGGCGCTGATCTCCGTACCGGCGTGGGTGGTGCCGCCGTCGAGACGGATGCCCGAGCCGCCGGGCGAGCGGTAGGCGCTGATCTGCCCGGTGTCCGGGCGGAATCCGTTGGCCGGGTCCTCGGTGGTGATGCGGCACTGGAGGGCGGCGCCGCGCAGGGTGATGTTCTCCTGGGCGAGTCCGAGGTCGGCCAGGGTCTCACCGGCGGCGATGCGCAGCTGGGACTGGACGAGGTCGACGTCGGTGACCTCTTCGGTCACGGTGTGTTCGACCTGGATGCGCGGGTTCATCTCGATGAAGACGTGGTTGCCGTCGCGGTCGACGAGGAACTCCACGGTGCCGGCGTTGCGGTAGCCGATCTGCCGGGCGAAGTTCACGGCGTCGGAGCAGATCCGCTCGCGCAGGGCCGGGTCGAGGTTCGGGGCGGGCGCCAGTTCGATGACCTTCTGGTGGCGGCGCTGCACCGAGCAGTCCCGCTCGAAGAGGTGGATGACGTTGCCCTGGCCGTCGGCGAGGATCTGGACCTCGATGTGGCGGGGTTCGACGACGGCCTTCTCCAGGAACACCGTGGAGTCGCCGAAGGCGGAGGCCGCCTCCCGGGACGCGGCCTCGATGGCCTCGCGCAGCTGGGCGGGTTCCTCGACGCGGCGCATGCCGCGGCCGCCGCCGCCCGCGACCGCCTTGACGAACACGGGGAAGCCGACGTCGTCGGCGGCGCGGACGAGTTCGTCCACGTCGTCGGAGGGCGCGGAGGAGCCGAGGACGGGCACGCCGGCCTCGCGGGCGGCGGCGACGGCTCGGGCCTTGTTGCCGGTCAGTTCGAGGATCTGGGCGCTCGGTCCGACGAACGTGATGCCGGCCTCTTCGCACGCGCGGGCCAGTTCGGGGTTCTCGGACAGGAACCCGTAGCCCGGGTAGACGGCGTCGGCTCCCGCCCGGCGGGCCGCTCGGACGATCTCCTCCACGGAGAGATACGCGCGCACCGGATGTCCCGGCTCCCCGATCTCGTAGGCCTCGTCGGCCTTCAGTCGGTGCAGCGAGTTGCGGTCCTCGTGCGGGAAGACGGCGACGGTGCGCGCGCCGAGCTCGTAGCCCGCGCGGAACGCCCGGATCGCGATCTCACCGCGGTTGGCGACCAGCACCTTGCGGAACATTGTTGATCCCTTCAGCCTGCCGGGTGACGAGACCATGGTGTCGGCGCCACCTCCGGTACGCCATGTGAGCCGGGCCACTCACCGGCCCGTACCCGGCCGTGTGAGGTCGCGGTCGGGTCAGACGTCGGAGTCGATTCCGGTGACCACCGTGGGTCCGAGCGGCGCGCTGCCGCCGTCCAGGCCGGCCGCGCGCAGGGCGGAGTCCGCGACCTCCCGGGCGCGGCCCTCCGCGTGGGCGGCGGTGTCCGCCTCGACGGTGAGGCGGATGGTGAAGGTGCCGTCCTCGTTGACCGAGAGGGCGTCGAGGTCCTCCTCGTCTCCCAGGTGGGTGCGGTGCGGATCCGCGGGGCGCAGAGCCCGGGCGAGCTCGTCCTTCGTGGCGTCCTGGACGGTGCCGGTGAACGTCCCCGGCACCGAGATGACATACGTCGTCATGTGCGCTCCTCCTTCGGATCCCCTCCGCCTACCCCGATACGGCCGCGGGACCCGGACGGGAGGGCCGTCGTCAGCGCAGGGCCGCGGTGAGGCGGTGGCGCAGGCGCTCGACGTCGACCGGTGTGCGGGAGGGCGCGGCGGTGGTGCAGCCCGGCAGGACCGCCTTGGCCAGGGTGCTCAGCAGGGCCCGGGGACCGCTGTCGAGGTAGGTGGTGAAGCCCGCGAGGCGCATCGCGCGCAGGGTGTGGTGGAAGGCCACGGGCTCGGTGAGGTGGGCGGCCGCCGCTGTGCGCAGCTGGGCCGGAGTGCGTGCGGGGCGGGCATCGGTGGCGGTGTACACGGTGAGCGTGGGCGGCGCGACGGGCTGTGCCCGCAGCAGGCGGCGGAAGGCCCGGTGGACCTCGGCGAGCAGGGGGTGGTGGTAGGCGGTGCGGCTGGTCAGCCCGGTGGTGCGATGGCCGAGTGCTCGGGCGGTTCGCCCTGCGGCGGCCAACTGGTCGTCGGGTCCGGCCAGGACGGTCTGTGCGGGGGCGTTGTGGGCGGCGATCCGTACTTGCGGGAGGCCACCGGTGCGCAGGAGGTCCGCTGCCTGGTCGGCGGTCATGTCGGTGGCCAGCAGGCCCGCGGCCGGCAGCGCGGCGTCCCGTAGCAGCCGGTCGCGGACGTGCAGCAGCCGGACGCCCTGCTCCAGGGTGATGGCCCCGGCCACGGTGAGCGCCGCGAGGTCCCCCACGCTGTGGCCGAGGACCGCGTGGACGGGCGGGGCCGCGAGGTCGAGCAGGACGGTCGCGGAGGCGACTACCGCGGCATAGGTGGCCAGGTCGTAGGCGAGTGGGTCGGCGAGCAGGAGTTGGTCGGGGCCGGGCGCCCCGACGCCCGTGAGGAGGCGGGCGACGGGTGTCCCGGTGCCGCCGAGTGCGGTGCTGTGGGCATCGACCCTCCGCAACGTCCCCGAGACGGACGGGACGTCGCGCAGGTGGCGCAGCGCGCCCGGGAGGTAGGCCCCCTGGCCGGGGCACATCAGCACGGTGCGCGGTGTGCCGCCGGTGGTGGCCGGGGCCGCGTGTCTCATGAGGCGTCGGCGAAGGTGAGCGCGACGTTGTGCCCGCCGAAACCCATGCTCGTGGTGACGGCCGCGAGGGGCCCGCAGGGCAGTGCCGCCGGGCTGCGGCCCACGACGTTCAGGCCGATCTCGGGGTCCACTCGTTCGAGACTGCACGCGGGCGGTGCGGTTCTGTCCCGCAGGGCGAGCACGGTGAGGACGGCCTCGATGGCGCCCGCGGCGCCCAGTGTGTGCCCGAACGCGCCTTTGGTCGCGCTGACCGCCATGTCGCCCAGCACTCCGGCGAAGACCTTGTGCAGCGCCTGCGCCTCGCCGAGGTCGCCGAGCGGTGTCGAGGTGGCGTGGGCGTTGATGTGCTGGACCTGCTCCGGAAGGAGCCCGGCGTCGCGCAGCGCGGCGTCGACGGCGGCCGCGCAGCCCGTTCCGCCGGGCGCGGGCTGGGCCACGTGGTGGCTGTCGTTGGTGATGCCCGCGCCGGTCAGCCGGCCGTGGACGCGGGCCCCGCGGGCGGCGGCGTGCTCGGCGCTCTCGACGACGAGCATGCCGGCGCCCTCTCCCATCACGAAACCGTCCCGGTCGGCGTCGAAGGGCCTGGACGCCCCCTTGGGATCGTCCAGGCGCCGGGAGAGCGCCTGCAACCGCGCGAACCCGGCCAGGGCGAGCGGGTGCAGCGCGGCCTCGGTGCCACCCGCGACCACGATGTCGGCGCGGCCCTCCCGGATCATGCCGAGTGCCTGGGTGAGGGCCTCGGCGCCCGCGGCGCAGGCACTGACCGGGGCGTGCACCCCGGCCTTGGCGCCCACCATCAGCCCCACCTCGGCGGCGGAGTGGTTGGGCAGCATGACCGGGATGGTGCGCGGGCTCACCCGTCCCGCGCCCCGGGTCTCCAGGCGGCGGTTCTGCTCCAGCATGCTGGTGAGCCCGCCCAGCCCCACCCCGACGACCACGGCCACCCGTGAGCCACCCGCGGCGAGGGACGACGCGTCCGGCAACCCGGCGTCGCGAACGGCCTCCCGGGCGGCGACCAGGGCGAACTGCGCCGAGCGGTCGCAGTGCGCCGCCTTGGCGGAGGACAGGACCGTCTCGGGGCCGACCGCCGCCGGCGCCGCGAGATAGGTCTGCACGGGGCCTTCCGACGTTCCGAAGTCGACGCGTTCGACGCCGCACACGCCGTCCAGCAGGGCCCGCCAGGTGGACGGGACATCGCCGCCCAGCGCGGTCGTCAGTCCCAGCCCGGTGATGACGGCGGCGCGCTCCTCGCGGGCCGGGTCGGCCGCGTGCCGTGGGCTCACGCGGTGCCGCCCGCGGGGGCGGTGACGGCTTCGGCGAGGTGGGCGGCGATCTGCCGCACGGTCGCGAGCCGGTCCGCCTGCTCCTGCGGCACCTCGATCTGCCAGCGGTCCTCGATGGCGGCGACCAGCTCCAGCATGGCCAGCGAGTCGACGCCCAGGTCGTCCTTCAGGGACGAGTCCGGTCCGATCTCCTCCACGGCCAGGTCCTCGACCGTCGCGGCCAGCAGTTCCCGCAGTTCGTCGAGCAGCTGTCGTTCGTCAGCGATGGACGGCATGTCCGGTTCCTCCTTGTCCGTGCGCGGCGCACTCGCGGTGGACGGGAGGGCCTGGCCTCCGGGAGTGCGCCGCCGGTGTACCGGCGACCTGCCGGACACGCCGACAGACTGTCCGGCCGTCCGCCGCGGCAAGCGCCCCGTACGGGGGGACGGCGGGGCATCGGGGGCACTCGAGGGGCTCCTGTGGACGCCCGCGTCCTCTCTTCACGTTGAAGCGCCCCCGCGGTGGGGTGAGGGTGGCGGACGGCGAGCGCGTAACGGGGGCCGGGAGCCGTGGAGGCGGCGCTGTCGCACTTCCTCAGCGGACTTTGGCGGCTCTTTTAAGGCTTTCTGAAGATGACCTTCGAACGGCCGTTTCCACGCGGGACGGGTCCTAGGCTCTCGAACACCCCCCACAGTCCCGGTGGGCGCGGTCGCGTCCACCGGGTACGGGGCTCCGTCAGCCGACAGACAAGCCGAGGTGTCCTGCGTATGGGTTCCCGCCGAGCCGCTCGCCCGTCCCGTACCCACGCCCGCCCGCGCGGCGGGCTCAGGACCCGCGGTACCGCACTGGTGCTCGGCGCGGTCACCGTGACGGCGGGTGTCGGGATCACGCTGGCCGTCGCCGGAGGCGAGGACGGCTCGGCCTCGGACCGGGTCGCCACGAGCGCCGCCGGTGCGGCACCGGCCGCCGAGGACGCGGCGGGCGGCGCGGCACCACTGGCGTCCGCGTCGGCGAGCCCGAGCGCGACGGCGAGCAGCTCGCCGAGCGTGAGCGCCAAGCCCAAGGAGAAGCCGAAGAAGACGGCGAGCCCGGCCGCCACCCCGTCGAAGACGGCCGAGCCCGTCTCCAAGGCACCCGTGAGGACCACGGCGAAGAGCGGCGGCGACCGGTCGGCGGGCGGCGGCGACACGGGGTCGGGCAGCACCGGGTCGGGTTCGGACTCGGGATCGGACGCCGGTTCCGGCGGGGGCGGCGGGCCCGAGGCGCAGGTGCTCGCGCTCGTGAACGAGGAGCGGGCGTCGGCGGGCTGCTCGCCGGTCACGGCGAACGACCGGCTGACCCGTGCCGCCGACGACTACAGCGACGTCATGGCGAGCAGCGGCGTGATGTCCCACACCGGCCCCGACGGCTCCACGATGACGACCCGGGTCGAGGCCGCCGGTTACCAGTGGTCCACGCTGGGCGAGAACATAGCCCGGGGTCAGGCGGACGCCGCCTCGGTGATGGACTCCTGGATGAACAGCCCCGGCCACCGCGCGAACATACTCAACTGCTCCTTCAAGGAGCTGGGCGTCGGCGTCCACTTCGGCGACGGCGGCCCCTGGTGGACCCAGAACTTCGGCGCCGGCCGCTGACGCCCGTCACCGCACCCCTCCCGCTGCGCCGCTCGCACCGGCGAGTACGAACGACACCCGCACCCGCGCGCCCCCCAGCGGCGCGCGGGTGATCGTCAGTTCGCTGTCCGCCGCGCGGGCCGCCCGGGCCACGATGTCCAGGCCCAGGCCGGTGGAGCCGCCGACGCTGACGCCCCGGGTGAGCGCCGCCTCGGGGTCCGCCACTCCCGGTCCGGCGTCGTCGACGGTGAGGAAGACGTGCCGCTCCGCCCGCTCCACGCGGACGGCGAAGGCGGTGCCCTGCGGGGTGTGCCGGAAGACGTTGCCGATCAGGGCGTCGACGACGGCCGCGAGGTCGTCCTCGGGGAAGGCGACCGGCGCCGGGCGCGGGGTCAGGGAGCGCTCGTACGGCCGGGCCTGCTGGGTGGCGAGGACCGACCAGAAGTCCAGGCGCATGGCGACCACCTCGGCGACGTCGCACGGCTTCGCCGGGCCCGCCCCCGCACCGCCGTGCTGCACCGCGGCCAGGGGCGTGCGCGCGGCCGCGATGATCGCGTCGAGCTCGCTCTCCAGCTGGCCGGCCGCTTCGGTGACCCGCCGGGCGCTCGGGGTCGCGCCCATCCGGTCGGCCTCCAGGTAGAGGGCGGTCAGCGGGGTGCGCAGCCGGTGGGAGAGGTCGGCGACCAGTTCGCGTTCGACGGCGAGCAGGTCGACGACCCGGTCGGCCATGGTGTTGAACGCCACGCCGGCTTCCTGGAGCTCGGGCGGGCCGTCCGGTTCGACCCGTACGTCGAGGTTGCCGGAGCCGAGGGCGAGCGAGGCGCGCTTGAGGCCGCGGGAGGAGCGGACGACGCGGGCGCCGAGCCGGTCGGCGACCAGCACCGAGCCGCCGACCAGGCCCAGCGCGAGCAGCGCCATCACGCCCCACGACGCGGCCACGCCCCGGGTGAGGTCCGCGGCGGGCACGTAGGCCTCCACGACCGCGACCCGGTCTCCCCGCAGGACGACGGGCTGGAGGTAGACCCAGCCGTCCGCGGTGTCGACGGCGAGTGTCTCGCGTCCCCGCACTGCCCGGTCGAGTGCGTCCTCGGGCGCGTGCGGCCGCCCGACGAAGCCGCCGTCGGGCAGCCGCACCACGAGCTGGTCGGACGAGCCGAGCTCGGCGACGGCCTGCTGCACGTCGGCGCGCCGGGTGGTGAGGGCGAGGACCGGCGAGAGGGCCGACGCACGCTGCTCGGCGGCGGTGGTGACCCGGTCCCGGGCCTGTTCGCGGACGAGGAGGGCGAGCGGGATGAGGAACGACAGCGCCACCATGGAGGTGACGGCCAGGGCGATCCCGGCGAGGGCACGTCTCATGGCGAGCTGACCAACTTGATGCCGATACCGCGGACCGTGTGGAGGTAGCGGGGCTTTCGCGCCTTCTCCCCCATTTTGCGACGGAGTGCGGAGAGGTGGACGTCCACCGTCTGGTCCTCCACGTACGGCTGCTGCCACACCTCGGCGAGTATCCGCTGCCTGGATATGACCTGGTCGGCGTTGGCGGCCAGGTAGGCGAGCAGGTCGAACTCGCGGCGGGTGAGGGGCAGTTCCCGGCCGGCGAGGTGTGCGGTGCGTGCGGTCGGGTCGATGCGCAGGTCGGCGACCTGGAGGGCGGGCCGCCGCGCCGCCTGGACGTCGGCAGGGACGGAGCGGCGCAATACGGCGGCGAGCCGGGCGGCGAGCTGCCCGCCGGAGAAGGGCTTGACCATGTAGTCGTCGGCCCCGGCGTTGAGCAGCCGGATGATCTCCGTGTCGTCGTCGCGGGCGGTGGCGACCAGCACCGGGACGCGGGAGATGCCCCGGATCATCCGCAGCACGTCCAGGCCGTCGAGGTCGGGCAGCCCGAGGTCGAGCACCACGATGTCCGGCGGGCTCTGGGTGATCTCGCGCAGCGCCTCGAAACCCTGGTGTGCGGTCTTCACCGCGTAGCCGTGTCCGGTCAGGACCTCGATCAGCGCGGCCCGGATCACAGGGTCGTCCTCGACGACAAGTACGGAGGCCATGGGCAGGCACGTTAGCCGGTCCGTCACTATGGTGTCGTGTCCCGCCTTCTGCGCTACCTGATCATCTGGCTGTCGTGCACGGCAGCCAGTGTCACGGCTGTCATCATCACGATCCACTTCGTGGTGGGCTCGACCCGGCCGACCGCGCCGGTCGCGCAGTCGGCGCCGAAGGAGCTCCCGGCGTCCCCCCGGCCCACTCCGTCCAAGACCGCGAAGCCCTCCCCCAGCCCGTCGGCGACCAGCCGGAAGCCCAGCCCGACACCGTCCCGGACGAGCGAGAAGCCGCCCGAGCCGACGCCGACGCCTACGCCGACCGCCCGCGCCACGCCCCCGCCCTCTCCGACGGGCGGGGTCGACCCGGGCTGCGAGGAGGGCGGGGCCGGTGTGTACACGGTGCCGTCCGAGGGCGGCAAGGTGACCGTGCGGTTCGGCGGCAGCGGGGTGTGCCTGGTCTCGGCGGTGCCGAACCGTGGCTTCACGGTGAGTACGGAGCAGAGCCAGCCGCAGACGCTGACGGTGACCTTCTCGGCGAGCCGTCACCGGTCGGAGGTCACCGCGACGACGCGGCCGCAGAGCCGGGCCGACGTCCGCGAGGTGTCGTGGTGAGGTCCCGCACTCCGTTCACTTCGTGGTGGTGCAGGCGGCCCCGTTGAGGCTGAACCCCGTCGGGGCGGTGTTGGCGGCGCCCTTCCCGCCGGTGAACCCGAGGGTGACCGTGCCGCCGGCGGGGATGGTGGAGGTGTAGGAGGCGGGGGCGACTCGCACGGCGCCGGCGTCCTGGGTCGCGGTGCCTCCCCACATGTTCGTGATCGTCTGGCCGTCGGTGAAGGCGAAGGCGAGCGTCCACGGGCTGATGGGCGCGGTGCCGGTGTTGCGGACGGCGATCTCGCCCTGGAAGCCGCCCGGCCACTCGCCCACGACGCGGTATCCGACGGAGCACGAGGTGCCGGGGGTGCTGCCGCCGTCGCCGGTGGTGACGTCCACGGTGGCGGAACGGGCCGAGCGGTTGCCCGCCGCGTCGCGGGCGTAGACGGCGAAGGTGTAGGTGGTGTCGGCGGTGAGGCCCGTCACGGTGGCGGTGTTGGCGGCGGAGGCGGCGACCTCGGTCTCGGCGCCGTCCCCGACCCGGACGACGTCGTACCCGGTGACGCCCACGTCGTCGGTGGCGGCGGTCCAGCCGAGGGTGACGGAGGTGTCCGTAGTGGCGGTGGCGGTCGGGGTGCCGGGCGTCGTCGGGGCCCGGGTGTCGTCCGGGTCGCCACCGCCGTAGACCGTGGCCTCCTTCGAGGTCCGGGCGATGCCGTCGGCGCCGTGGAAGATGCGCTCGCCCCAGGAGCTGAGCCGGCTGGGGTCGAAGTCGAGGGCGAGGTCGAGGACCGGGTCGGTGTTGCCGCTCCAGGACCAGGCCAGGTAGCCCAGGCCGAGTTGTTCGGCGGTGGCCATCATGGTGTCCTCGTCCGGGTCGCCCCACTGGTCGGCGGGGCCGCCGAACTCGCCGATGAGGAGGGGCAGTCCGGCGTCGACGAAGGCGTTCAGGTAGTCGGTGATCTCCTGGGCGGTGTCGTAGACGCTGTACATGTGGATCGAGAAGATCAGGTTGCCGGTGGGGTCGGCGTCGTACACGGACTGGGCGTTGGCCCGCATGACCCCCTGCCAGTCCTGGCCCCAGTTGGGTGCGTCCACCATGATCGTGTGCTGGAAGCCGGCGGCGCGGAGCTTCTTGACCGCCGCGATCGTCGGCTCGGTCCAGCCGGCGGGGTCGGTGTTGCCCCAGGGCTCGTTGCCGATGTTGACGACGACGTAGTCCTCCTCGCCGGCCAGCACGTCCTTGAGGCCGATCCAGTAGTCGGCGGCGTGGTCGAGCGTGCCGGCGGCGGCTTCCTCGCCGTAGCCGGTGGTGTCGTGCACCTCCAGGACGCAGATCAGCCGGTTCGCCTTGCACTGGTCGACGACGGCGGCCACGTCCTCGGGGCCGTTCTCGCTCCAGCGGTGACCGTCGGACAGGACGACCCGGACGGTGTTGGCGCCCAGTGCCTTGACGTCCGCCAGCGACTGCGTCTCGCCCGGGTACCAGGTGTGGGCGTGGTTGACCCCGCGCATGACGAAGTCGTTGCCGTTGCCTTCCAGCAGCCGGCCGTCGCTGATGTGCAGGCCGGTGGCGGCCCGGGCGCCGGGCGGCTGGGCCAGGGCCACGGCCGGGCCGAGGGCGCCGAGGACGGCCAGACCGATCAGGGCGGCCAGCGCGGTGAGCAGGCGGGCCAAGAGGCGCTGCCGGGGTTCGCGTGGTGTCGTGCGCACGGTGCCTCCAGTGGGTGGGGAAGCGCTTACTGTGTGGGAGCGCTCCCATGAACCCATGACGGCGCGTACACGTCAAGATGGAGGACGGGATCGAATGTCGCGGGAAACGGGTACGTCCCGCTCACGGATGAGCGGGACGTACCGGGGTCTACTGCACTCCGGGCTCGGTCAGGGCAGGGTCCACTTCTGGTTGGGGCCGGTGTGGCAGGTCCACAGGTGGACCGGCGTCCCGTCGTTCCAGGTACCGCCCGACGCGTCCAGGCACTTGCCCGACTGCGGATTGCGCACCGTGCCGTCCGGCTGCGCCGCCCACTTCTGCGCACCCGTGCCGTTGCACGTCCACAGCTGGATCCGCGTACCGTCCGCGCTGCCGCCACCGGACACGTCCAGGCACTTGCCCAGCGCCTTCAAGGTGCCGTCACCGCCGACCGTCCAGTCCTGCGCCGCACTCCCGTTGCACGTCCAGATCTGCACCTCCGTACCGTCGGCCGTGCCCGAGTTGTCCACGTCCAGGCACTTGCCGTTGACGCCCTTCACCGGACCCGTTCGCGGGCCGGTCGGCGGTGTCCCGTCCTGCTGGACACGGATGTTGCGGAAGGCCACCTCGTCGCCGTCGCCGTGGTTCTGGAGTCCGATGTGCCCTTGGCGCAGGCTGCGCGCCGGGTCGGTGTTGGTGAAGTCGTTGATCTTCACGCCGTTGAGGAAGATCTCCAGCCGCTCTCCGGTGACGCGGAGTTCGTACGTGTTCCACTCCCCCGGCGGGTTCAGCGCGGCGTCGCGTGCGGGGAGGTCCGCCGACTTGAAGCCGTAGACGGCGCCGGTGGTGCGGTCGGCCGCGTCCGTGGCGTCGATCTGGATCTCGTAGCCGTTGTTCACCGCGGACCAGGGGTCGTCGGAGGCCGGGAAGCCCACGAAGACACCGGAGTTGTCGTCCCCGGACGCCTTCCAGTCCAGCTTGAGGGAGTAGTCGCCGGTGAACTCCTCGGCGGCGTACCAGAGCATGCCCAGCCCGCCGTGGGAGGTGAGGGTGCCGTCGGCGAGGGTGAACCCGCCGGGGCCGGCCTGCTGCCAGCCGGTGGTGCCGGAGCCGTCGAAGAGGGACGTGTAGCCGCTCTCCGGGCGGCAGTCGGCGTTGGTCATCCCGGCCGCCCAGCGGACGCCGCCGAGCAGGTGTCGGCGGAAGGCCGGGTCGGTGAAGGACTCGTCGGTGTGGCCGCCGCCGGTGTAGAAGGCCCGGCCGCCCTCGTAGTCCTTGCACCAGGCGATCGGGTGGTCGCCGTTCATGTTCCCGCCCGAGTAGCTGGACTCGTCGAGCGAGGCCAGGACATGGGCGGTGGTGCGCGGGTTGGTGCGGTAGTTGTACCACTCGTCGGTCCGCTGCCAGGTGCCGCCCAGGTGCGCGGTGGCGTCGTGCGCCCGGTCCTCGATCTCGACGGTGGCGGACTGGATGGCCGGGTGGGAGTGGAAGAGGGCGCCGGCCAGTCCCTCGTAGAAGGGCCAGTCGTACTCGGTGTCGGCCGCCGCGTGGATGCCGACATACCCGCCGCCGCCGTTGACGTAACTCTCGAACGCCGTCTGCTGGGCGTCACCCAGCACGTCGCCCGTCGTCGACAGGAAGACGACCGCCTTGTACTGGGCGAGATTCCCGGTGGTGAAGGTCCCCGGGTCCTCGGTGGCGTCCACGGTGAAGTTGTTCGCCGTGCCGAGATCCCGCAGGGCCGCGATGCCGTCGTCGATCGAGGAGTGACGGAAACCCGCCGTCCGGGAGAAGACGAGGATCTTGTACGCCGGGTCCGCCGCGGCCTGTGCCGCGGTGTCCGGGACCGCCTGGGCGGCGGTGGTGCGGACGGTGTCGCCGGCGGCGGCACCAGGGAAGGCCGCGGCCTGCGGGGCCACGCACAGCATGGCGCCGACGAACAGGCCGAGGGCCGCTTTCAGCTGGTTGCGCATGTACGGTCGCCTCCTCTCTACGGAATCTACGGAAGGGTCCACTTCTGGTTGGGGCCGGTGTGGCAGGTCCACAGGTGGACCTGCGTCCCGTCGTTCCAGGTACCGCCCGACGCGTCCAGACACTTGCCCGACTGCGGATTGCGCACCGTGCCGTCCGACTGCGCCGCCCACTTCTGCGCACCCGTGCCGTTACAGGTCCACAGCTGGATCCGCGTACCGTCCGCGCTGCCGCCACCGGACACGTCCAGGCACTTGCCCAGCGCCTTCAGCGTCCCGTCACCGCCGACCGTCCAGTCCTGCGCCGCACTCCCGTTGCACGTCCAGATCTGCACTTCCGTACCGTCGGCCGTGCCCGAGTTGTCCACGTCCAGGCACTTGCCGTCGACCCCGGTGACCGGACCGGTGCGGGTGCCGCCTCCCGTCGTGCCGAACGAGAACTCGTCCACGTCGAACAGCGAGCCGGCGCCGCCCTTGAAGACGAGGAAGAGGGTCGTGGAGCCGGCCGGCTGGTTGCTCAGTGCGGCCGTCACGTCCTGGAAGGTCTCCCAGCCGCCGGTCACCGGCACGGTCGCCGTGCCGAGGAGGGTGCCGGTCGGGGATCCGGCGCGCACCTCGATCGTCCCGCCGGCGCCCGCCGAGGAGACCCGGGCGGTGAAGGCCGTGAGGTTGTCGAGGGCGTACGGCCGGAAGGAGATCCAGTCGCCGTTCTCGATGTGGCCGACCGTCCTGCCGCCGTGCGCGGGGGCGTGGGTGACGACCTGGACGCCCGAGGAGTCGCCGTAGTGCTCGGCCTGCCGGTGGCTGGGCTGGGTGATGTGCTGGTCGTGGGTGGTGAGGGCGGGCTGGCCGTTGGCGCCCTGGTCGGTGTACTCGGCGTCGATGACGCCGAAGATGTTGGCGTTGGGATCGTGTTCGCCGTCCGCCAGTGTGTGGAGGGTGCCGGTGCAGCCGGTGGCCGAGGTCTGCGGGTGTCCGTGGCTGTCGTGGCCGATGATGAAGGTGACCTTCACCTTGGCGCAGTCGACGGCGCCGTCCTCGGGGTCGGTCACCGTCACCTTGAACGGGATCGCGGCGCCGAAGTCGTAGACGCGTCCGTCGGTGGGCAGGTCGATGCTCACGGTGGGCGCGGTGTTGCCGACGGTGATCTGCACGGAGGCGGTGGCGGACTTGCCGGTCGCGTCCGTGACCTTGAGCGTGGCCGTGTACTGGCCGTTGGCGGTGTAGGTGTGGGTGGGGTCGGCCGCGGTGGAGGTGGCGCCGTCGCCGAAGTCCCAGGCGTGGGTGAGGGCGTCGCCGTCCGCGTCGGAGCTGCCGGCGGAGGAGAAGGTCACCGCGAGGGGCGCCGTGCCGGAGGTCTTGTTCGCCTTGGCCTGGGCGACCGGGGCGTGGCCGCCGGTGACGTGCTCGATGCGATACAGAGCGGAGTTGGCGTCGCCGTTGAAGTAGCCGGTGCCGTAGTCGAGGACGTAGAGGGCGCCGTCCGGGCCGAAGGCCATGTCCATCACCTGGGTGCCGCTCCAGGGGAAGGCGTTGATGGACTGCACGGCGCCGTCGCCGCCGGTCTCGATGCGCTTGATCCAGCGGCGGCCGAACTCGCCGGCGAAGAAGTCGCCGTCGTACGCCTCGGGGAACTTCACGTCGGAGGTGGAGTTCGCGTCGTAGCGGTAGACGGGGCCGCCCATGGGTGACTCGGAGCCGCCCCCGAACTCGGGTACGGAGCCGCCGTCGTAGGGGATCCAGGCGGGCTGGGCCGGCGGCAGTTCGGTCAGGCCGGTGTTGCGCGGTGAGGTGTTCCGGGGGGCGGCGCAGTCGAACGCGGCGCCCGTGCCGCCGGTGGCGAAGTCGTGGTCGACGTAGGCGTCGTTGTCGCCGGTGCAGTAGGGCCAGCCGAAGTTGCCGGCCTTGGTGATCCGGTTGAACTCGACCTGCCCGGCGGGGCCCCGGGAGGCGCCCGCGGTGCCCGCGTCGGGGCCGTAGTCGCCGACGTAGACGGTGCCGGTGGCCTTGTCGACGCTCATCCGGAAGGGGTTGCGGAAGCCCATGGCGTAGATCTCGGGCCGGGTCCTGGCGGTGCCGGGCGCGAAGAGGTTGCCCGACGGGATGCCGTACGACCCGTCGGCGTTCACCTTGATGCGCAGGATCTTGCCGCGCAGGTCGTTGGTGTTGCCGGACGAACGCTGGGCGTCGTAGGCGGGGTTGCGCGAGGCGCGCTCGTCGATGGGGGTGTAGCCGTCCGAGGCGAAGGGGTTGGTGTCGTCGCCCGTGGACAGGTACAGGTTGCCCTCCGCGTCGAAGTCGATGTCGCCGCCGACGTGGCAGCACAGACCGCGGGAGGCGGGCACGTCGAGGATCTTCTTCTCGCTGCCCGGGTCCAGGGTGCCGTCGGTCCTCAGGACGAACCGCGACAGGCGGTTGACCCCGTCGAACGGGGCGAAGTCGGACGCCGACCCGTCGGCCGGGGCGTCGCCGGCCGGTGTGTCGAGCTCGGGGGCGTAGTAGAGGTACACGAACCGGTTGGCGGAGAAGCCCGGGTCCGCGGCGACGCCCTGCAGTCCCTCCTCGTCGTGGCTGTAGACGTCGACTTTGCCCGCCACGCTGGTGGTGCCCGCCGCGTCGGTCAGCCGGAGGGTGCCGTCGCGCGAGGTGTGCAGCACCGAGCGGTTGGGCAGCACCGCCATCGTCATGGGCTCGCCCGTCTCGGCCACGCCCTTGGCGAGGGTGACCTGTTGGAACTCCTCGGCGGCCGCGGCCTCGGCCCCGCCGCCCGGGTCGGCCGGTACGGCGGCGGCCGGGTCCGCCGGTGCGGCGGCGGCCGGGCTTGTCGGCAGCGCCAGTGCGATGGCACATGCCAGGGCCGGCAGTAAGGAACGGACACGTCTATGTCCGAGCGGTCTCGTGCGCACAGAGTTCTCCCGGGGAGTGTGGGGTGGCGGCAGGCGTGCGAGGCCTGCCGTGAGGGAGTACGGGCGCGCGCCGTCGCGCCTTCGAGCCCGGTCCAGAGAGGTCTATGACCGGTTTATTTCAAGGAAGTTAGCGGCCTTGGTCCGCACCTGTAACCCCTTTCGCGCAAGATCTCGATTCTTCTTCCGCCAAGGGGACAAAGTGTCGTGTGCATCGGATCGGCCGGCGCGGGCATCGTGCCGCGCGCACGCGAGCGCTGGGGGCCGGGCAGATGCCCGCCCCCCAGCGCCTCATGACGGGACGCGCGCTAGTGGCGGCAGTCCCAGTGTCCCTTCTCCCAGACGTGGTCCCAGTGCCCGTGGACGTAGACCCACTTGTAGGACCAGTCATGACCCCATTCGCCGTGGTGCCAGCTCTTGTGCTCGTACCACTTCTTCTCCCAGTGGCCCTTCACCCACTTCTTCTCCCAGTGGCCCTTCTTCCACTCGCAGCGGTCGTGATGGTCACCGGTGACCACGGTCGCCGCCGACGCGGGTGCCGGGGCGGCGCTCGCCGTCCCCGCCATGCCCAGCGTGGCGCCGCCGGCGAGCAGCCCGGTCGCGGCGAGGCCCACCACGGCCCGGCGGATGCCGAGGGATGACGCCATTCGGCTCACCTCCTTCACAGACGGTGTCGAATGCGTCCTTGCACAAGCCATTCGAAGCAGTCGGCGACGTGGATGAGCGGAACGCCGGGAACTTCCCCTCTACTCGGTGTGGGTCAGCGTCGCGTACACGACGATGTTGTCGGCGTACCGGCGCTCGGCGGCGGAGTAGTCACCCGCGCAGGTGATCAGCCGCAGGCCGGCGTGGTCCAGGTCGCGGTAGACCTCCACGGTGGGGAACTCGTCCTTCGGGTACTGCTCGACCCGGTCCACGGTGAAGGTCGCGGTGCGGCCGTCCTCGCGGTCGACGGCGACGGTGTCGCCGGGGGCGAGTTCGCCCAGGCGGTAGAAGACCGACCGGTCGCCGTCCCAGGTGACGTGCCCGGCGATGACGGCGGGGCCGCGCTGGCCCGGCGCGGGACCGGGCGTGTACCAGCCGGCCAGGTCGGGATCGCGCGGGGTCTGCATCGCACCGTTGCCGTCGCGCCCGAGATCCTCCAGGGCGGAGGAGACGCCGATGGCCGGGACGGTCACCCTGGTGGGCGCGGACCGGGGAAGGGCTGCGGCCGGAGCGACGTGACCGGCGTCGTGCCGGTGCTCTTCCGGCGCGGGGCCGGTGCTCCGCCGGTCACCTTCCGGTGGGGGGTCGGTGCCCTGTCGGTCGCCTTCCGGAGCCGGGCCGGTGCTTTGCCGGTCGTCTTCCGGCGCGGGGTCGGTGGAGGCGCGGGCCCCCGGCCCGGCCGGTGCGGTGACCGACGGGGCCGGAGGTGCCGTGCGGGACTCCTCGGCGCCGCGCCACAGGCCCGCGGCCAGGGCGACGCCGGAGAGGACCGCGATCACCGCGCAGACGACCAGCAGCAGGCGCCGCCGGGAAGGCCCGCGGTTCACCGGGCGGCCCGGTCAGCGCTCACCGGCACGCCGCCACACGACCACTGCTCCGACGGCGGCCGCCATCAGGCCCGCCCCGCCGAGGGCCATCATCTGCCCCGCGTCGTCGCCGCCGGTCGCCGCGGTGCCGGTCTCGACTCCGCCCTCGGGCATCTCGCCGATGGACGCCCCGTGGACCATGCCGCAGCTGGCGGGGGCGGTCGCCTCCAGGGGGAGCTTCGGGTCGAGTTGGCTCTTGCCGGCGTCCATGTCGTAGGTGCCGTTGTCGTTGACGTCGATGCCGTGCTGCACGATGTGCAGGTCCTTGAAGTGGTCGGCGACGTCTTGCGAGACGGTGATGGTGCGCTCGTAGGACAGCTTGCCGTCCTTGCCGGCGGTGGGCATCCGGTCGACCGCGAGGCCGCTGTCCTTGCCGGTGTCCCCGCTGGTGGTCAGCGATATGTTGATGTCGCCGTAGGCGGGCAGTCCCTCCACGGTGGAGACGATGCCGTCGCCGTCCTCGTCGGCGCTCGCGTCGGGACAGTGGAAGTCCATGCCCTTGGTCGAGCCGTGGATGTGCTGGGCGTGCGGCGCTCCGGGTGTCAGGCCCTCGGCCTGGATCTTCACCGTGAGCTTCGTGCCCTCCAGGCTGACCATCGCGGTGCCGCTCGCGCCCGAGTCGTTCAGCTGCTTCAGGTCGATCTGGTACGCCTGGCTGTCGGCTGCCAGTGCGGGGGCCGCGGCTGGCAGGGCCAGCGCTGCGGGCAGTGCGGTGAGTGCGGCTATTCGTGCGATGCGTCGGTTCCTCACGCGGTCACTTCCTTACTCACGGTCCACCCGGAGGGGTGGACGGCCGGGGCGGTGCCCGGCACGGGGCCGGGCGGCCGCTGGTACCGGGAATCCGTAGCGCGCGGTCCACCGGATTGGTCGAAGTACGCCCCGTTCCGGACGATCCGCATCCGTAGGGGTCTCGGCTACGAACAATCAGTGAGGGCCCGTCCCCCGCTCACTCACCCGGTGTCACGCGGACGGCTCCCGACCACGTGCGCTCCCCTCGGAAAGGGACCAAGGTCGAGCAGAGCCGAGGAGCGACGATGGATCACCGAAGCGACGCCGACACGGAAAGCGACGCCCAGCCCCGCCCGGGGCGGTCTTCCGGCGATGCCCGGGTGGACGAGTTGCTCACCCGTGCCGCCGGCGGCGACGAGCAGGCGTTCGCCGGTGTCTACGACGCTCTGGCCGCACCGGTGATGGGGCTCGCCTGCCGGGTGCTGCGGGACGAGGCGCAGGCGGAGGAGGTGACCCAGGACGTGATGGTGGAGGTGTGGCGCACCGCCGACCGCTTCCGCCCGGAGCGGGGAGCCGCCCGGAACTGGGTGCTCACTCTCGCGCACCGCCGGGCCGTGGACCGGGTGCGGTCCGTCACCGCGGGCCGGGCCCGCGAGCTGCGCACCGGGGCCCGGGAGCAGGACCGGCCCTTCGACGCGGTCGCCGAGGAGGTCGAGGAACGGGAGGAGCATCGCGTGGTCTTCCGCTGCCTGGCGGAGCTGTCCGGGCAACTGCGGCTGCCCCTGGTGCTGGCGTACTACGAGGGATTGACGTACGCGGAGGTGGCCGATTCGCTGGCCACTCCGGCGGGCACCATCAAGTCGCGGATGCGTCAGGGGCTGCGGCGCCTGCGCGAGTGTCTGGAGACGGGATCATGAGAACCGGCGACGACCCGCACCTCGATGTGGGTGCCTACGCGCTGCACGCTCTCCCGCCCGACGAGGAAGCCGCGTTCGAGAACCACCTCGCGAGTTGCGCGGAGTGCCGGCGCGAGGTCGACGAGCTGACGCGGACGGCGAGCCTGCTGGGCGCGGGCGAAGCCCGTCAGCCGTCCCCCGAGCTGCGTCACCGGGTGCTCGGCCAGATCTCCACCGTCCGTCAGGAGCGCCTGGAGCGTCCCCACGTCAGGGAACGGCCCCGGCGGCGGCAGCGGATTCTCGGGTTCGCGCTGGCCGCCTCCGTGGCGGCCGCGGCGGCTCTCGGCGGTATCGCCTGGTGGCAGCACACGGAGGCCGACAGCGCCCAGGAGGAGGCCGCCGACCTCCACACCGGCGCGGAGGCGCTCGCCGACGTGCTGGCCGCCCCGGACGCCACGATCAACACCGCGGAGCTTCCGGACGGCGCCACGGCGAGCGTGGTCGCCTCGCGGGCCCAGGGCCAGGCCGCTTTCATCGCGTCGGGTCTGCCGCCGCTCACCGACGACCAGGTCTACGAGCTCTGGTACGCGGAGGAGGGGGAGTTCCGGCCCGCCGGACTCCTGTCCGGAGCGGGCGGCCGTCAGGCGCACATCCTCGACGGACCGCTCGAAGGGGCCACCGCCGTCGGCATCACCGTCGAGCCCGCCGGCGGGTCCCAGCAGCCCACGACCGACCCGCTCAGCGTCATCTCCGTCCCCGCGTGACACCGGGGACGGAGATGCCCACTGCTACGACGCCGACACCCCTCGGCCGGGCGGCGCCTGCGGCGCGAGCGCGTCGTCGCCGTAGACGCCCTGTACCCAGTTGCTCTGGTAGACGGTGTCGAGGTAGCGCTCTCCGAGGTCCGGGGCGATCGCCACGGGAGTGAGCCCGCGCCTGCCGTGCCGGGCCAGCCAGCTCGTCGCGCCGCTGACCACCGTGCCGGTGGACCCGCCGAAGAGGAAGCCGCGCCTCGCCAGGCTGCGGCAGGTGCGGATGGTGTCGGTCTCCTCCACGCGCACCGCCTCGTCCACATACGCCTCGTCGAGAAGCGGCGGCCGGACGCTCATGCCCAGGCCCGGGATCATCCGGCGGCCCGGCGGGTCGCCGAAGATGGCGGAGCCGACGCTGTCCACCGCGACGATGCGCACCGGTCGGTGCCAGGAGCGGAACCAGCGGGCGCAGCCCATCAGCGTGCCGGTGGTGCCGACGCCGATGAACAGCACGTCCAGTTGCGGGAACCAGCGGGCGATGGCCGGCGCCGTCCTGAAGTAGTGGGCCTTCCAGTTGTCGGCGTTGGTGTACTGACTCAGCCAGAGGTAGCGGTCGTCCGACGCGCACAGGCCGCGCACGTACGCCAGCCTGGCGCCCAGCAGGCCCCCGGCGGCGCCCTCGTCGGAGACGACGTGCACCTGGCTGCCCAGGGCCTCCATCATCAGCCGGGTGGTCAGGTTGCAACGGGAGTCGGTCACGCAGACGAACCGGTAGCCCTTGCTCGCCGCGATCATGCTCAGGGCCACCCCGAGGTTGCCGGAGGAGGACTCCACCAGGATCGAGTCCCGTTTCAAAGTCCCGCTCCGCTCGGCGGACTCCACCATCTCGGTCGCGGCCTTCAGCTTGATCGAACCGGCGAAGTTGAAACCCTCGCACTTGAGGAAGAGCCGGTGCCCGGACATCGACGCGAGGTCGACGTACAGGTCCTCCTCGTTGAAGGCCTGGGGAACGGATATGACTGGCACGATGGTCTCCTCGGGTGGGACCGGATGGTGGGCGGCGGTCCGCCGTCCTCAGCCGTGGCGCCGCAGTTCGTGGAAGAAGTCGTCGATGACGCGCAGTTCGCCGGAGCGGGCCACCTCGTCGTAGACGAACTTGCCGACGGCGAGGTCCAGCACGCCCAGGCCGAACGGCGAGAAGACCACCGTCCGGTCGGCCGGCACCGTCACCCGGCCGACCATCACGTCGTCGAGCGTGCCGAGCAGGAAGTCGCGGCGGCCGGTGAGGCGTTCGGTGAGGTGCGGTGAGGTGTCGGCCCGCAGGCAGTGGTCGATGTCGTCGACGACGTTGGTGGCGGACAGCAGCACCTGGGGCGCGAGGTCGCGAAGGGATATGTGCAGGACCACCGGGTTGTGGTGGAACCAGGACGGGTCGTCGATGTGAGGTCGGTCGGCGACCGTGGCGAAGACGATCAGGTCGCTGTTGCGGACCAGTTCCTCGGCGCTGTGGTGCACGGTGACGCGGCCGACCGCCCCGGACTGCTCCAGGTACGTCCGGAAGCCGGCCGAGCTGTCGGCGGACACGTCGTGCACGCCGATGGCGTCGAACGACCAGCCGGTGCCGTCGAGATAGGTGTGGATGTAACGGGCGATCAGGCCGGCCCCGACGAAGCCCAGCCGGGTGGGACGCGCTCGCCCCCTGCTGAGCCGGTCGGCGGCCGACGCGGCGGAGGCCGCGGTCCTGGCGGCGCTGATGATCGAACTCTCCATGCAGGCGAAGGGGTAGCCCGTGTCGTGGTCGTTGAGGACGAGCACGGCCGACGCCCTGGGGATGTCCGACGCGACGTTGGTGGGGAAGCTGGAGATCCACTTCAGGCCGTCCACGCTGTTCTCGCCGCCCAGGGAGGCCGGCAGCGCGATGATCCGTGACGTGGGCCGGTCGGTGAAGCGGAGGAAGGAGGACGGGGGATTGACCGAGCGGCCGGCGCCGTGCAGGCGGTAGGTCTCCTCGACGACCTCCATCACGGTCTTCTCCCGGCCCTCCAGGACGCCCTTGACCTGGGCCCCGGGGATGACGGCGAAGGGCGGCACGGACGGTGCGCCGACGCGTGCGGTTGCTGCTGTGGCGGCACGTACGGTGGTCATACCGCTGCCCTCCCGGATCGCGGGGCGGAGCGTTCGGCGTGTGCGGAGTGCGGGTGTACGGGGTTGCCCATCGCCACCAGCAACTCACGCGGTCCCTCGTACGCCTCCCGGCTGTGTGCGGTGCGGATGTTGTCGACGACCATCAGGTCTCCGGCGGCCCAGGGCCGGCGCACGGTGTGCGCCTCGTAGGCCTTGCCGATCTGCTCCACGACGTCCTGGGGCACCGGGTCGCCGTTGCCGTGACGGGTGTTGAAGGGAAGGCCGTCGGGGCCGTACTCCTCGACGAGGAACTCCCGCACTTCCGGGGGCATGGTCCACTCGTTGAGGAACGCGATCTGGTTGAACCAGCAGCGCACGCCGGAGACCGGGTGGCGCACCACGGCGGGGCGGTGCTGCCGGGTGCGCAGCGAGCCGTCCGGCTGCCAGGACCAGTCGATGGCGTTCGCGCGGCAGTACGCCTCGACGGCGCCCCGGTCCTCGGTGCCGAACGACTGGGTCAGCGTGGCGCCGATCTCGTCGTGGTAGGTGCGGGTGAGCAGCCAGCCCTCCCGCTCGAAACGGTCAACCAGTTCGGTGGGCAGCGTGCGCAGTACGGCGGCCGAGTCGGCCACGGCGGTGGCGCCGCCCTCGGTGGGCGGCCGGAGGCAGGCGAACAGCAGCAGGCCGGGGCACCGTGTCGCGTAGCTCAACTCGTGGTGCATGCACATGGGCTGATTGGGCGGCCACACCGATGACGAGTAGACGCCCTCCGCGTGGACGTCGCGGGCGGCGAACGCCTCCCGTTCGGTCGCGGGGCGGTCGGCCAGTCGGTGGAGGAGCGCCTCGACGTCGGCCGGGGTGCGGAGACCGAGGCCGCGGACAGTGAGCGCGCCGTGCTCGGCGACGAGGCCGAGCAGCGTGTCCCGGTGCTCCGCCGCCCAGGTGGCCGGGTCCGGGGTGCTCTGGGCGTCGATGACCGCGAGGCCGTCGACGACCGCAGGACCATCGTTGACCGCGGGGCCGTCGGTGAGCGCAGGGCCATCGTTGACCGCGGGGCCGTCGGTGAGCGCAGAGCCGTCGGTGGCCGCAGGGCCGTCGGCGTCCGGTGGTGCGGTGCTGCCGGTGGGCGGCGCCGACGCGGCGGGGGCCGCGTGCTTGCGGAACAGTGCGGACAGCATGGGTTTCTCCTCAGGAGGTGGGGCTTCAGGGCTCGGCCGGGGGCGGGGTGGTGCCCGTGCCGGTCCGGGCGTCGAGCAGCAGGGCCAGTTCGGCGAGTGCCGGATGGCCGGTGAGATCGCGCAGGGAGATCACCCGGTCCAGGCTGACCGCGAGCCGTACGGCCGACAGGGAGGTGCCGCCCAGTTCGAAGAAGTCGTCGCCCCGGCCGATCCGTTCGGGCGGTAGGCCCAGCACCGCCGCCCATGCCGTCGCGAGCCGTCGCTCGGTCGGGGTCCGCGGGGGCCGGTGCTCCTCCTGGCCGTCCTCGGCCGTGCCGAGCTCCTCGGCGAGCGCGGCCAGCGCCTTCTTGTCGGTCTTGCCGTTGGCCGTGAGCGGCAGGCTCTCCAGTTGGTGGAAGGAGGCCGGGACCATGTACTCGGGCAGCAGCTCGCCGAGCCGCTCCCGGAGGAGGTCGGCGGTCAGGGGCCGGCCGCCCGTGCAGAAGGCGGTCAGCTGTCGGCCGTGGCCCTCCGGGCCGGTCACCACGACCGCGCCGTCGCGGACGCCGTCCACCCGCAGCAGCGCGTTCTCGACCTCACCGGTCTCGATGCGGAACCCGCGGATCTTGACCTGCGCGTCCTCGCGGCCGAGGAACTCCAGCTTCCCGTCCGGCAGCCAGCGGCCGAAGTCGCCTCCCAGGTAGAGCCGTTGGCCCGGTCGGTACGGGTCGGTCCGGTAGGCGAGCCGGGTGCGCTCCGGGTCGTTGACGTAGCCGCGGCCGACGCAGACGCCGGAGAACACGATGGCACCGAGGGCGCCGAGCGGGACGGGGACGAGGTTGTCGTCGACGACGTAGACGCGCACGTTCCGCACGGGGCGGCCGAGCGGGATCCGGTCGGTGACCGGCATGCCGTCCATCACCTCGTGGTTGGTGTCGTCGGACGTCTCGGTCAGTCCGTAGGCGTTGACCAGCCGGACGCCGGGCCCGTCCTTGAACCATCGCTGGACGAGTTCCGTTCTGAGCGCCTCGCCGGTGACCGACACGCACCGCAGGTCCGGCAGGTCGCGCGGGGTGCGTTCGAGCGCGGTCAGGAGGACGTCGAGGTACGAGGGCACGACCTGGAGGACGTTGACCCGGCTCTCGGTGATCGTGTCGAGGAACCGGTCGGCGTCGAGGATCGCGTCCTGCTCGACCAGCAGGGTCCGTCCGCCGGTCAGGAGGCCGGCGAGCAGCTGCCACAGGGAGATGTCGAAGCACTGCGAGGCCGTCTGTGCCACGACCGTGCCTTCGCCGATGTCCAGGTCCTCGATCTTGGCGTGGAGGTGGTTGAGCAGACCGGCGTGCTCGCACATCGCGCCCTTGGGTTCTCCGGTGGAGCCGGAGGTGAAGAACACGTACGCGAGCCGGTCCGCCGGTATGTCCATGCCGAGGCTGGTGCCGTCGGTGGCCCGTTCGGTGAGGTCGGGGACGAGGAGCCTGCGGGTGCCGGGCAGGGAGGTGAGGGCTCGGTCCAGGTTGGCCGTGCTGCCCGGCTCGGTGAGCACGAGGGCGCAGTCGGCGCGGGTGAGCATGGTGGACATGCGGCCGGGCGGATAGTGCGGGTCGACGGGCAGGTAGGCGCCGCCGGCCTTGAGGACGGCGAGCACGGCGGCCGTCCAGTTCAGGTCGCGTCCGGTCACCACGGCGACCGTGTCCTCGGGGCGCAGCCCGCGCGCCAGCAGGGCGCGGGCCAGCCGGTTGGCCCGTACGTCGAGCTCCCGGTACGTCCACCGCCGGTCGCGGTGCACGGCCGCGACGGCCTCGGGATGGCGGCGTACGCGCTCCTCGAACAGTTCGTGGACGCGGCGGTCCGGCAGTTCGCGGCGCGGGCCGGCGAGGCCGTCGAGCTGGAAGCGGATCTCCTCGGGAGACAGCAGGGTGCGCCGGTCGTGCGGGGCGTCCGGGTCGGCGGCGATCTGTTCGAGCGCGGCCAGGTGGTAACCGGCGATCCGGGCGGCGCAGTCGGCGTCCAGCACGTCGGTCCGGTACCGCAGGCCCAGGACGCGCCGGCCGCTCCGCTCCCCCACCGTGACGGCGAGGACGGTGCCGTCCGCGAGGGTGCCGGGTTCGTGCCCGGTCGGGTCGAACACCACCTCGGGAGCCGGGGACGCCTCGGCCTTCGTGGGCGACGGCGTCGACGCCTGCGCCTCCGCCTGCGTGGCCGCGGCCACCAGTCGGCGCCAGGAGCCGGGGCCGACCGTCAACTCCCAGGGTAGCGGCCCGGTGCCGGCCGCAGGCAGGTAGCCGCCGCGGACCGCGGGGTCGCCGGAGAGCAGGGCGAGCACCTTGGCGTGGGCCGCCAGGAGGATCGCGGTGAGCGGCGCGCCCGGTTCACCTGCCCGCCGGTGCAGATCGGCGGTCACTCCGTCGGGGAGGACGAGGACGTGCTCCGCGGTGCCGGGTACGGGTGCGAGGGTCCAACGCGGGACGGTGGTGCGGCCGCCTCCGGTCCCCGTCTCCGGGGCCTCGGCTCCCGGGGCATGTCCGCCGGTCACTGCTGTCGCCATCACAGCCCACCTCCACTGCCATGGGTGCCGTCGGGTACGGGGCGGGCCGGATTCCCCGTCCAGTGAGCGTGTTCGGGGACGGTCTCGCCCTTCATCAGGAAGACGTCCGCGGCCAGTCGCGCCCCGTCGCCGACCGTCACGCCGTAGTGCACGAACGCTCCGACGCCGAGGGTGCAGCCGGCGCCGATCGCGCTGCGGTCCGACTTGAACGTGCCGTCCTCCTGCGAGTGGCACTGCACGGCGCTTCCCGCGTTGAGCGTGCAGCCGTCGCCGATGGCGACCATCGGGCGCTCGGTCAGGCTGAATCCGTCGTCGAACACCCGGGCTCCGATGCGGACGCCGAGCAGCCGCCACACGACGGGCTTGAACGGGGTGCCGTTGAGGACCTGGATGTACGTCTCCGACGGAACCTTCCAGTACCGCTCGCGGTGCCAGAAGCGTCGGTCGTAGATCGAGCAGAACAGCGGCTCCGGGGGGCGCAGGGCCGTGACGGCCCGCTCCACGGCGACGAAGTACAGGAGGGTGAACGGCAGCAGGACCGCGTTGGCCAGGGCGATCACCACCATGCCCCACCGCGGGTACAGGCTCGCCGCGCACGCGAAGAGCACGGTGACGCAGAAGAAGAACAGCCAGCCCGAGAAGAGATGGCAGGCCATCGTCATCGCGTTGTGCCGGTTCTTGGCCGCCAGGCGGCGGCGCAGGCCGTCCCCCTCCTTCAGCTCGTCGAAGGTGGCGTCCCGCGCCACCGACCGCGGAATCTCGAAGGAGGGGGAACCGAGCAGTCCCACGTCATGCCGCAGCGGGCCGTCGACGGGAATCATCACCTTGGTCGCCAGCAGGCAGTTGTCGCCGGTCCTGCCGCCCGGAGGGTAGGCGATCCGGTTGCCCAGGAAGTTGTGCGCCCCGATGGCGGTCCGCGACAGGCGGAAGGACGTGCTGGAGTACTCGCCGTTCATCATCGAGAGGCCGTCCGCGACCATGGTGCCGGTGCCGACCACGCTGGTGAAGGGGGTCTCGTGCTTGACCCGGGTGCCGAAGTTCGAACCGGTCTGCTCGATCCGGCACAGGTCGTACCCGATCCACCGCAGGTAGTGCACGATGCACGTGCTGTCGCCGAACAGCCGTGTGAGCGAAGCCCGGTTGCTGATCAGGAGCGTCGCCCGGTGCAGGGCGTGGTGGACGCCGTAGAGCGGGTACGTCCGGCCCGGGGTGACGCATCGGCTCAGCAGGCGCGGGACGGTGCCCACGACGGCGACGGCGACGAGCACGGCGCCGAAGAAGGTCACGGCCGTGATCACCAGTACGTCGACGTAGAGCACCCAGCCGGCCGGCGTCGCCCGTCCCCGGCTCAGCAGCGTGGACCCTTCCAGGATCGGAGAGAGCAGCGCGTCCAGGCAGCCCACCGCCAGCGGTATGTAGAGCAGCAGCGCGGTGAGCAGGAGGAGGACTCCGTTGACCGCCCGTCGTACGGTTCCGCAGCGGGCGGGCGGCACGGGCTGGAAGTCGGCGTCGGCGGGCTGGGCCGGTGACCCGTGCCAGTGCTCACCGTCCGGGACCCTCTGGCCGGTGTGCAGGGAGGACGCGTGGCCGAGCTGGGAGTTGTCGCCGAGCTGGGAGCCGATGTCCAGGACCGTCACCTCGCTCACGACCACGCTCCGGCCCAGGGTGACCGGTCCGGTCTCGATCACGCCGTCGTGGGCTCGGTAGCAGCTGATGAGTGAGTCCTTGCGGACGATCGTGCCGTCGCCGATCGTCAGCAGGTCGGTGCAGACGGGCACCGTTCGCGACAGGAACGTCACCCCTCGTCCGATCCGCGCGCCCAGTGCTCGGAGGTAGAGCGGGTACAGGGGCGAACCGGCGAACAGTACGAGGGGGCTCGTCCGGATCAGCGCCTTGACCAGCCAGAAGCGAAAGTAGGCGAGGCTCCAGACGTGGAACCGCCGTGGCGTCCACCGGCCGATCAGCAGCCACTTCGCGATCACCGGCAGGGCACACAGGACCACCAGCAGTACGGCGCCGAAGGCCACGGACCGCAGGTAGGAGTCGAGCAGGCCGGTTCCCGCGGAGATCCAGTCGTAGCCCCGGGCGCTGACGAAGGCGAGGAGGAGGGCGTAGCCGAGATAGCCCAGGAGTTGCACGGCTCCGCAGAGCGCGTGGTGCGGGCGGCCCGTCGGCGCCGGCACCTGCGGCCCGGGCTTCTCCGGGGCGGTCGCCTCGGGGGCAGGAACGGGCGGTGCGGTGTCCGCGAGGGCCGCTGTCAGGGCGGTGATGGTCGGATGCCGGTAGATGTCGCGCATCGACACCGACGGCAGATCCGTCCGCTTCCTGACTCGGGCGCAGAAGTGCGCCATGACCAGGGAGTCCGCGCCCAGGTCGTTGAAGAAGTGACTGTCGTGTGGCACCTCGTCGACGTGGGCGACGTCCGCCAGCACCCGCGCGAGGGTCTCTTCCATGTCGGGTGCTGGGGGGTCCATGCCGGGTGCGGGGGGAGCCGCGAGCCCTGGGGGGTGGTGAGTGGTGACCGAGGGGCCGGTGTCCCTCACCTCGAGCTGCTGTCCCGTCATGAGGACTCCCTGGGCTGCTGCCGGTCGAACGTCCTGCTGTCTTGCCAGGTATTCGTCGCCAGGGAGGCGAGGTATGAGGAGACCTCGCATTTTCTTGGCTGGTGAGCAGCTGTCTCACCAGGTGACCGCCTCGTTCACATGGAACAGGGCGGCCGGGTGGAAAACACCGGCCGCCCCTGCGGCTCCGGGTCACCGGAACCGTCCCCGCCGGGCGCCCTTGCGCGATATGCCCGGCAGACAACGGGCCGTCAGCTCTTGGGCATCAGGACGGTGTCGATGATGTACACGTTGGCGTTGGCGGTCTTGACGTTGCCGCAGACGACCTTGGCCGAGTCGTTGACCGTGTAGGACTCGTCCGAGCCGGACGTGGTCAGCTTGGACTTCTGCAGCGTCTCGAAGGAACCGCTCTCCAGGTCCTTCGGGGCGAGCTTCTGGCCCACGACGTGGTAGGTCAGGATGTCGGTGAGCATCGCCTTGTCGTTCAGGACCTTGTCCAGGTCGGCCTTCGGGATCTTGGCGAAGGCGTCGTTGGTCGGCGCGAACACCGTGATGTTCTCGGCGTTGTTCAGCGTGTCGACCAGACCGGCCTTCTTCACCGCCGTCACCAGCGTGGACAACGCCGGGTTGTTCGAGGCGGCGGTCGCGACCGGGTCCTTGGCCATGCCGTCGAACGAACCGGCACCGTCCTTCGGCACCGACGAACACGCCGGACCGAACGGCTCGTCCGCCGGGGCGGCGCTGGTGTCGGAACCGCCCATGCCGTCGTCCGAGGCCGGCGCGGAAGCCGACGCCTTGCTGTCGGACTCCGACTTCGCGGAGTCACCGCTGTCGTCGGAGCAGGCACTGAGCGTGAGCGGCAGGACGGCCACCGCGGCGACGGTTACGGCGATGCGGCGGATGCGGGTCTGCATGGTGTTACTCCTGCGGGGTTGCGCGGCTACTGCCGCTTGAGCGGGGGAAGGGTGGTTGGTCTGGTGAGTCACTCGACCGTCACCACGACGGAGTGCCATCCACTGGCGCCGTCGGGAACGGTGCGGGTGCGCTTCTCGGTCTGCACCTCGCCGGTGCGGTCGGTCGCCCGCACGGTGAGGGTGTGGCCGCCCTTGGCGGCCTGCCAGGCGTAGGACCACTGGCGCCAGGTGTCGCGCGAGTCCTCGGCCGCGAGGGTGGCCTCCTGCCAGGGCCCGTCGTCGACGCGCACCTCGACCTTGTCGATGCCGCGGTGCTGGGCCCAGGCGACGCCGGCCACCATCACGGTGCCCGCCTTCGGCCGGGCGAACGGCTTCGGGGTGTCGATCCGGGACTGGGTCTTGATCGGGGCCTCGCGGGCCCAGTCGCGCTTGACCCAGTAGGAGTCGTACGCGTCGAACGTGGTCAGCTCGATGTCCTTGATCCACTTGCAGGCGGACACGTAGCCGTACAGGCCGGGCACCAGCATGCGGACGGGAAAGCCGTGGTCGAACGGCAGCGGCCGGCCGTTCATGCCGATGGCGAGCATCGCGTCGCGGCCGTCCATGACGTCCTCGACCGGGCTGCCGATCGTCATGCCGTCCACGGAGCGGGCCACCAGCTGATCTGCGGGGCCGCCGGCCGACGGGGGCCGGACACCGCACTCCTTCAGCAGGTCGTCGAGCCGGACGCCGATCCAGCGGGCGTTGCCGACGTACGGGCCGCCGACCTCGTTGGAGACACAGGTGAGGGTGATGTCCCGCTCGATCAGCTCGCGGCGCAGCAGGTCGTCGAAGGTCAGGGTCTTCTCCCGGGTGACCCCCTTGCCGTGGATGCGCAGCCGCCAGGCCGTGGCGTCCACCTTGGGGACGACCAGGGCGGTGTCCACCCGGTAGAAGTCGCCGTTGGGCGTGATGAACGGGCTGACACCGGCGACCCTGACCTGTGCGCCCCGGGGCACCGCGGGTGCGCGTGAGTCGGGCGGCGGCAGGTCGATGTTCTTGCGGGAGGCCACGGCCTCCTGGCCACTGGAACCGTTCAGGACTCGGCCCAGTACGCCCGCCCCGGCCGAGGCGGCGGCAGCGGCGGTCGCCGCGATCACGAAACCGCGCCGGTCCCAGCCTTCGCCGTGCTCTCGCGGTGCCGCGTCCGGTGCGTCCGGTGCGTCCGGTGCGTCCTGTGCTGCCGGCACGTCCCGCGGCGACGCCAGGAGGCGGCCGACGAGGACGTAGAGGAGCCCCGCGCCGACGATCGCCCCCAGGACTGAGGGGAGCGCGTCGGTGAAGCTCGTGGAGTCGGGCCGGCTGGTGGCCGCCGCCGCTCCGACGGCCCCGAAGACCAGGACGCCCGCCGCCCCCGTACGCCGGTGCCGGACGGCGAACATGCCGAGGGCCAGGGCGAACAGCGCCAGGACGGCGAGGATGCCGAGCTGGAGGATCAGCTTGTCGTTGGTGCCGAAGTTGCGGATCGCCCAGTCCTTCACGGCGATCGGCGTACGGTCGATGGCCGCTCCGCCGACCGCGACGACCGGGCCGGCCTGTGGACGTACCGCCACGGCCACCAGTTCGGCGACGGCGAGCGCGGCGAAGCCCGCCAGGAGACCGCTCAGCGCGCCCGGCCCGAGCCGTGTCCTGCTTCCGGGATTCCGCGGTTTCTTCTCTTCGTCGCTCACGTCGGTAATCCGATCCCGCGCGATCGGCGGATTGGCCCGGAACTCAATGGAGTTCAATTCCCTTCCGGACCAATCCACGCGTTCACCGGCTACGGATGATTCCGCTCGCCTCAGTGGCCCATGTCCCAGCCGTCGCTCACGTTGGCGCAGCTGTTGCCGAACGCGGGGTTGAGCAGACCGATGACGTTGACCGTGTTGCCGCAGACGTTCACGGGGACGTGGACGGGGACCTGCACGACGTTGCCCGAGGCGACGCCCGGGGAACCGACCGCCGCGCCCTGGGCGCCGCTGTCCGCCGACGCCGCCGCGGCCCCGCCCAGCACCACGGCACCGGCGGCGGCGAAGAGACCGGCAGTCCTGATCGCGCGAGTCTTCATGGAGCTCTCCTTGCATCTGTGGTCCGGCAGCCGAATGCGCCGGACCCGCCGCATCGCGCGGCGGGCACGGGTAATCCGCGCTGCCGGGAAATCCGGATTGCCGGACCGTGTGGTTGTCACTCGAAGGAGGCAAGGAAGGCGAACGTGAAATCGATCGGGTGCGGGCCGGGCGAAAGAACGGCCGGTTCAGGCGTGCGCCACGGACCGGTACCTGGTCACGGCGATGACCATGAACGTCACGATGATCGCCCCGGCGCTGACGAAGGCGTACGGCAGGGCGTTCTCGCGGTGTGCCGCGTCGGCTGACGCGCTCCACCTGACGTCAGGGCACGTCGCCCCGCCAGTCGAAGCGGTGGGGGTCGCCCGGCCGTGGGGAGTAGGCGGAGCGGCCGCCCGGGCCGTAGCGGCCTATCTCCGTCGCCAGCGACACACCCCGGCCGCGCTCCGGCTCGGTGAGGTCGGTGACGTCCAGGAGCAGACCGTCCAGGGGGCCGCCCACCAGTTGCGCGTAGACGCGTCCGGTCCGCGGCCCGGGGTTGTCGTGGTCGGCGCCGTAGACCCTGCCCCGCATGAACTCCACCTCATCCATGCCTCGCAGCCTCGCATCCGCCACTGACAACGGCGTCTAGACCGGCGGCTCGTCGAGCAGTTCCAGCAGGCAGCGGGCGCCCTCCCCGGTCACCGCGGCACCGGCGGCGCCGTGCGCGGTGGGGAACAGCCTGCCGTAGGCGCCGGCCCGGCTCAGGGCACTCAGCCGCCACGCGAGGCTCACCGCACGCCGTAGTTCCGCCGTGCTCCGGCCGCCGCCCGTCCACGGCTCCAGGTAGGCGTCACGCAGCCGCGGCAGTACGTGCGGCCCGTATCGCTCGCGGGCCTGTCGGGCGGGGACCGGCAGGCTGCAGAAGGGGTGGGAGACGACGGCGTCTACCCAGTCGAAGAACGTGAACCTGCCCGGTCCGGGGTGGAACAACTGGCCGTCGTGCAGGTCCGCGTGGTCGAGGGAGTCCGGGACGTCCACGGCCGCGAGTTCCGCGCACCACTCCAGGAGGCGGGGGCGCAGGGCCCGGAGTCCTTCCCGTTCCTCCCGCCGCAGCGGGGTGTGGTCGAGCCGGTCGAAGACGTCGGGCAGTGCGGTGACCGGCGCGCCGGGGACACCCAGCCGCTCGATCTCCCGGGCGCGCGGAGTCAGGGCGTGCTGCATGGCGGCGTACTGGCGCAGCAGTTCCTCCCAGGCGTCGGGACCGGTCCGCTCCCGGTCGAGTACGTCCCGGAACAGCGGTCCCCCGTCGGGCAGCAGCGACCAGCCGCGGTCGGTGTCCACCGCCAGCGGCTCCAGTAAGTGCTCCGGCACCCAGCGGGCCAGCGCCGCGGTCAGCGGGCCCTCGAAGGCACTGGCCGGCGGATTCGCCTTGAACCAGACCGCGCCGTACCCCTCGACTGACAGGCGCACCAGGACGGACCAGGGCCGCAGCCGTACCCGCCGCTCCCCCGTCGCCCGCAGGCCGCGGGCGGCGAGCGCGCCCTCGGCCCAGCCGAGGGCCGCGGTCCGCCAGGCCTCGTCCTCCCAGGGAGTCACCGCGTCCTGGTACCGCCCCCGGTCCACGACCACCGGCGTCTCCGTCTCGCTCCGCATCACGCCATCTCAGCACCGCGTCCCACGGGCGGCCACCGCTTTTCGCCCCGGCAGGGGCGCCACGGTCGCGCGCGGCCCGGTACGGCGGACGGTGAGGGCGAGGAGGGCCGCGACGGCGCAGGCCGCGCCGAGGACGATCCAGACGGGGTCGTAGCCGGCGAAGGTGTCCCGGGCGACGCCGCCGAGGAAGGCGGCCAGTGCGGCGCCGACCTGGTGGGCCGCGTTGGTCCAGCCGAAGACGATGGCGCTGTCGTCGCCGTAGAACCGGCGGCACAGGGCGATGACGGGCGGCACCGTGGCGAGGTCGAGGAGGCCGAAGAGGACCACGAAGGCCATCATCGGGGGCGTGACGGTCGCGCTCATGATCACGGGCAGCGCCACCAGCAGGAGACCGCGCAGGGTGAAGACGACGGCGAGCAGCCTGCGGGCGTCGACGCGGTCGGTGAGCCATCCCGCGGCGACGGTTCCGGCGACGTTGAAGACCCCGATGAGGGCGAGCAGTGTGGACGCGGTGGTGACCGGCATGCCGTGGTCGTGGGCGGCGGGCGCGAAGTGGGTCCACATGACGCCGTTCGTCGACGCTCCGCAGACGGCGAACGCGGCGGCGAGCAGCCAGAAGGGGGCGGTACGGGCCGCGTGGCCGAGGACGGTGACGGCGCGGCGCGCGGCGCCGGGGACGGGTGGCGGCTTGGGGACGAAGACGGGGCTGCCGTAGGGGCGTCGGCCGCTGTCGGCGGGGTGGTCGCTCAGGGCGAGCCGCACGAGGAGCGCGGTGGCCAGTGCGGCGAGGGCGAGGGTGACCAGGGCGGGGCGCCAGTCGTAGTGGTCGATGGTCCAGGACAGGGCGGGCAGGAAGACCATCTGGCCGAGGACACCGGCCGAGGCGAGGATGCCGGTGACCAGGCCGCGCCGTTCGGTGAACCAGCGGTTCGCCACGGTGGTGGCGAGGGTCATGGACAGGGCTCCGGTGCCCAGCCCGACGAGGAGGCCCCAGAAGAGGGTGAACTGCCAGGCGGCGGCCATGACGGTGGTGAGCAGCGCTCCCCCGGCGACCACGCCCAGGGCGGTGACGGCGATCCGCCGGATGCCGAAGCGGTCCATCAGTGCGGCGGCGAACGGGGCGGTGAGGCCGTACAGGACCATGTTCAGCGACGCGGCGAGGCCGATGGAACCCCGGGACCAGTGGAAGTCGCGCTGCAGCGGGCCCTGGAGGATGCCGGGCATGGTGGAGAAGGCACCGGCGACGACGATCGCGATGCCGGTGACGGCTGCCACCCACCAGGCGCGGTGTCCGTGGAGGGCGCGGGGGTGTCGGGTCAGGTAGCGCATGCACCTCACCCTTCGCCGGGTGCGGGACACAAACCACTGGCCGGATGGACAGCGAGTGAAAGAATCTGGTCATGCGAAACACGACGGTCGACGCGGCGCACCGAGTGGTGGTGTTCGTACGTCCCGGCCTGCTGCCGATGGAGCTGGGGATCGTGCACCGCCTGTTCGGGACGGCCGCCGACGACGGCGGGCGGCCCTTGTACTCGGTGCTGACGTGCGCGTCCGCGCCGGGCGAGGTGGCCACCGACACGGACTTCAGCATCAACGTCCCCCACGGGCCGGAGGTCCTGGAGAGCGCCGACACGGTGGTCGTGCCGGCGGCCGTGGAGGACTACCGGCCGCAGGAGCGGGGGCGGCTCGCCGCGCCGGTGCGCGCGGCCCTGGAGCGGGTTCCGGCGAGGGCCCGGCTGGCGTCCATCTGCACCGGTTCGTTCGTGCTGGCCGCGGCCGGTGTGCTGGAGGGGCGCCGGGCCACCACGCACTGGAAGTCGTGCGCCGAACTGGCCGCGCTGTACCCGGAGGTCGACGTCGATCCGGACGTGCTCTACACCGACGACCGGGGCGTGCTCACCTCGGCCGGTGTCGCGGCCGGGATCGATCTGTGCCTGCACATGATCCGTGACGACCACGGCGCGGAGGTGGCGAACACGGTGGCTCGCGGCACCGTGGTACCGCCCCATCGCGAGGGCGGTCAGGCGCAGTACATCGACCGGCCGATCCGGCAGGTGGACGACTGCTCGACGGCCGCCGCCCGTACGTACGCGCTCCAGCGGCTGGGCGAGCCCCTCACCCTCGAAGAACTCGCCCGGCAGTCGGCGATGAGCGTGCGGACCCTCAACCGGAGGTTCCGGCAGGAGACCGGGGTGACGCCCATGCAGTGGCTCGGCAGGCAGCGTCTCGACTACGCCCGGCGGCTGCTGGAGCGCAGCGACGAGCCGGTCGACCGCGTCGCCGCCCGTTCCGGCTTCGGCACCGGGACCGCGATGCGCCAGCACTTCCGTGAGGTCCTCGGTGTGTCACCGCGCGCGTATCGCAACACCTTCCGCGGGGCGGCGTAGGACCGGGGCGTTCGGGACCGGGGCGTCCGGGCCGGCCGGGTGGGCCGGCCGGTCCGGACGCCGGTGGGTCAGACCAGGTCGAAGCGGTCGAGGTTCATGACCTTGACCCAGGCGGCGACGAAGTCGTGCACGAACTTCTCCTTCGCGTCGTCGCTCGCGTAGACCTCGGCGAGCGCCCGCAGCTCGGAGTTGGAGCCGAAGACCAGGTCGGCGCGGCTGCCGGCCCACTTGATCTCGCCCGTGGCGGCGTCGCGGCCCTCGAACGTGGTCTGGTCCTCGGACGTCGACTTCCACGTGGTGCCCAGGTCGAGCAGGTTGACGAAGAAGTCGTTGGTCAGCGAGCCGGGCGTCCTGGTGAAGGCGCCGAGCTGGGACTGCTGGTGGCCTGCGCCGAGGACCCGCAGGCCACCGACCAGGACGGTCATCTCGGGCGCGCTCAGGGTGAGCAGATTCGCCCGGTCGAGGAGCAGGAACTCGGCCGGCAGCCGGTTGCCCTTGCCGTGGTAGTTGCGGAACCCGTCGGCGGTCGGCTCCAGGGCCTCGAACGACTCGGCGTCGGTGTGCTCCTCCGTCGCGTCCACCCGGCCCGCGGTGAAGGGAACCTCCACCTGGAAGCCGGCTTCCTTGGCGGCCTTCTCGACGGCGGCGGTGCCGCCGAGGACGATCAGGTCGGCCAGGGAGACCCGCTTGGCGCCGGCGCCGGAGTTGAACTGCTGCTGGATGCCTTCCAGGACCCGCAGGACCTGCGCCAGTTCGTCGGGCTCGTTGACCTCCCAGCCGCGCTGCGGCTCAAGGCGGATGCGGGCGCCGTTGGCACCGCCGCGCTTGTCGCTGCCGCGGAAGGTGGACGCCGAGGCCCACGCGGTGGACACCAGCTGCGAGACGGACAGACCGGACTCGAGGAGCTTGGTCTTGAGGGTCGCGACGTCCTCTGCGTCGATGGCCTCGCCCTCGGGCTCGGGCAGCGGGTCCTGCCAGAGCAGGGTCTCCTCGGGGACCTCCGGGCCGAGGTACAGCGACTTCGGGCCCATGTCACGGTGGGTGAGCTTGTACCAGGCACGGGCGAAGGCGTCCGCGAACTCCTGCGGGTTCTCGTGGAACCGGCGGGAGATCGGCTCGTAGACCGGGTCGTAGCGCAGCGACAGGTCGGTGGTGAGCATCTTCGGGCGGTGCTTCTTCGCCGGGTCGTGCGCGTCCGGGACGATCTCCGGGGCGTCCTTCGCCACCCACTGGTTGGCGCCGGCCGGGCTCTGCTCCAGCTCGTACTCGTACTCGAAGAGGTTCTTGAAGAACCCGTTGCCCCACTGGGTCGGGGTCGTGGTCCAGGTGACCTCCAGGCCGGAGGTGATGGCGTCGCCGCCCTTGCCCGTGCCGTGGGTGCTCTTCCAGCCCAGGCCCATCTCCTCCATGGCGGCGGCCTCGGGGTCGTTCCCGACGGCGTCGGCGGGGCCCGCGCCGTGGGTCTTGCCGAAGGTGTGTCCGCCGGCGATCAGCGCGACGGTCTCCTCGTCGTTCATCGCCATGCGGCGGAACGTCTCCCGGATGTCGCGGGCGGCGGCGATCGGGTCCGGGTTGCCGTTCGGGCCCTCCGGGTTGACGTAGATCAAGCCCATCTGGACCGCGCCGAGCGGGTTCTCCAGCTCACGGTCGCCGGTGTAGCGCTCGTCGTCGAGCCAGGTCGTCTCGGGGCCCCAGTAGACGTCCTCCTCGGCCTCCCAGACGTCGGCGCGGCCACCGGCGAAGCCGAAGGTCTCGAAGCCCATCTGCTCCAGGGCGACGTTGCCGGTGAGGACCAGCAGGTCGGCCCAGGAGATGTTCTGGCCGTACTTCTTCTTGACGGGCCACAGCAGGCGGCGGGCCTTGTCGAGGTTGCCGTTGTCCGGCCAGCTGTTGAGCGGCGCGAAGCGCTGCTGGCCGGCGCCGGCGCCGCCGCGGCCGTCGCTGATGCGGTAGGTGCCGGCGCTGTGCCAGGCCATCCGGATCATCAGCGGGCCGTAGTGCCCGAAGTCGGCGGGCCACCAGTCCTGCGAGGTGGTCAGCACCTCGGCGATGTCGCGTTTCACGGCCGGCAGGTCGAGCGCCGCGAACGCCGCGGCGTAGTCGAACTCCTCACCCAGCGGGTTGGCGACGACCGGGTTCTTGGCGAGGATCTTCAGGTTGAGCCGCTCCGGCCACCACTGGCGGTTTCCGCCACCCTGTGTGGGGTGCGGGGCGCGTCCGTGGGCGACCGGGCAGCCACCCGTCTCCTCGGTTTTCGCGTCGGTCACGATGGCGTCGTGGTTCTCGGACATGGGAATCCTTCCAAGCGGGGCGGATCAAGGTGCTGGCGAACTGCCGGTGGTGGAGCAGTCGGGGCACAGGCCCCGGTAGATGACCTCGGCCTCGTCTATCGAGAAGCCGTGGTCGTCGGAGGCGGTCAGGCAGGGCGCCTCGCCGACGGCGCAGTCGACGTCGGCGAGCGCGCCGCAGGACCGGCACAGGACGTGGTGGTGGTTGTCCCCCACCCGTCCCTCGAACCGCGCCGGGCCGCCGGGCGGCTGGATGCGGCGCACGAGTCCCGCCGCGGTGAGCGCGTGCAGGCCCTCGTACACGGCCTGGAGGGAGACGTGACCCACGCGCAGGCGCACCCCGGACGCGATCGCCTCGACGCCGAGGTGATCGCCCTGCCGGACGGTCTCTAGCAGCGCGACACGGGCGGCGGTCACGCGCAGACCGGCCCCGCGCAGTTCCGAGGGTGCGGCCGGGTCCCGGGATGCGGTCATGGCGGTGAACCTACTCCCGTAAACACGAACCCCTCAAGGAAACGAACCGATCCATTTCGGTGACCGTCGGGTGCCGTGCCCGGCCTGCCCCGGTGGCGGCGAACGATCGTGGTAGACAACGTCGGTGAGGGGCACTGGCAACGAAACGCCACATCCCGGCACACCGCGACCACAGGAGTGAGTGAGCAGCCCGTGCTATTGAAGACGTTCCGTTGGGCCTTCGCCGTCACTGCCCTGGGCCTGGCCGCGGGAGTGCTGTACGAGGGGTGGACCGCCTTCGGCCTCGTGGCCATTCTCGCCGTGCTGGAGATCTCCCTGTCCTTCGACAACGCGGTGATCAACGCCGGAATCCTGAAGAAGATGAGCGCCTTCTGGCAGAAGATCTTCCTCACCGTCGGCATCCTGATCGCCGTCTTCGGCATGCGCCTGGTCTTCCCGGTGGTGATCGTGGCGATCAGCGCCCGGCTGAGCCCGTGGTCCGCGGTGCATCTGGCGCTCACCGACAAGCAGCGCTATCAGGAGCTGGTGACGGACGCCCATCCGTCGATCGCCGCCTTCGGTGGCATGTTCCTCCTGATGATCTTCCTCGACTTCGTCTTCACGGACCGGGAGATCAAGTGGCTGGGCCCGCTGGAGCGCCCGCTGGCCAAGCTCGGCAGGGTCGACATGCTGTCGGTCTGCATCGCCCTGATCGTGCTGCTCGTCGCGGCGATGACCGTCGGCGCCCACGCCCACCAGCACGGCGGCACCCACGTCGACAAGACGCAGACGGTCCTGCTCGCCGGGGTCGCCGGTCTGATCACCTACATGGTCGTCGGCGGTCTCTCCGGCTACTTCGAGGGGAAGCTCGAACGGGAGGAGGAGCGCGAGCACGCGGCCGAGGAGGAGGCCGAACGCGCCGGCAAGCCCCGCTCGGCCGTCGCCCTCACCGGCAAGGCCGCGTTCTTCATGTTCCTCTACCTGGAGGTCCTGGACGCGTCCTTCTCCTTCGACGGCGTCATCGGCGCCTTCGCCATCACCAACGACATCGTCCTGATGGCGATCGGCCTGGGCATCGGCGCCATGTACGTCCGGTCCCTCACCGTCTACCTGGTCCGCCAGGGCACCCTCGACGACTACGTCTACCTGGAGCACGGCGCGCACTACGCCATCGGCGCCCTCGCCACCGTCCTGCTGGTGACCATCCAGTACGAGATCAACGAGATCATCACCGGCCTCATCGGCGTGGTCCTGATCGGTGCCTCCTTCTGGTCGTCGGTGCGCCGCAACCGCGCACTCGCGGCGGCCTCCTGACTCCACGTCCGGTCGAATTACCGGATTGTCGGACCGCGGGGGCCGAGGGGCCGAACGGGTGCGCTACATTTTGCAGCGCCTTGACCACGATCACTCACGATCTCTCACGCTACGGAGCCGGCAACCCCATGAGCGACATCGTCAACGGACTCGGCCGTGCCACCGCCTACGGCGGCCTGGGCCTGGTCCTCCTGGTCCTCGGCATCGTCCTGGTCGACGTGCTGACGCCCGGAAAGCTCGGCCGGCAGATCTGGGAGCAGCGCAACCGCAACGCGGCCATGGTGCTCAGCTCCGCGCTGCTCGGCATCGGCGGCATCGTGTTCACCTCCATCTGGACGACGTACGAGGACTTCGGCAAGGGCCTGGTGTCCACCGCGGTGTTCGGGCTGCTGGGCCTCGTGATGATGGCCGTGGCCTTCCTGGTCGTCGACCTGATCACCCCGGGGAGGCTGGGCGAGACGCTGGTCGAGCCCGAGCCCCACCCCGCGGTGTGGGTGACGGCCTCCTGCAACCTGGCCGTTTCCGCGGTCATCTCGGCCTCCATCGCTTGACGCGGTTTCCTCGGTCCGGCCCGCCCGCGCACGCCGTGACTCAGGAGACGGTCGCGGGCGGCGGGGTCCAGCGGCGGGTGCGGGCGGCGCCCCCGGAGACGCCGTAGTCCTTCTTCAGTTGTTCGGGGATGGCGTAGTGCATGACGCGTCCGCGGGTGAGGGAGGACAGTTCGAGGATCGCGGTGAGGTGGCCGAGCCGGTCCAGCGCCCACGCGCCCATGGGTGAGCGGTCCTCGATCGTCTCCAGTACGCCGAGGAGGCGCGGGGCGGCCTTCACGAGGGTGTCCCAGGTGGTGCGGGGTACGTGCAGCCAGTCGGCGCACGTGTCCCCGACGAGGTAGCGGATCAGGGCCGAGACGACCGGGTCGAAGAGGGTGCCGGGGACTACTTCCTCGTACAGGTCGATCAGTTGCCTCGTCAGATGGGCGCCCTCCTCGGAGGGGCCCATGTGGCGCAGCATGTACAGGTCGAGGAACCGCCGTCCTTCGTCGAGCGTGGTGGGCACGGCCGCCTGGTCGACGCCGAGGATGGCACCGACCACGCGCCAGGCGTAGAAGTACGCGTCCGCTCCTTCGGCGGACATGTGGATGCCCAGACGGTGCAGGCTGTCCAGGACGAGCAGGGAGAAGAACATCTGGCCGCCGATCATGTCCTCCTGACAGATCGGTACGCCGAGGGTGTCGGTGTCCCAGCGGTTCTCCCGCTTCAGGTGGTGGCGGATGGCGGCGTGCAGCAGGCGTACCTTCTGGGCGGCCGGGATGAAGCGTCCGCCGGCCTCGAAGGCGTCCGGCTGCATGAGGTAGACGGTGAACTGGCCGGTCTCCGCCATCCGTTTGGAGGGATAGCTCAGCCCGTGGGTGGCCGACAGCAGTTTGGCCACGTGCGGGACGACGTAACAGGCGGGCATCGACGCGAACGACAGCGCGGTGGAGATGTGCACGTTGTTGTCGATGAAGAACAGGCGGGCCTTCTCCATCTCGCCCCAGTCCACCCAGTCCGGTGGGGCGGCCGTCACCCGCAGATACTCCCGGGCCACCCCGGGAAGGCCCTCCGGCAGTTCCTGACCGGTGGTGGAGACGTAGCGCATCAGGGAGTTGAACTTGCCGACCTCGCCGCGCTCGAAAAGGGTGGCGACGACGGCGTCGGCCAGTTCGTCGCCGCTGCTGCGCAGTGCGTCCATCGACGTCTCGGTGTAGGTCATCGCGGTCTCCTCGTCAGTGGATGCGGTCGGTTGCGTCAGTGGACGCGGTCGGTGGCCCGCTGTGCGAGCTCGCGCAGTGCCCGGCGCGCCTGCGGCGATGTCCCGGCGGCGTCCAGGGCGCGGGTGGCCCGCTCCACGCGGGCGACGATCATCCGCTCGACCCGTTGCGGCGCCTTCAGTTCCAGCATGAGGTCGCGTACCTCGCGCAGGTGGTTTCCGTCCAGGTCGCTCCGTCCCAGCACTTGGCGCAACCGCTCCCGTTGGGACGCGTCGGCGGCCCACCAGGTCTCGGCCAGCAGTGCGGTGGGCCGGTGGGCGCGCAGGTCGTCCAGTCCCGCCTTGCCGGTGTGCGCCGGGTCGCCGAACAGGCCGAGCAGGTCGTCGCGGAGCTGGAAGGCCTCGCCGAGCGGCAGGCCGTAGGCGGAGTAGGTGTCCCGCAGTGCGGTGGGGGCGCCGGCGAGCAGGCCGCCGATGAGCAGGGGGTGCTCGACGGTGTACTTGGCGGTCTTGTACCGGACCACCTTCAGGGAGGTTCCGGTGTCCGGCCGGCTCCCGGTGTGGAGGATTTCCAGGCACTCGCCGGCGATGAGTTCGCGGGCGAGCGCGGCCCACAGGCCCCGGGCGCGGGCGAGGTAGGCGGCGGGGAGACCGCTGGTGGCGAACAGCTGCCCGGCGAGCGCCATCAGGTGGTCGCCCACCAGCATGGCCAGGGACCGGGCGGCCCCGCGGGCCCGGCGGCGGCCGTCCCGGGTCAGTACGGCCTCCAGGGCGACGTGGGCGGTGGGCAGACCGTGGCGCAGGGCGCTGTCGTCGATGAGGTCGTCGTGGACGACGGCCGCGGCGTGCACCAGCTCCATGGCGGCCGCCGCCCGCACCAGAGCGTCGCTGTCGGGCTGTCCGGCCGCCCGCCAGCCCCAGTAGCAGAAGGCCGCTCGCAGCCGTTTGCCGTGCCCGGCCGCGTTCCGCAGCTGCTCGGCCACGGGCGCGAGCGCGTCGTCGACGACCACGAGGTGGCCGGCCTCCTCGTCCAGGAAGCTCCGCAGGACGCCGTCGACGCGGGTCCTGAAGCCGGCGGGGTCCCAGCCGTCAGTCATCGCTGCCGTCGGCCGCCCGCCGCGCCCGCACGTGCTGGGCGAGCACCTCCAGGTGGGCGGGCGGCACGTTCGCGCACCGGTCCAGGGCCAGCCTGCCCCGGGCCTGGAGGTCCTGTTCCGCCTCCCGCACCAGTTCGGCGGTGTCCGAGCGGCCGAGGAGCCCGCGCAGCCCGCCCACCGCCGAACCGATCGTGCTCACCGCCAGATCGGCGAGTCCGGCGACCAGCAGAACGGCCTGGCCGTCCAGGCCTGAACCCCGTTGCGTCGAGTGCGTCATGCTTCTCCCCCAGGGATCGCGTCGTCACCGATGCGCCTGGTCAACGGCGCATCAGGTCAGAGCATGACCGGACGCACGGGGCGGAAGATCCCGAATCCTCCTTTGAGCGACATGGGGAACAGGTGTCAGACGGACCGGTTCAGTCGTCCGAGCCCCCTCGTCCGCGCGAGCTCTTCGAGCTGCGCACCAGCTCGCCCGCCGCCAGGGTCACGGCGGACACCGCACGCACCCAGCGCGGACCGCCCCGCGCCGCCCACACGACGCAGACGCACCCGCCGACGACGAGCACGAGGACACCGGACAGAACCACCACACCCATGTTCGTTCCCTTGCCTTCCTTCGGTTCCTTCCCGCGATCCGCGGGCAAGGCCTGTGTTTCCCGGGTTCACCCGGCCCGTTCGACGCTCCACCGCGGCAGACGCTCGAAGAAGGCGACCGCCTCCTCGCGCCACCGCGGACGCCAGCCCTCGGCCACCAGGCGGGCCTGTTCGGCGTACTCCAGCATGTCCGCCCGCATCCGGTCGGCCACACCGCGTCGCTCCCCGATCTCGCGGACCGCGGTGACGGTCTCCGGCGTGCAGGCGGGGTTGCCCAGCGCCTCTTCGACGACGGCGCGCTCGGCGCCGCTCACGGCGGACAGCAGGCGGGCGACGGTGTAAGTGTGCCTCCCCTCGCGGATGTCGGTGCCGGTCGGTTTGCCCATCGCGGCCGCGTCGCCGAACAGGTCCAGGTAGTCGTCGCGCATCTGCCCGCAGATGCCGACCAGTCGCGCGTAGCGACGCAACTCCGTGTCGTAGGAGGCCGGTTGCTCGCCCGCGGCCAGGAGTCCGAGGTACAGGGGGGCGAGGACCGAGTAGCGGGCCGACTTGTGGTCGGCCACGTCGTGCAGGACCTCGTCGTCCAGGACCTCGGAAGCGAAGTCGCGCTCCAGGTCGATGATCTGGCCCACGAACGTGTCGGTCGCGGCGCGTGTCTGGACCTCGACCATGGCCTGACGCACCTCGACCGGGAGGTCGGCGTCCAGGAGTACGCGGAGCGAGAGGGCCAGCGCGAGGTCACCCGCGAGGACGGTGAGCCCGAGGGCCGCCTGCGGGTGCCGGGGGAACCGCTCCCGGTAGGCGTAGTAGGTGGTGGGCCCGCCCCGCCGGGTGGCGCTGTCGTCGATGAGGTCGTCGTGCACCAGGCCGTGGGTCTGGAGCAGTTCGACGCTCAGCGCGGCCGCGTCCAGCCCTTCGGCCGGCTCGTCACTCACCAGGCGCGCGGCCTCGTGGAGTAGCACGACCCGCATCCGCTTGCCGCCGCGCAGGGACAGGTCGCGCAGCAGTTCCAGGCAGTCCGGGGTGAAGCGGCTGGACTTCGGGGCGTCCAACGCCGTACCCAGCGTGTCGAAGTACTCCGCGAAGAGCGTGTTGAACCGTCGCTCGTACCGGGCGACACGGTCCAGCAACTGCTCGGTCATGACGAAGTCCTCCTGTGGGCGGGGTGGATGGCACGCCAGCAGTCTCTCAGGGAGCGCCCGGCCGCCGAGGGCGCGGTCGTGACCGCCGTAAACCGGGATCAATCGGCATTCGAGTTGAAGGAACCGTGGATATGCCTCCATCCTTCCTCCATGTCTCTCACGTCTGCCGCCACCGATCCGTCCGACCTGCGCGACTACGCCTTCGAATGGGCGCTGGTCGACGTGGAGACCTCCGGACTGGTACCACGCCGTGACCGGGTGCTGTCCGTGGCCGTGGTGACGCTGGGCCCGGACGGCGAGCAGACCGGGGAGTTCTCGACGCTGCTGGACCCCGGCTGCGACCCCGGCCCGGTGCACGTGCACGGTCTGACGCCCGAGCGGTTGCGTGGGGCGCCGTCCTTCGAGCAGGTGGCCGAACGGATCGGCACGCTGCTGGAGGGCCGGGTGCTGGTCGCCCACAACGCCCAGTTCGACTACGACTTCCTCGCCCACGAGTTCGCGCGGGCGCGGCTGCGGCTGCCCGTCGCCAGGCGGTTGTGCACGCTGGCCCTGAACCGCCGTGTGGACCCGCCGACCGGCGACCTGCGGCTCGGCACGCTCGCCGCGCACTACGGCGTCCCTCGGTTGAAGGCGCACGACGCGCTGGACGACACGCGGGTGCTGGCCGGTGTGCTGCGCGCCTCGCTGCGGGAGGCGGCGCAACTGGACCTGGCGTTGCCGCTGGTGGCCTGCCCGCCCCGGCAGGACGCGCAGTTCGCGCCGAAGCCGCCCAAGTCACCGTGCGCGTTCCGCAACCCGGGACGGCTCACCGCGGGCGGGTCGCTGAGGCAGGGCATGAAGATCGCCGTCACCGGGGAGACCCGGACGGCCCGGGCGGATCTGCTGCTGCGGGGCGCCGCGGCGGGGCTGAACATGATGACCTCCGTCAGCCGGCACACCAGCGCCCTGGTCACCAACGACACCTCCGCCGGCTCCGCAAAGGCCCGACGGGCGCTGGCCGAAGGCGTTCCCGTCATCGACGAGGCGTCCTTCCTGCGGCTGCTCGGTGATGTCCGGTCCGGCAGCTCGCACGAGGGGGTGCGGCCGGAGACCGACGCCGTCCCCTCCTCGGGTTCCCCCGCGCTGCCGGCCGTCCCGACGCCGCGCGGGCCCGAGGCGGCCGAGGCCGTGGACCCGGAGGCCGACCTCACCACCGCGGCCGTGCGAACGGAGCCGGCGGCCCCGCCGGCAGCCGACCCCAAGTCCGGCAGGCGCCCCGGGAAACCGCGCGGCCCGCTGACCGGACGGCGGGTCCTCGTGCTCGGCGGCACCCACCCCGACGCGGTGGCCGCACGTACGCGCGTCGTGGAACTCGGCGGGGCCGCGGCCATCAACCTGTCCGCCGGCGTCACCGACGTGGTCGTCCTCGACGGCGGCCACACCGACCGCAGGCTGCCCCGCATCACCGCGCTGCTGCTTCCCGTCCACGACGCCGCGTGGCTGGTCGCACCCGTCGTCACGGCGGTACCGCGGGCGGACGACCGGCGTACGGCCGCACATGTGCTGCCGCGCGGCGGCGTCGTCGACCTGCCCCTGCAGAACGGACGGGGCCCGGCGCACCGCTGGACGGTCACCGCGTCCTGGGCGCAGCAGACGGCGTGCGAGATCGACGTGGTCGCCTTCGTGCTGGACGAGGACGGGCAGGTCTCCTTCGACGAGGACTTCGTCTTCTACGGCGCCCCGGAGAATCCGGGCGGAACGGTGCGGCTGCTGAGTGACGGTCCGACCGAGCAGACCGTCAGCGTGGACCTCGCCACGCTGCCGCCCTCGGCCCGCAAGGTCGTCATCGCCGCCGCCGTCGACGGCTCCCCCGCGTTCGGCGACGTCGGTGCCCTGCACATCGTCTCCGGCCCCGGCAGCAGCGCGGCGGCCCTGGCGCAGGCCACGCTGGACGCCGCCACCACCGAGCGCACCATGCTGCTCACGGAGATCTACCGGCGCGGGCAGAGTTGGCGGCTTCGGGCGGTCGGTCAGGGCTACGACCACGGCCTCGGCGCTCTCGCCCGGGGCTACGGCGTCGACGTCGCCGACTGACCGCCGCCCGTGCTCAGCAGCCCTGCCACAGCCGGGTCATCACCCGTACCCCGAAGCGCAGTCCCTCCAGCGGCACCCGTTCGTCGACGCCGTGGAACAGGCGGCCGTAGTCGAGGTCGTGGGGCAGCTTCAGGCCCTTGAAGCCGAAGCAGCGAAGTCCAGCTTGGTGAAGGCCTTCGCGTCGGTGCCGCCCGGGTTGCAGTACGGCACCGGGTGGCCGTCGGGGTCCTCGGCGCGCACGGCGGCGCACATGGCGTCGACGAGCGGGCCGTCGAAGGTGGTCTCCATCGCGATGTCGTGGTTGACCCACTCGCGGGACACCGAGGGCAGGAGCAGCGCGTCGATCGTGTCGATCAGCTCCTGTTCGTGGCCCGGCAGGAAGCGGCCGTCGACGCGGGCCGTGGCCTTGCCCGGAATGACGTTGGTCTGGTAACCGGCCGTGAACATGGTGGGGTTGGCCGAGTTGCGCAGCACCACCTGCGTGAAGTCGGCCACGTGACCCAGCTTGGCCAGTTCGGCGTCCAGGTCCTCCGCGTCGAAGTCGATGTCGACGCCCCGCAGGCGGGCGGCCTCGGCGAGCAGGGCGCGCACCGGCTCGATCAGGCGGACCGAGAAGGTGTGCCGGCCGATGCGGGTGAGGGACTCGGCGAGGTCGGTGACGGCGTTCTCGTCGTTCGGAGACGATCCGTGCCCGGCCCGGCCGGTGGCCGTCAACTCCATCCAGGCCATGCCGCGCTGGGCGTTCTCGATCGGGTACAGGCGCCGGGTCTCGTCCAGGGCGTAGCTGAAGCCGCCGCCCTCGCCGATCGCCTCGGTGACGCCCGCGAACAGCTCGGGCCGGTGCTCGACCAGCCAGTGGGCGCCGTATTTGCCGCCCGCCTCCTCGTCGGCGAGGAAGGCGAGGACGATCTCGCGGGCGGGCCTGGTGCCGGTGCGGGCGAAGTGCCGTGCGGTGGCCAGCATGACGGCCACCGTGTCCTTCATGTCGATGGCGCCCCGGCCCCACAGGTAGCCGTCGCGGATCTCTCCGGAGAACGGCGGCACCCGCCACTCGGCCGGGTCGGCCGGTACGACGTCCAGGTGGCCGTGGACCAGCAGGGCACCGCGCGCCGGATCGGTGCCCGGGATGCGGGCCACGACGTTGGCGCGGCCCGGGGCGCTCTCCACCAGCTCCGAGGCGATGCCGGCCTCGGCGAGGCGGGCCATGACCCAGTCGGCGCAGGCACGCTCGTCGCTGGTGGGATTGGAGGTGTCGAAGCGGATCAGCTCCGCGCACAGGTCGACGACCTCGTGCTGCGCTGCGTCGGAAGCGGGGGCCGGGGTGGTGCTCATGGTGCTCCTACGGGGGCCGTGCCGGACGCGGCCGGGGTGCGGTCGGCGGCGGCGTCGTCGTCGTCGAGGGTGGTGGTGCCGTACGTCCTGATCCAGCCGGCGAGGCCGAGGACGCAGTAGAGGACGAACGCGGTCAGCAGGGAGTTCAGGGCGGGGATGCCACCGTCGTAGAACTTGCCGACGCAGAAGGCGAGGGCCCAGATGACCAGGGACATCGGGACCCAGGTCGGCGAGGTGGCGGGCAGGGTCTGAGCCTCGCGGGTGGCGTCCAGGGGTGCGCGCATGCGGCGCACCACCCAGTACTCGGCGACGATGATGCCGCCCACCGGCGGGATGGCGACGCCCAGCACGGACAGGAAGTCGGTGAAGTGGCTCATGATGCCGACGGCGGACAGGACGGTGCCGGCGATGCCGAGGACGATGGTGACCGCGCCGCGGTGCACGCGCTTCCCGAAGACCACCTGGAAGAAGTTGACGACGCCGAGCGAGGAGCCGTACAGGTTCCAGTCGTTGATCTTCGCCGTGGACATCAGGACGACGAGCACGCCGAAGACGCCGGAGGTGGAGAGCACGATCTGCGAGACCTGGCCGCTGCCGACCATGTGGCCGAGCAGCACACCGGTCATACCGACGATGTACTCGGAGAGGATCATCGACGAGGCGCTCTGCAGGAAGACGTGGCTGCCCTTGCGGTTGTAGCGGGTCATCTCCGGGGAGACGATCGCGCCGGTCATGAATCCGCCCGCGATGGCGGTCGCGGCGACGGCGAGCGGGATGGTCTCGCCGGGCGCCGGGGAGTTGATCAGCTCGGACAGCGAGTGGTCGCTCAGCGCGTCGGTGACCGACCAGGTGACCATCGCGAAGAACAGCGGGGTGACGATCTTCGCGAAGACGGCCATGTACCGGAAGCCGAAGATCACCAGGACGGTGATGGCGAAGCCGGCGGCCATGCACCACAGCCAGGAGGGACCGCCGACGAGCGCGGACACGCTGTCGCCGAAGATCGTGTTCTGGACGCCGAACCAGCCGACGAGACTGACCGAGATGACCAGGCTGACTAGCGCCGAGCCGTTGCGGCCGAAGCCAACCCAGCGGGTGAGCAGCGGGGTCGCCAGACCCTCGCGCATGCCGGCCAGGCCGATGGCGAAGATGACGACTTCGAGGATGACGGCACCGAGGGTGAACGCGAGGAACGCGTCGCCGAAGGACATGCCGACGCCGATGGTGGCGCCGAGGGTGAACTGCGAGATGGAGCCCGACTGCGCGAGCCACTGCAGCAGCATGGTCCAGAAGCCGAGCCGCTTGTCGCGCGGGACGCGGGACAGAGCGTAGTCGTCGCTGCCCACGGCCTTGGCGCCGCCCGCCTCCTCGGCGGTGTTCTTGTGCGCGGCCATGATCACGACTCCCGGGGTTCGCGGCCGAAGGTCTGCAGGTGGGTCAGGGAGCCGTAACGGGACACGAGCGCGTCGAACTCCTGGTCGTCGTGGAAGTCGAGGCGTCCGCCGCCGTAGGCCTTCGCGGTCTCGACGGCGAACCGGGCCGCCGCCGCGATGTCGGTCTCGTGGCTCGCGCCCGTCTGGCAGCCGGGCACCGCCGCCGCGGAGGTGATCGCCAGGCCGACGACCGGAGCGGCGGTCGCCGTGGCCGGCTGCAGGATCGAATTGATGTGGTGTACACCGTTACCGTACGGGGTGATGTCCTGGGTGGTCACCGGGTACGTGACCAACGGCTCACCGGTCACCACGGCCAGCAGTTCCCCGAGCTGCTCGCTCACCTTGAGCACCCAGCCCTCCTTGACGGTGGGCGACAGGGCGAGGCCCTTGTGGTTGATGATCCGGTTGCCCTTGGTGGTGTCGACGGAGAGCACGGCCTCCATCTCGCCGGTGACCTCGTGCCGGTTCATGGTCGCGATGTCGACGGGCGAGTCCATGAACGGCACCGGGTCGTGCGGTGCGGTCGGGGCGTTCGGGCAGATGTGCGTGGCGATGATCACGTCGCCTTCGAGCACGTCTTGGCGGCGGCGCATGTCGAGAAGCTTGGCGGCGGTGGCGAGCGCCGCGACCGCGCCGTCCGCGTCGGAGACCAGGCCGGTCATCTCCGGGCGCGCCCCGATGCCGCCGAGCCGCCCCACCACGCCGAGGGTGCGCGCCGGGCCGCCGCGGGAACGGCCGTCGCGGCCCGGCACCCGCACGAGCACGAAGTCCGTCGAGCCGCGCTCGCCGGTGACGGTGGTGACCTCCGCGCCGGAGCCCTCGGGTCCCGCCACGGAGTCGAGGTGGGCGGCGACGCGCTTGCCGTCGACGTCGGGATCGTCCAGCAGATCCACGAGGTCCAGGACGTACTTCAACATGGGCAGTTCTCCTGATCCGCACCTGGGACGGTGCTGACAGCAGGTTCGGGATCGACTAACGTTCTCCGCAACTGTTTCCCGTTATCTGCAATTCAGGTCTGAATGGTGAGATACACGGGGACGGTCGCACGAGTGAGGCGCACGAGTGAGAGGAGCCGCCGTGGCCGATCGGCCCGTTCAGCCCGTTCAGCCCGCGGACCGCAAGACCCCGGCCGGGGCACTGCAGACCGTCGACCGCGCCCTGCTGGTGCTGCTGGCGTTCGAGCGCACCCGGCCCGACTGGGGTGTGACGGAGATCGCCGGCGAGTTCGGCTGGGACACCTCGGTCGCCCAGCGGCTGCTGTCCACGCTCGCGGGCCGCGGCTTCCTGGTCTCCGACCCGGCGACCCGCCGCTACCGCATCGGCCCGGCCGCGCTGCGCCTGGGCCGCCTCTGGGAGCGTTCGGGCTCCCTGGAGCTGCTCGCGGAACCGGTCCTGCAGGACCTGCGGGCGGCGACCGGCGACACGGTGCTCTTCTGTCTGCCCGACAGCTTCCACATGCGCTGTGTCGCGGCCGTCGAGGGCGAGGAGGGGCCGCTGCGCTACTACCCGCTGGTCGGCGAGCTGTACCCGGCGCACGCGGGCGCCACCAGCAAGTCGTACTACGCCTTCCTGCCCGACGACCAGCGCCACCGGCTGTTCCGCGGGCGCCCCATGGCGCGCTTCACCGAGCGCACGGTCACCGACCCCGATCAACTGGAGCGCGAGTTCCGCGAGGTCCGCGCGCAGGGCTACGCCTGGACCGTCGGCGAGTACGACGCCGGTATCGGCACGGTCGCCATGCCGGTGTTCCTCGGCTCGGAGCCCTACGGCAGCCTCAGTCTCGGCGCGGCCAAGGAGCGCTTCCCCGAGGGACCCGAGGACCGGCTCGAAAGGCTGCGCCGCGCCGCACGGCTGCTGGAACAGCGCCTGACGCATCCGCCGCAGCACCAGCGCCGCCCGCGCTCCCCCCGCACCACCTGACGCACCGATCCACCCCGCCGATGAGGACCAACTCGTGAATCTGCTGCTCCTGTCCAACTCCACCCAGCACGGCCGCGGCTACCTGGAACACGCCCTGGACACCGTGACCGGCTTCCTGCCCCCGGGGGCGCGGCTGGTCTTCGTGCCGTACGCGCTCGCCGACCACGACGCCTACACCGCCAAGGTGCGCGGCGCACTCGCCGGCGCGGGGATCGACGTGCGGGGCGTCCACGAGGGCGGCGACCCGTCGGCCCGGCTCGGCGAGGCGGACGCCGTGTTCGTCGGCGGCGGCAACTCCTTCCGGCTGCTCAGCACGCTGTACCGCACCGGTCTGCGGGAGGCGCTGATCAAGGCGGTCGGTGACGGGCTGCCCTACATGGGCGCCAGCGCCGGCACCAACATGGCGGCGCCCTCGCTGCGCACCACCAACGACATGCCGATCGTAGAGCCCCCGTCCTTCGACGCGCTCGGGCTGGTGCCGTTCCAGATCAACCCGCACTACCTCGACCCGGACCCCGCCTCGACGCACAAGGGCGAGACGCGCGAGGAGCGGCTGACGGAGTTCCTGGAGGAGAACGACGTGCCCGTGCTCGGGCTGCGGGAGGGTTCCTGGCTGCGGGTCGAGGGCGACAGGGCCGTGACCGGGGGCGAACGGGACGCCCGGCTGTTCCGGCGGGGCTCGGCCCCCCGCGAGATCGCCGCGGGTTCGGACGTGTCCGAACTGCTGCGGACCACGGCCGCGTTCGACACGCGGGCCCAGGCGTGACAACGCCGGAGACCCGCGAACCGGGCTCCGGCGTCGCCTCCCGCTGAGGGGGGTGTCCCGACCCTGAGTGTCCCCGCCCGGGCTGTTCCGACCCGGGCACCGCTCAGTCGCCCAGGTACCGCACGAGTGCCCGCGCGACCTCCTGTGCGGCCGGTGCCGCCCACCGCCGGCGGTGCCGGGCCAGCCGCACCGGTACGTCGGGGAAGCGCGGTCCGTCGAGCCGTACCAGCCGCCCCCGTCGCAGCTCCTCCGCCACGGTGGTCAGGGGCAGCAGTGTCAGCCCCAGCCCCGCCGCCACGCAGTTGCGCGCCGCGTCCACGCTCCCGAACCGGGTCAGCCTCGGCCGCCCGCCCGGAACGTCGAGCAACCGCCGTGCCAGCGCGTCGCTGTAGGAACAGCCCTCCTCCAAAAGGAAGAAGCTCTCCGCCGCCAGTTCCGGCCAGCTCGCCGCGTGCGCACGTGCGGCGAGGGGGTGTCCGGGCGCGGATACGAGGGCGAGCGGCTCGCGGGCGACGGGTTCGCCCGTCACGTCGGGGAACTCGGTCTCCTCCTCCAGCAGCAGAGCCAGGTCGAGCCGTCCGGACCTCAGTCCTTCGAGGCACTGCGCGGTCCCGGCCGCGTACAGGTGGACATCCACCTCGGGATGACTCGTCCGCAGGGCGGCGACGATGCCGGGCAGGCGGCTCGCGCACAGGGACTCCGGGCTGCCGACCACCACCCGCCCCGACACGACGCCGGCGTCGTCGCACGCCGCGCGCAACCGCGCCACGGTGTCGAGCACCTCCTCGGCCCGCTCCAGGAGCCGGTGGCCGGTGTCGGTGAGCAGCGCGCCGGTGGGCAGGCGGTCGAAGAGCCGGACGCCGAGATCCCGTTCCAGGGTGCGGATGTGCACGGTGACGGTGGACTGGGCCAGGTGCAGTTCGGCGGCGGCGGCGGTGAAGCTGCCCGTGCGGGCGAGCGTGGTGAAGGTCGTCAGCAGTCGGGTGTCCACGCGGCCATCCTATGCGACTTATCGATGGGGAGTATCGCGATCGATCGTTGGACACGATCGATACCGGGTGGCAGCGTGGGGGTCATGAGCACCGACGTGACGGGAACGAGCGACGTGGCAGACCTTTCCGAGCCGACGAACGAGACCGGCATCCTGCGCTACTCCGCCTTCACCCACGACCCGGTGGGCGGGAACCCGGCCGGGGTGGTCCTCGACGCCTCCGGGCTCGACGGCACGGCGATGCGGGCGATCGCCGCCGAGGTGGGCTACTCCGAGACGGCCTTCGTCACCGGCGGCGACCCGGGGACGCGGCGGTTCCGGGTCCGCTACTTCAGTCCGCTCGCCGAGGTGGCGTTCTGCGGGCACGCGACGGTCGCGCTGGCCGTCGCCCTCGCCGAGCGGATGGGGCCCGGCGAGATCCTCCTCGACACGCCCGCCGGCGAGATCCCCGTGTCGACCGCGGCCGACGACGCCGGCGCGGTGCGGGCCACCCTCACCAGTGTGCCGACGCGTTCCCGCCCGGCTCTCGCCACGGAACTGGACGCGACGCTCCGGGCGCTCGGCTGGGCTCCGGACGACCTGGACCCCGCCCTGCCCCCGCACGTGGCGTTCGGCGGCAACGACCACCTGGTGCTCGCCGCGGCGTCCCGGGCCCGACTGGCCGACCTCGACTACGACTTCGACGGGCTCGCCGAGGTCATGCGGCGGCACGGCTGGACGACGGTGGACCTGGTGTGGCGCGAGTCGCCGGAGCGCTTCCACGCCCGCAACCCGTTCCCCGTCGGCGGTGTCGTGGAGGACCCGGCGACGGGAGCGGCCGCCGCCGCGTTCGGCGGGTACCTCCGTGAACTGGGCCTGGTGACCCGGCCCGGCACGGTCGCGATCCGCCAGGGAGAGGACATGGGCCGCCCCAGCGACCTGCTCATCGACGTGAGCCCGCGGGACCCTCGCACACGGGTCACGGGACAGGCGGTGCCCATCCCTTAGTCGCGTCGGCCGGCTCGGGGGCGGGTATGTAGGGTGGCTTCCGCGTACGTCGCTTCGTACACGTCCCCGAGCAGTCCCAGCGGTAGGAGCCGTCCCCCATGTCCCAGCGCGGCAGGCACACCTCAGCGGTGTCGCTGCTGCGTTGCGTGCTGGCGATGGTCACCGTGACCGTCGCCGTGCTGTGCGTGACGGGTGCGGGCCGCTCGACGGCCGCGAGCGCCGGTGAGGAGAGCGCCGTGACGGCCGCCTCGTCTCCGGTCGCCGTGCTCTCCGTCGACCTGGTCGCCGGGGACGAACTGGGGGCCACCGCGCCTCGCCCGTGCGAGAAGAAGGGCCTGTCCGAGCCGACCTCGACGCGCGGGGATCTCCGCACCGGCGAACCGTCGGCCGCGGGGTCGGCGGACACGAGCACACAGCGCGGAACGCCGCTGTCGTCGACGCCCGCCCACGCGTCCGCCGGGCCCGCCCCGCCACCGCGTTGTGCCAGTGGTGTCTCGACCACCGTTCTGAGGATCTAGACCGGCCCTTCGTGCCGCGTCCGTCTCATCCTCTCGAACGGAGCTTTCCCATGCCATCCTCCTCCCGGTCGCCGCGCCGGGCGGGAGCGGCGCTCGCGTCCTGGCGGGCCGCCCAGTGGTCCGCCGCCGGAGCCGGTGCCGTCCTGACCGCCGTCGTCGTGGGTGTCCCCACCGCGGTCGTGCCCTCCCCCTTCTTCGGCCGGACCGTCCCCGTCCAGTGGTGGAACTATCCGGTGCTCGCCGCCACCGCCGTGCTCGCGGGCGTGGTCCTGGCCACCTTCGTCCGCCTCCCCGGGGCCGTGGACTCGCCGCGGACCGACGGCCCCGGCAGCAGGCTCGGCCCGATCGGCGGCCTGCTGTCCTTCCTCGCCGTGGGCTGCCCCGTCTGCAACAAGGTCGTCCTGCTGCTGCTCGGCAGCTCCGGCGCGCTGACCTACTGGGCTCCGCTCCAGCCGGTCGTCGCCGTCGCCTCCCTGGTGCTGCTTGCCGAGGCGGCGCTGCGCAGGCTGTCGACGGCCGAGGCCTGCCCGCTGCCGGCCCGCGCCTGAGTCCGCACGCCGCGCATCCCCGCGTCTCGCTCTTCTTCCCTCACTTCTCCCCCTTCTGTGGAGTCGATCCATGAACGCTGAATCACGCATGCCCGAGAAGCCCGGCCCGGGCTCCACCCCCGGCAGGGGCCCGCTACCGCGTCGCCGTCTGCGACCGGCCCTCGCCGCCCTCGTCCTCGCGGTCTCCGTCGTCGTCGCCGTCGTCGCCCTGGGCGGAGGCGGGGAGTCCGCCGACCGTCCCGCCACCGCGTCGGCCTCCGACGCGCCGTCCGCGGCCCCTCCCGCCGACCCCGCGCTGCTCGCACTCGCCCGACGGGAGTCCGGTGACCCGTACGCCGTGGGGAAGCCGGACGCGCCCGTCGTACTGATCGAGTACTCGGACTTCCAGTGCCCCTTCTGCGGCCGGTTCGCCCGCGAGACCAAACCCGAACTCCTGCGTGACTACGTCGAGAAGGGCGTACTGCGGATCGAGTGGCGCAACTTCCCGGTCTTCGGCCAGGAGTCGGAGCAGGCGGCCCGGGCCGCCTGGGCGGCGGGACGGCAGGGCCGGTTCTGGCAGTTCCACGACACCGCCTACGCACATCCGCGCGAGCGCAACAAGGGCGACTTCGCCGAGAAGGCGCTGCTCAAGATGGCCGGGGAGGCGGGGATCGAGGACCTCGACCGCTTCCGCGCGGACATGGCCTCCCCGGCGGCCGACGCGGCCGTGACCCGGGACATCGAGGAGGGCTACGCGCTCGGCGTCAGCAGCACCCCCGCCTTCCTCGTCAACGACCGGCCGGTCCTGGGCGCCCAGCCCACGGACGTGTTCGCCGAGGCGATCGAGGCGGCCGAGGCAGCAGCGGAGGCCCGTGCACAGGGCGGCACCGATGAGTGATCCGGGCTTCGTGGTCGCCTTCCTCGGGGGACTGCTGGCGCTGCTCAGCCCGTGCTCGGCACTTCTGCTGCCCGCGTTCTTCGCCTACTCGTTCACCAGCCGCACCCGGCTGCTCGGACGCACCGCGCTGTTCTACGCCGGGCTGTGCCTGACCATGGTGCCGCTGGGTGTGGCGGGTTCGCTGGCCGGACGCCTCTTCTACGGGCATCGCGACCTTCTGGTCACGGCGGGCGGCTGGCTCGTCATCGCCCTCGGGGTGGCGCAACTGCTGGGCCTGGGGTTCGGTTCGCGCCGGCTGCAGCAGTCCGCCGGGGCACGCCGGTCCGGTTCGGCGCTGTCCGTGACGGCGCTGGGCGCGGTGTACGGGCTGGCCGGCTTCTGCGCGGGCCCCATCCTCGGCAGCGTTCTCACGGTGGCCGCGATCGGCGGCGACCCCTGGCGCGGCGGATCACTGCTCGCGGTGTACGCCCTCGGCATGGCCGTGCCGATGTTCGTGCTGGCGGCGTTGTGGGACCGGTTCGACCTGGGCCGGCGGCACTGGCTGCGTGGCCGGCCGGTACGACTGGGCCCGTTGCGGCTGCACTCCACGTCACTGCTCGGCGGGGCGATGTTCATCGCCCTGGGTGCGGTGTTCCTGCTGTTCGACGGGACGTCGGCGCTGCCGTCGCTGATGGGCGTGGACACGGAGTTCGCCTGGGAGCAGCGCCTGTCCCGTCTCGGGGACGCCGTCTCCGACCGGGCCCTGCTGGGCGTGCTCGCCCTCGTCGTGGCCGCGGGGGCCCTGGCCGTCCTGGTGCGCGGGGCCCGGGAGGCACGCCGCGGTGAACGGGGACGCTGACGGCGTCGGCTCGGCACAGAGCGGTGCCTCGCGGGGCCGCCACCCCTCTGCTCAGGGCGTCGGTCCGCCGGCTTCCGGCAGCGGTGTGCGCCGGTCCGGTCGTCCGGGCCGCCGCCCTCCCGGCCGGCCCCCGCGCACCCGCCGTACGAGGTCGTCGGCCGCTCCGGGCCACTCGGGGTGGTCGAAGGCGAACCCCGCCTCGCGCAGCCGGCCGGGGACGACGCGCCGGCTCTTGAGGAGCAGCTCGGTGTCCGAGCGCAGGACGAGGGCGCCGAGTTCGGCCATCCACCGCGTCGCGGGCAGACCCACCGGCATGCCCCACGCCTTCCGCAGGGCGCGCATGAAGGCGCGCTGGGGCAGCGGAGCCGGCGCGGCGAGGTTCACGGGGCCGGTGAGGTCGTCGTGGCCGATGAGGAAGTCGACCGCGCGGACGAAGTCCTGGTCGTGGATCCAGGACACGTACTGCGCGCCGCCCGCGACGGAGCCGCCGAGCCCCAGTCGCGCCAGCCACAGCAGGACGTCCAGGACACTGCCCCGGTCCGGGCTCATCACCATGGCGGAGCGCAGGGCCACCTTGCGGGTGTGCGGGGTGTCGGCCCGCTCCTGTTCGCGCTCCCAGGCCTTGGCGATGTCGACGCTGTAGGACCAGTAGTCCGGAACTCCGGGTTCGGCTCCGCCGAGCAGGCCGGTGGCCTCGTCGTTGGGCGCGTCGAAGCGGTGGGCGTAGACGGTGGCGGTGCTCATCTGCAGCCAGACGCGGGGCGGCTCGGCGGCCGCCGAGATCGCCTCGCCGACGACACGCGCGGAGTCCACGCGCGAGTCCATCATGGCCTTCAGGTTGCCGGGGGTGTAGCGGCAGCTCACGCTGCGGCCGGCCAGGTTGACGACCACGTCGCTGCCGTCGACCTCCTTGACCCACTCCCCCGGCGTCCGACCGTCCCACTGGACTTCGCCCGGCCGCCGCGGCCGCCTGGTGAGCACGACGACCTCATGGCCGGCGGCGGTCCACGCACGCTTCAGCACCGTACCGACCTGCCCGGTCCCCCCGGGAATCACGATCTTCATGGGACGCTCCCTCCCCCTCCTCATGTCTTCGCACGACCGAGCGTATCCCAGATTTGAACACGTTCAAACGCGAGGGACGGCGGGGCCCTACCCCTCGGCAGCCCGGCGCCCAACACCGTCTGGACGCCTGTGGGATGCGGTCGGGCGTGACAGCGGATCGGATGGGTGCCATGCGCAGACCCATAGCCGTGGCGTCCAGCCACTCACGCCGCCTGCTCACGTCAGGCGTCCTCCTCGCCTCCCAGTCACTCCTGCTCACCCTGTCCGCGGCACCCGCGTCGGCCGACGACGCGCGAACGCCCGTCCGCGGTACCGCCTACATGGGCAGTGGTGTTCTCGCCCACGAGGGGGTCCAGGGGCGGCCCGCCGACACCCGCGCCACCCAGACGGAGGGCGTGGACGTCTCCAGCCATCAGGGCAACGTCGCCTGGCCGACCCTCTGGAGCAGCGGGGTGAAGTGGGCCTACACGAAGGCCACCGAGGGGACTTCGTACCGCAATCCCTACTACTCCCAGCAGTACGACGGTTCGTACGACGTCGGCATGATCCGCGGCGCCTACCACTTCGCCATCCCGGACGGCGCCGGCGGCGCGGCCCAGGCCGACTACTTCGTCGACCACGGCGGCGGCTGGTCGAAGGACGGCAAGACACTGCCGGGCGTGCTCGACATCGAGTACAACCCGTACGGGGACACCTGCTACGGCAGGACGTCGAGTCAGATGGTCGGCTGGATCCGGGCCTTCCTCGACCGGTACGAGGAGCGCACCGGCCGCCAGGCCGTGATCTACACCTCCACCAACTGGTGGAAGCAGTGCACCGGGGATTACAGCGGCTTCGGCCCCACCAACCCGTTGTGGATCGCCCGGTACGCCTCGACCGTGGGACCCCTCCCGGCCGGCTGGGACGTCCACACGATGTGGCAGTACACCTCCTCCGGGCCGACCGTCGGGGACCACGACAAGTTCAACGGGACGCTCGATCGCGTCAAGGCGCTGGCCAACGGCTGACGCGGACCGCCGGGTCGCCGGCCGCCCGTGGCGTCAGCGATCGGTGAGAGAGCCCAGGATGTCGGCGACCTGCTCACGCACCACGTCCCGGGCCCCGGGAGGCAGGGCGCCGACGTCCGTACGTTCCAGAGCGCCGAGCACTTCGTCGGCGCCCGCGTCGCACGGTGCGCTCTCGCTGACGACCTCGTAGCCGTCGCGGACGGCGATCCGCAGGCGGTGCCGCCCCTCGCCGTCGGCGTGCACGGCGGTGGCGACGACCAGGGGCGGCGGCCCGCCGGCTTCGGCGGGCTCCTTGCGGTAGCCGCTGGCTATCGGGGTGCGCCAGCCGAGGCCCAGCAGCAGGTGACGCTTGGCCATGACCTCGGCGAGGTCGGTCTCGTAGGCCCGGTCCGGCCCCAGCACCGTGGTACGGGCGTCCAGGACGAGGGCCGCGGGCAGCAGGCAGCGCAGGCTGCTGCCGACGAGGTTGCCACCGACCGTGGCCGTCCGGCGCACCGCTCCGGTGCCCACCGTGCCGGCCGCCCTGCGCAGCACCTCGGGGACGCGGTCGTCGATGCGGTGCAGCACCACGGCCGCCCCGAGCGTCTCGGCTGCGACCGCGGTCGCCTCGGGCAGGTTCCGCAGCGACATGGCCAGTTCCGGGAAACCGTCCCGCTGCCAGGTGGCCCACACGAGGGTGGCACCGCCGACGGGCACCGCTCCCTCGGCCATGCACTCCTGCGCTTCGGACACGGACGTGGGCAGACGCAACAGCATGGCGATCGACCTGCTTTCCCGGGAAGGCGGCGGTGGACGACCCCGCGCCTCCCGCCGCGTGATCACGGCCACTGCGCATTGTCCGTATCGCCACGGGGGCGCGTACAGGGCTCACTCATTCACCATGTGCGCCCAGCGCGCGCCGGACAGGGCGCTTGTAGTAGCGCCACGGGAACGCCCCGGAGCCGACCTGTGTCCACCCCTGCTCCTCCATCCGCCGGTGCCGGGCGCCGACCGCGAAGGGAACCCTGCGGTGTTCCCAGGGGTGGCCGGATTTCTCCACGACATGGAAGAACGGACCGAAGTCCACCACGTGCCAGCCGTCCGTGCCGGCTTCGGCGAGCGCCTGCATCTCGTTGAACGCGGTCAGCGGGGTCAGCACCCGCCGTTCCGCCGCACCGGACGCGTCCGGACCGGGCCGCCCCCGGTCGGCGAACCTCTGCTGCGCGGCCTGCCGGCTCACGCCGAGGACACCGCCCACGGTGTCCCAGCTCTGCCCTGCGGCCCGCGCGCCCTGGACCGCCTCGCGGAGCAGCCTGCTCGTCTCCTCGGCGCCGACGCGACTGGCGGCCACCAGGCGGAGATAGCCCTCGGGATCATGTTCAAGCGACTCGACCAGTCCGTCCGGGGCATCGAGTACGGCGGCAGCGATGCCCTCCCTGATGCGCAGGATCTCCTCCTCGGTGAGCAGTTCGGTCCCGCTCACCGCCGCGCACCCTTCGCCTCGCCGGTGCGCAGCGGCTCCAGGCCGTCGAGCTTCTCCAGGTCCCGCTCCAGCCGCCCGGCGTCGGTGCCGGCCGCGGTGTGCCTCGTCAGGGACGCGGAGAGCAGTGCTCCCATGACGAGGACGACCAGGAGGTCCGCGGCGACCAGGACGAGGAAGGCCGGGGTGCCGAGGTCGTCGACGAGTGAGATCGCCAGGGCGATCAGGGCGGTCACCACAGCGAGCAAGGCGGTGGCGACCGTGGGCACGGTCGGGGAAGGGCGCGTCGGAGTGTGCATGCTGTCAAGGTTTCCTTGACAGCATGCACCTTGTCAAGGAAACCTTGACAGCCCCGGCGGGTGGCCCGCGCCCGATCACATCCGCGCGGCCAGGAAGTCCAGCAGTACGGCGTTGAAGCGCTCCGGTTGCTCGGCACCCGGGAGGTGACCGGCCTTGTCGATGACGGCGAGGGTGGCGTGCGGGACGAGGCGCCGGATGGACTCGGCCTCCGCCACGGGGGTGTAGACGTCGTCCGCGCCCACGACGATCAGGACCGGCGCCTCGACAGCGGCCAGGACGTCCCGGTAGTCGGGGCGTTCGGCACGTCCACGCAGCGCCGCCGCGGCGCCCCGCGGGTCGGTGGCGCACATCATCTCCAGGACGCGGGCGGCCACGTCCGGCATCGCGGTGACGTTGTAGGCGGCGAGCATCTTGTCGATGACCTCGTGCGCGTAACCGTCCATGCCCTCCGCGAGGAGCCTGTCGGCCAGCCGGTTGCGGAACCGCCTGCCCTCGGCGGTCTCGGCGGGAGCGGAGGTGTCGGACAGGACGAGGGCCCGCACCCGCCCCGGGTGACGCAGCTGGAACTCCATGGTGATCTGACCGCCCATGGAGACGCCGCCGACCACCGCGCGCTCGATGTCCAAGTGGTCCAGGAGCGCGGCGAGGTCGTCGGCGAAGTCGGCGAGCAGCACCTTGCCGGTACTCACGCTGCTGCGGCCGTAGCCGCGCAGGTCGGGGGTGACGACCCGGTAGCCGGCTTCCGTCAGCGCCGTCACCTGGGGCGCCCACAGGGTGCGGTTGAAGGGGTGCCCGTGGATCAGGAGGATCGGGAGCCCGGTCGAGGGACCGAGGTCGTCGTAGTCGATCGTGGCGCCGCGCACGGTTGTGGAGTTCATTCCGGGACCCTAACGGGGTGTCACCCGGCGGGGACCAGGGGGCGTACGGCAGCAGGGGTGCGTGCGGATGCTGCCTCAAGGGGCGAGCAGCGCACCGGTCAACTCCGCGCGCAGTTCCTCTCCTTCCTTGCGGACCAGCGCGGGCAGCCGCCCGTTCCACTCCCGCGCCGCGTCGTCCAGCGCCTCGGCGAAGGCCCTGTGCGCGCGGCGCCCCATGACGGCCATCGCGACGGGGAGCAGGGGCCGGGCGAAGGAGCGGCCCCTGACCCGCACCTTCACCGTCACCCGCCAGCGTCCGCCGGGGGCCGGGCGCGGTACGACCGTCACGGTGGCGCGGGCGAGTGCGTGTGTGAGGGTGCCGGTCAGGGGCGCGGCCAGGGGGCGGCGACCTCGGCCCGCCGCCGACGGCCACCATGCGCCGAGATCGAGGTGCAGTCGTACGGTGCCGCCGAGGTACTTCGACCGCTTCTCCCCGCTGGTCCGCAGCGTCGCCGAGAGCCACGCCTCTCGTGGCCGTGCGGCGTTCACGAGCCGGAGTACGCAGGTCGACTCGGCGCGGTGTGCCGGGTCTTCGTCGAGGGTGCCGACCTCCAGCGCCGTCTCGCGGTGACGGTCCCAGGCGAGGACGGTGACCGCCTGGTCGGCGTCCGGTTGCCCGTCCTTCTCGTTCACCGGCCGGTAGCGGGCGCCCGGCCGCAGGTGACTCCCCTCGGACAGGACCAGGCCGGGCAGCGGTCGCCCGCCGGGCAGGCGCAGGTACGCTCCCTCGACGTCGAGCCCTTCCGCGAGGTCGTGGAGCGTGGTGACGCATGACTCGAACCAGCGGCGGGGCACGGGGGCGAGCGTCACGGTGTGCTGAAGGCGGGCCATGGAACCAAGGATGGGCGCTCGGGGGCGCCGGGTCATGGGTGTGGCCCGGCAGTGAGGGGACGACGTCGGCTGCCGGTTTCCGGGGGCTCCCGCTCCTGGTTCACCCGGCCTGGCGTGGGGGCGGCTCGGGCCGGGCGGTGAACGGCCGGTCGCCCGCGGGGCGTCGTGCGACGAAGACGAACTCCCTGCCCGCGCGGTCGGGTGCGTCGCGCACCTCCTCCACCACGTAGCCCTGTGCGTCCAGGTCCGCCTCGACCTCCTGCCGCCCGCGGAAGCGCAACGTCGAGTCGGAGGTCAGCACTTCGCCGTCCGAGCCGAAGACGTAGGTCCAGCGGAAGGAGATCAGCGGCCACCTCACCTCCACCAACCGGCACCAGCTCTCGACCGCGCCCACGCCGGGGATCTCCGTGACCCGGTGGGTCGATGCGGGTTCCACTCCTCCCACGCGCGCCGGTCCGGGTCCCGCGTCTCGAACACCAGGTGCCCGCCGGGGCGCAGGGCTTCGTAGGCGCCCCTCAGCGTCCGGTGCCACATCCGGGTGTCGGTGATCTCCTGGGGAGCGTTCGCCGTCATGGTCGCCAGGTCCACCCGCAGCGCTGGCAGTGAGGTGGCGTCGCCCTCGATCCACCGCACTCGGTCGCCGCCCGCCTTGCCCCGAGCCACCTCGATGGACGCCCGGGCGGGGTCGACGCCGACGGTCTCCACACCGCGGTCGGCCAGCAGCAGGGCGAACACCCCTGTTCCGCAGCCGATGTCCAGCACCCGCCGCGCGCCGAACTCCTCGGCCCATGCGCACGTACGCGTCGAGGTCGCCGCGATCGGGGTCGAGGGCGTCGTACACCGCGGCGAGCCGTGGATGCCGGAAGCACTCGTCAGCCATGCGGCCGACGGTAGCCGAAGCCCTCCACGAAGTCCCCGGCCCGGGGACCGGTACGAGGACACGCGGGCGGGAACAGCGGCAGGCCGTCGCAGGACCGCTCCTCGTCGGCCGGGGTGGGCCCGGGTCACTCGGTGATCCGGGCCCACCGCCGTCCGGACCGGCCGTCACGCGGCGGCGGCCACCGGCACGGGACGCTCGGCGTCGTTCAGCCACTCGATCAGGGAGGCACGGGCGCGGGCGACCCGTGAACGCACCGTCCCTATCGGGCACTCGCTGACGTCGGCCGCCTCCGCGTAGGGCAGTCCCAGCAGCTGGGTGAGGACGAACGCCTCGCGGCGGTCGTCGGGCAGCGCGGCCAGCAGGTCGGCGAGGGCGATGCCGTCGTCGAAGCCGGGCAGATCGCGCGGCTGGGTGCGCTCCACGGCCGACTCCCAGTCGTCCGTGGCCGCCAGGCGGGGCCGGGAGGAGTCGTAACGGATGCTGTCGACCACCGCACGGCGGGCGATGGCGAGCAGCCAGGTGCGTGCCGAGGAGCGGCCTTCGAAGCGGTGCAGGCTGCCGAGGGCCCGCAGGAAGGTGTCCTGGGTCAGGTCCTCGGCGCTCTGCGGATCGGCGCCGAGGAAGGTCACGTAGTGGCGGACGTCCCGGTGCAGGGCGCGTACGAAGCGGTCGACGGCGACGGGGTCGCCGGTGCGCGCGGCGAGTGCCCAGGCCGTGATGGACGCCTCCTTCGTGGACGTACCCGGCTGCCGTCGCGGTGCGGTCAGGGCAGGAGTGATCACCTGTGTCTGTCCTTCTCGGGATCAGGGATCCGGTCTCCGGGCGGGGCCGGCCCGTGCGGGACGCGCCGGCGGCACGGCGGGACCGGCCAAGGGGTGGGCGGCCGGGCGCGGGAGCGCACGGCCGGTGCCCGAGGCGCGACGCCGGCGGCTCGACGGCTCGACGGATTCGCCTACGGCCTCGGGGAACCAGCTGTCGTCAGACGACAGCGGTCCCGGCGGGCGGACCCCGAGAAGTGATCGCATGGGCGAGGAGAAGACGGCGCGGTGCCCGGTCCGAGGACGCTCGGCGGACCGCACGGACGCGCGGGCGGTGCGGCGGCACGGGCAGCCGGAGCAGCAGGCGCAGGGGCGTGACGAGCCGGGTGGCGAGGCACCGCAGGATGCGGAAGACGGCGCGTTCGCCGTGGGCGAGCCAGAGGCCGCACAGCAGCGCGGCCACCAGGTGGGCGGCGAGCATGCCGGTCGAGGACATGCCGCCCATGGCGTGGCCCGCGGGGTCCATGGCGGGCATGGCGTCCATGCCGGGCATGGAGTGCCCGGCATGGAGGCCGTGGTCCGCGGTGCTCATGGACGTCGGCATGGCGCCGTGCTCCCCGCCCGGGCCGGACGGCATCCGGCACAGCAGGATGTCCAGCCACCGGCGCGCGAGGGACTCGTCGCCCGCAGACCGCGGCATCTTCGTCGCCTGGGCGAGCGAGAAGGACGTGTGCAGTACGGTCTGGGCGGCCACCGCGACGCAGACGACGGCGAGCGGTCCGCGTTCCCGGTCGGCGAGCCACCAGGCGGCGCCGCCCGTCGCCGCCGCGCCCGCCGCCATGGCCCACCAGGGCACCGCGGTCCCGGACATAAGGATGTGGCCCAAGGCGGCGAGCAGCACGCAGACGGCCGCGAACACCGCGGCCCGTACCGTGCGAGAACACCACCCTGCATTCATGGCGGCCTCATCCTCGCATCCGGGCTCCCGTGATCACCGGTGGGTACGGATTCCGGTCCGGCCCCCCACTCAACACGAAGCGCGTGATCCGCACCACACTTCACACACATACGGTCGGACGAAAGGCCCGTCCGGTTCCCGGCCGTCTCCGCCGGACCGGAGCAGCGGAAGCGGACACGGGAGCACCGGCGCACGGGGACCGCCCGCCGTGCCTCCGCGCCGGGCCGAGGCACGCGTCCGTGGCCGCCGCGCCGGGTATCCCCCAGTCAGTTCCCCACGACCGCCGGTGCGGACACCGGCGCGGACACCCGTCTCCCACGGAAGGTGCACCGGTATGAGCGATCCTCACGGCCTGGAGCCCGTAGCGACGTTCTGCGGAAACTGCGACTGCGGCTGCCCCCAGCTGTTCGTCGACCCCGACGCCCCGGCGGAGCAACGGATCGTCCTGACCGACGACTTCGGCCAGCGCGTGCAGATGAGCGCCGACCAGTTCTCGTCGCTGGTCGACGACGCCAAGCAGGGCAGACTGGACGGCATCGCCCTGCCCTGAGCGGACATCGCCGGTCCGCCGTCCGCCCGCTCACCCGGCCGCCGCGCGTCCGGGCGGGTGAACGGTCCCGCGTTCGGACGGTCGAAAGCCGCCGCCCGGGGAAGAGGGGTAGGCATGCGCGCACTCGTCATCAACTGCACTCTCAAGCCCTCCCCCCAGCCGTCGAACACCGAGGCCCTCGCCGCCACGGTCATCGCGGCCCTCAAAGGCCACGGGGCGGAGGTGGATGTCGTACGGGCCGTCGACCTGAACCTGAAACCGGGGGTCGAGACCGACATGGGCGACGGCGACGACTGGCCGGGCGTGCACGAGAAGCTGCTGGCGTCGGAGATCCTGATCATCGCCTCGCCGACCTGGCTCGGCCGCCCGTCCTCGGTCGCCCAGCGGGTCCTCGAACGCATGGACGCCATGCTCAGCGAGACCGACGACGAGGAGCGCCCCGTCGCCTACAACCGCGTCGCCGGGATCCTGGTCACCGGGAACGAGGACGGCGCCCACCACGTCATCAGTGAGATCAGCGGCGGGCTCTCGGACATCGGCTACACCATTCCGGGTCAGGCCTGGACCTACTGGCACCTCGGTCCCGGACCCGGACCCGACTACCTCGACGACGACCGCGGACACGACTGGTCGACCTCGACCGGCCGGGCCATGGCGTCCAACCTCGTCCACGCGGCGCGTGCGCTCAGCGCGATGCCCCTGCCCGCTCCGCCGTCCTGACGTCGTAGGCGCGCAGCGTGCGTACCTGAGGGGAGAGCAGGGCCGCCGCGGTGGCCAGGACGATCAGCGCCTCCCAGCCGGCCAGCGCGCGGGCGGTGCCCACCGCCGCCGCCACGGGGCCGGCGACGAGCAGGCCGAGCGGGGCGAAGGCGAGGGAGCCGAACCAGTCGTAGGAGCCGGCCCACGCCGGCCCCCGGCAGGGCGAGTACCGCGAACGCCAGCGCCACCCGTGCGAAGCCGTTGCCCAGTACCGAAATGACGCGTGTGCCCAGGAGCAGCACGAAGCGCTGGTCGCGCCACAGGGGCACGCTGTCGGGGGAATTCGGGGCATCCGTCACGGGCAGGCACCTTAGCTAGGGGGTGTCGTTTGGATCATGCCGGGATCGCGGGGTCCGGTCGCAAGGCACCGTTGCCCGGAGCCGACCTGATCCAAACGACACCCCTAGAGCCCCGTGATCGGCTCCCGCTCGGAACCGGCCACTGCGGGACGGCGTCGGCGGTAGTAGGAGACGGTGACGGCGCCGAGCAGCGGGCCCCAGGCGACCAGGGGCAGGTAGGCGAAGCCGAGGAGGGTCTCGCCGAGCGGGGTCATGTCGGGGTGGGGAGTGGCCCACCACCAGGCGAAGGGGGTCCACAGGGCGGTCAGCACGGCGGCGCCCAGGCCCGCCGGAAGGACCGCCGCCATCACCGGGACCGGCCGCCCGCCGAGCAGCGGTACCCAGCGCGGGACCACCTCGCCCCAGGGCCGGACCAGGCCGAGCGTGAGCAGGGCCAGCGCCTCGCTCACCACGCTCAGTCCGACCACGTACACCACGCCCCACCCGTCGATGCCCATCGCCTCGTAGCCCGCCTCGGTGTACCCGGCGGGCTGCCCCGCCGCCAGCAGGAGGCGCCAGAGCCCGGTCGGGAGGGTGAGGAGCGCGACGGCGTGAGCGGCGAGGACCGCCCAGCGGGCGGGGGCGGGAAGCTGTGATGTCGTGGTCATGCACATCATCCTGTCGGCGGGCGGCCGCCCCGACGTCGCTCCCGGGTACGGTCCGCGACGCGGCGCCGGAAGGACGTACCGAGGATTGACTCCCCCGCTCGGGGGAGACCCGTCCTCCTCAGGCACAGCGCCCGTGCATGTCTGCCGTCGCCGATGCGGGGCAGTCGTTCACGTGCAACGACGTACGAAACCCTTGAGGAGCTGGTGTCCGCCATGACGCACGACCTGACCCCGAAGTACACGGTCCCCGGCATCGAGCGGGAGGCCGCCGGCCGGCTGATCGGTGTGCTGCGGATGCGCCTGCACGCCCTCAACGACCTGCATCTCACCCTCAAGCACGTGCACTGGAACGTCGTGGGACCGCACTTCATCGCGGTGCACGAGATGATCGACCCGCAGGTCGACCAGGTGCGCGAGATGGCCGACGACGTCGCGGAGCGCATCGCCGCACTCGGCGGGGTGGCGCAGGGCACGCCCGGGGCCCTGGTGGCCGAGCGGGCCTGGGACGACTACTCCATCGGCCGGGCCGACGCCATCGCCCATCTCGGCGCGCTCGACGTCGTGTACACCGGCGTGATCGAGGGTGTGCGCGAGGCGGTGAAGGAGGCGGGCGACATCGACCCCGCCACGGAGGACCTCCTGATCGGTCAGCTCCGGGACCTGGAGCAGTTCCAGTGGTTCGTGCGGGCCCATCTGGAGAGCTCCGGAGGCACCCTGGCGACGGGCGGCGCGACGTCCGAGACGGAGGCCGCGGAACGCGGCGCGGAACTGGCCTAGCTGTACTGCCCAGCCAGGTTGGTCGAGTTTGTGCGACGACACGGTCTGAATCTGTAGGACGGCGAAGGCCTCCGGTTGTGGAGTGGAGCTGTCGAA
>NZ_JBHJRX010000020.1:92659-135037 GCF_042268605.1 Streptomyces sp. NPDC056296 | reverse complement strand
GAGCTGTGTGGGGAGATGGGAGTTCTCGAACTTGACATCGCGCGCGGCCGCTTTGGCCGCGGGCGGGGCGCCGGGGACTTCGGCCCCGTGGTCGCCGAGTCCCTGGCCGAGCTGGGTCTCGCACCCGAACTGGCCGCCGCCGCGCACGATCCGGCCTACGACGACGCCGTGCGCCGCAGCCACGAGGCGGGGGCCGAACCCGACTCCGGCGGCTATGTGGGGACGCCCACCATCCATGTCGATGGAACGGTGTGGTTCGGGCCCGTGCTGCGGGCCGTTCCGCGCGGCACCCGCGCGGCAGAGCTCTTCGACAGCTTCCGCGTCCTGGCCACCGACCCCGACGTCTTCGAACTCAAGCGCACGCGCACCGGTGGGCTGTCCTTCGACTGACGACGACAGTCACGACGACAGTGACGACGACGGTGAGCACGACGGTGACGACGGCCGGGCGGTCAGGCCCCGACCGCCGCCGCCAGCACCGGCGTCCGCGCCTCGTCGTACCGCTCCAGCAGCACCCGCGCCACCTCGGGCGAGGGACCGAGGACGTCCGCCAGCACGTCCGCCCGCCCCGCGCCCCGCGCTATGCGGTCCGGCAGGAAACCGGGGGCCAGGACGTACGGCGCCACGGCCACGCGTGCGCAGCCCAGCTCCCGCAGCTCGCGCACCGCGTCCTCGGTGCGCGGAAGGGATGCGGAGGCGAACGCAGGCCGCACGGCGCACCAACCGGTGTGCCGCCACTCCCGCGCGATTTCTGCGATCACTGCGATCGCCTCCGGGTCGGAGGACCCCGCCGAGGCCAGTACGACCCCGGTCGAGGACTTGTCGGCGGGCGTCAGACCCGCCTCGTACAGGCGCCGCTCCAGCGCCGACAGCAGCAGCGGCGAGGGGCCGAGCACCTCGGCCTGCCGGATCCGCAGCCGCGGCGGCGCGTCCGCGAGGACCGCCGGGATGTCCGCCTTGGCGTGGAAGGCGCGGGTCAGCAGCAGCGGCAGCGCCACCACGTCCCGCACTCCCTCCGTCTCCAGGGACTCCAGCACGCCCCGCACCGAGGGCACGTTGAAGTCCAGGAAGCCGGTCTCCACCCGTACGTCCGGGCGTACCGCCCTGACCCGGCGGACCAAGGCGTGCACGGTCGCGGCGTGCCGCGGGTCGCGGCTGCCGTGGGCGATGACCAGGAGGACCGGCGGGGACATCATGGCCGTCAGCTCCTCACCAGCAGACCGCGGCTGCGCAGCACCCACCGCTCCAGCGGGCTGAAGATCAGCAGGTCGATGGCGATGCCGACGATCAGGATGAGGAGGATCGCCTCGAAGACCATGGCCATGTCGCTGGCGTTGCGGCCGTTCTCCAGCAACTGGCCGAGGCCCACCCCGAGGTCGGGGAAGGACGCGATGATCTCGGCGGCCATCAGCGACCGCCAGGAGAACGCCCAGCCCTGCTTGAGGCCCGCCACATAGCCGGGCAGCGCGGCCGGCAGCACGATGTGCCAGGTGCCCTTCAGCCCCGTCGCGCCCAGCGTGCGGCCCGCGCGCAGGAACAGCGGGGACACCTGGTCGACGCCGGACACCAGGCCGTTGGCGATGGACGGCACCGCGCCGAGCAGGATGACCGCGTACATCATCTTGTCGTTCAGGCCCAGCCAGATCACGGCCGGCGGCACCCAGGCCACCGACGGCAGCGACTGGAGGCCGGACAGGATCGGGCCGATCGCCGCGCGCACGAACTTCACCCGCGCCACCAGGAGCCCCAGCGGGGTGCCGATCAGCAGCGCGAAGCAGAAGCCGAGCAGACCGCGCGAGACGCTGGTCCAGATGTAGCCGAGCAGCTCGCCCTGGAGCCAGGCCTGGTGCACCACGTCCCACACGTCGGACGGGGCGGGCAGCTTGGTCGGATCGTCGACGATCTTGAAGGAGACGAGCCCCTGCCACACCGCGATCACGAGGAGAACGGCGACGGTGGGCGGCAGGATCTTCTCCACGAAGGTCTGCCGGAAGGGCTTGCGGCCCTGCTGCACCGTCTCCAGTGCGTCCAGGCCCGCCTCCAGACCGGCGAGATCGCCGCCGTCCCCGGCGCCCGCGTCCTTGGCGGGACGCGTCGTGTCAGTGCTGGCCATGGCGGCGGATCTCCCCACGCAGTTCTTCGGTGATCTCGACGGACAGTTCCGCCACGGCGGTGTCCTCGATGCGGCGCGGATGCGGGATGCCGACCGTCCACTGGCGGGCGACGCGCCCGGGGCGGGAGGAGAGCAGCACCACGCGCTCCGCGAGCCGGACGGCCTCGCGGACGTTGTGCGTCACGAACAGGACCGACAGCCGCGTCTCGCGCCAGATCCGGGTCAGCTCGTCGTGCAGCACGTCACGCGTGATGGCGTCCAGGGCCGCGAACGGCTCGTCCATCAGCAGCAGCTTGCTCTCCTGGGCGAGCGCCCGGGCCATCGCGACCCGCTGGCGCATACCGCCCGACAGCTCGTGCACCCGCTTGCCGTACGCGCCCTTCAGCCGGACGAGTTCGAGCAGCTCCTCCGCCTTGTCGCGGCGCTCGGACTTGGGCACGCCCCGCAGCCTCAGGGCGAGTTCGATGTTCTTGCCCGCGGTCAGCCACGGGAACAGGGCGTGCTCCTGGAACATCAGGGCCGGCCGCCCGTCCGTGGTGATCGCGCCGGCGCTCGGCTTGTCCAGGCCCGCCACCAGGTTCAGCAGCGTGGACTTGCCGCAGCCGGAGGCCCCCAGGAGGGTGACGAACTCGCCGGGCGCGACATCGAGGGTGATGTCGTCCAGCACGAGCTGCTGCCCGGCGGGGCCCCCGAACGACTTCGAGACGTGCTCGATCCGCGCGGCGTGCGAGGCCGCCTCGGTGCCCTCGTCGGCCTTGGCGAGGGTCGTGGTCGTGGCCATGGTCGTCACCTCCTGGGGATCCTGGGGAATGGTCGGGGGTCCGGGCCTACTGGACGCCGAGACCGGCGTCGTCGACCGCGGGTTCGCCCTTGGCCTTGAGGACCTTGTTGAGCAGCGTGAGGTCGTAGATGCCCTTGAGGTCGGGCTGCTCCAGCAGACCGGCCTTGACGGCGTGATCCGCCTGGGCGCCGAGGGTGGCGGCCAGCGGGTCGTCGGTCAGCCGGATCGACTCCCACGCCGGGTCCAGGACATCGGCGGGCAGCGCCTTGCCGGTGTCCTTCTCCAGCTGCTTGTTCGCCGCGGCCTTGGCCTCGTCGGGGTTGGCCTCGATCCACGCGTTGGTGTCCACCGAGGCCTTCAGCACCGCCTCGACGGCCTTCGGGTGTTCCTCCAGGAACTTCTGCCGCACGATGATGTTCGTGATCACGAACTTCTCGTCCGGCCACAGCGTCGACTCGTCCAGCAGTACCTTGCCGCCCTGGGCGACCAGCCGGGACGCGGTCGGCTCCGGCACCCACGCGCCGTCGACGGAACCGGCCTGGAAGGCGTCCGGGGTCACCTTGTTGTCGCTGCGGACGACCGTCACGTCGCCCTTGCCGCTCTGCGCGTCGACCTTCCAGCCCTGCTCGGCGACCCAGTTGAGGAACGCCACGTCCTGCGTGTTGCCCAGCTGAGGGGTCGCGATGCGCTTGCCCTTGACGTCCTTCAACGACTTGATCTTGTCCGGGTTCACCACCAGCTTCACCCCGCCGGAGGCCGAACCGCCGATGATCCGCAGGTTCTTGCCGTCCGACTTCGCGTAGCCGTTGATCGCCGGGGAAGGGCCGATCCAGCCGATGTCGATCGAGCCGGAGTTCAGCGCCTCGATCTCGGACGGACCCGCGTTGAAGGCCGCGTACTTGGCCTCGGTGGCGCCCAGCTCCTTCTGGAAGAAGCCCTTCTGGTTGCCGACCAGCGCGGTGGCGTGGGTGACGTTGCCGAAGTAGCCGATCCGTACGGAGTCGAGACCGTCGATCTTCTCGGCCCCGGCGGCGATCTCCGCGCCCGAGTCGTCCTTGGCCTGGGAGCCGTATCCGCACCCGGCGAGCGCCAGCAGCGGCAGAGCGGCCAGGACCGCGAGAGCGCGGCGCGGGGCGGTGGTGGCAGGCACGGGAGGTGTTCCTCTCGGTGGCCCGGCTCGCACGCCTGTCGGTTGGTCCGAGGTGTCAGGTCGTGGCCGGGAGATCGGCGGGTTTACGTCTGTGGCGGTGGGGGGTGAGGGCGCGCGAGCGGTGCGCGTACGTCAGCACGCACATCGCGCGACCCCGCCCTGCCCGCTTCCCAGGGCGCCGCTGCCGACGCGGCCGCCCTCCTTCGCGAACGTGGAGTAGAAGTCGGGGGAGCCCATGCCTAGAAGTCCCACCCGTCGTCGTCCGCCGCGTCCTTGACCGGCTCCGGCGCGGCGAAGGACTCGCCGGCCATGCCCGCGGTGAGCGTGGTGCCGTCGCTCGGGTCGATCAGGATGAACGAACCGGTGCGGCGGGAGTCGGCGTAGGAGTCGGCGGGCAGCGGTTCCGCCGTACGGATCTTCACCCGGCCGATGTCGTTGGCGACGAGCTGCCCGGGGTGCGGGTGCAGGGACAGGTCGTCCAGCGTGAGCCGGGCCGGGATGTCCTTGACGATCGCCTTGACGGTGCGCGTGCCGTGCTTGATGAGCACGCGGTGGCCCACCGTGAGCGGCGCGTCGGCGACGTGGCAGACCGTGGCCTCCACGTCCTGGGTGGTGTCCGGCGCGTCCTTGCTGGGCACGATCAGGTCGCCGCGCGAGACGTCGATGTCGTCCTCGAGGAGCAGCGTCACCGACTGCGGCGTCCAGGCGGCGTCGACGGGCTCGCCCAGCAGGTCGATGCCGGACACCTTGGAGGTGCGGCCCGACGGCAGGACGGTGACCTCGTCGCCGACGTGGAAGGTGCCGGCGGCGATCTGGCCCGCGTAGCCGCGGTAGTCGGGGTGCTCGGCGGTGCGCGGCCGGATCACGTACTGCACGGGCAGCCGGGCGTGGCAGTGCGCCAGGTCGTGGCTGACCGGGACGGTCTCCAGGTGTTCGAGCACGGTCGGGCCGCCGTACCAGTCCATGACCGCCGACGGTTCCACCACGTTGTCGCCGGCGAGCGCCGAGATCGGGATCGCGGTGACCTCGGGGACGCCCAGCTCGGTCGCGTACGCCGTGAACTCCTCGGCGATGGCGGCGAACACGGGCTCCCTGTAGTCGACCAGGTCCATCTTGTTGACGGCGAGGACGACGTGCGGGACCCGCAGCAGGGCGGCGATCGCGGCGTGCCGGCGGGTCTGCTCGACGACGCCGTTGCGGGCGTCGACCAGGACCACCGTCAGCTCGGCCGTGGAGGCGCCGGTGACCATGTTCCGGGTGTACTGCACGTGCCCGGGGGTGTCGGCGAGGATGAACCGGCGGCGCGGGGTGGCGAAGTAGCGGTAGGCCACGTCGATGGTGATGCCCTGCTCGCGCTCGGCGCGCAGGCCGTCGGTGAGCAGCGCGAGGTCCGGGGCCTCCTGGCCGCGGCTCGCGGAGGCGCGCTCCACTGCCTCCAGCTGGTCGACGAGGACCGACTTGGAGTCGTGCAGCAGACGGCCGACCAGGGTGGACTTGCCGTCGTCGACGGACCCGGCGGTGGCGAAGCGCAGCAGGGTCGTCTCCGACAGCTGCCAGGCCGCCAAAGGCTCGGTGGGTTCGGTGGTGCTCGTCATGGCTAGAAGTACCCCTCGCGCTTGCGGTCTTCCATCGCGGCCTCGGACATCTTGTCGTCGGCGCGGGTCGCGCCGCGCTCGGTGAGCCGGGAGACGGCGATCTCGGCGATCACCTTCTCGATGCTGTCGGCGTCCGAGTCGACGGCCCCGGTGCAGGACATGTCGCCGACGGTGCGGTAGCGGACCCGCCGCTTGACCACGGGCTCGTCGTCCTTCGGGCCGCCCCACTCACCGGCGGTCAGCCACATGCCGCTGCGGCCGAAGACCTCGCGCTCGTGGGCGTAGTAGATCGCCGGCAGTTCGATGGACTCGCGGGCGATGTACTGCCACACGTCCAGCTCGGTCCAGTTGGAGAGCGGGAAGACGCGGACGTGCTCGCCGGGGGCGTGCCGGCCGTTGTACAGGTTCCACAGTTCCGGGCGCTGGCGACGCGGGTCCCACTGGGAGAACTCGTCGCGCAGCGAGAACACCCGCTCCTTCGCTCGCGCCTTCTCCTCGTCGCGGCGCCCGCCGCCGAAGACGGCGTCGAACTTCTCCGCCTGGATCTTCTCGGTCAGCGGCAGCGTCTGCAGCGGGTTGCGGGTGCCGTCCGGGCGCTCCTTGAGCACACCCCGGTCGATGTAGTCCTGCACGGAGGCCACGTGCAGGCGCAGCCCGTGCTTCTCGACCGTGCGGTCGCGGTACTCCAGGACCTCGGGGAAGTTGTGCCCGGTGTCCACGTGCAGCAGCGAGAACGGGACCGGCGCGGGGGCGAACGCCTTCAGCGCCAGGTGCAGCATCAGGATCGAGTCCTTGCCGCCGGAGAAGAGGATCACCGGCCGCTCGAACTCGCCCGCCACCTCGCGGAAGATGTGCACCGCCTCGGACTCGAGGGCGTCGAGGTGGGAGAGGGCGTACGGGCCGGCCGTACCCTCCCGCACCGCTGCGACGGTCGTCGTCATGCCAGTCCCCTTTCGGTGAGCAGGGCGTGGACCGCCGCGGCGGACTCCTGGACGGTCTGGTCCTGCGACTCGATGCGCAGGTCGGGCGCGACGGGCTCCTCGTACGGGTCGTCGACCCCGGTGAGCCCGGTCAGCTCACCCGCGGCCTGCTTGGCGTACAGGCCCTTCACATCGCGCACCGAGCACACCTCGACCGGGGTGGCCACGTGCACTTCCACGTACGCCGTGCCGTTCGCCTCGTGCCGCTTGCGGACCGCGTCCCGGCTGTCCGCGTACGGGGCGATCACGGGGACCAGCGCCGTGACGCCGTTGCGGGCGAGCAGTTCGGCGACGAAGCCGATGCGCTGCACGTTGGTGTGCCGGTCCTCGCGGCTGAAGCCGAGGCCCGCCGAGAGGAACTCGCGGATCTCGTCGCCGTCGAGGAGCTCGACGCGCCGGCCCTGCTCGCGGAGCCGGCCGGCCAGTTCGTGGGCGATGGTGGTCTTGCCGGCGCTGGGCAGACCCGTGAGCCAGACGGTGGCTCCGGTCGTCACAGGGTTCTCCTGAATCTCAGTGGTCGTCGTCATGTCAGCCGTGCAGTCCGCACTCGGTCTTGGAGCGGCCCGCCCAGCGACCGGCGCGGGCGTCCTCGCCCTCCAGCACACGGCGGGTGCAGGGCGCGCAGCCCACGGAGGCATAGCCGTCCATCAGCAGCGGGTTGGTGAGGACGCCGTGCTCGTCGACGTACGTTTGCACATCTTCCTGTGACCACTTGGCGATGGGAGAGACCTTCACCTTCCGCCGCTTCTCGTCCCAGCCGACCACCGGCGTGTTCGCGCGGGTCTCGGACTCGTCGCGGCGCAGGCCGGTCGCCCAGGCCTGATAGCTCTTGAGGCCCTCCTCCAGCGGCTTCACCTTGCGCAGCGCGCAGCACAGGTCGGGGTCGCGGTCGTGCAGCTTCGGCCCGTACTCGGCGTCCTGCTCGGCGACCGTCTGCCGGGGGGTGAGCGTGATGACGTTGACGTCCATCACGGCCTCCACCGCGTCCCGGGTGCCGATGGTCTCCGGGAAGTGGTAGCCGGTGTCGAGGAACACCACGTCCACGCCGGGCAGGGCGCGGGAGGCGAGGTGGGCGACGACCGCGTCCTCCATCGAGGAGGTCACGCAGAAGCGTCCGCCGAAGGTGTCGGCCGCCCACTGGAGGATCTCCAGCGCGGAGGCGTCCTCCAGCTCGCGGCCCGCCCGCTCGGCGAGTGCCTTGAGTTCCTCGGTCGTACGCTCTTCCTGAACCGTCGTCATATCGGTTCCCCTCCCGTGGAGTTGGGCTGAAGACCCCGGGCGAGAAGCCCGAGGAACTTCAACTGGAATGCGCGGTTGCACGCCCCGCATTCCCAGGCGCCGTGACCTTCCTCGTGCGGACGCAGGTCCTCGTCGCCGCAGTAGGGGCAGTAGAAGGGCGCGGCACGCTCCGTCACGACAGGGCCTCCTCGGAGGCGCGGGCCGCCCAGGTGGCGAAGCGCTCGCCGTCCTCGCGCTCGGCCTGGTAGCGCGTCAGCACGCGCTCCACGTAGTCCGGCAGCTCCTCCGCCGTGACCTTCAGACCGCGCACCTTGCGGCCGAAGCCGGGCTCCAGGCCGAGCGCGCCGCCCAGGTGCACCTGGTAGCCCTCGACCTGCTCGCCCTCGGCGTTCAGGACCAGCTGGCCCTTGAGACCGATGTCCGCGGTCTGGATGCGGGCGCAGGCGTTCGGGCAGCCGTTGAGGTTGATGGTGAGGGGCTCGTCGAACTCCGGGAGACGGCGCTCCAGTTCGTCGATCAGCGAGGCACCGCGCGCCTTGGTCTCGACGATGGCCAGCTTGCAGAACTCGATGCCGGTGCAGGCCATGGTGCCGCGCCGGAAGGTGGAGGGCCGGGCGGTGAGGTCCAGCGCCTCCAGGGACTCGACCAGCGAGTCGACCTGCCCCTCCTCGACATCGAGGACGATCATCTTCTGCTCGACCGTGGTGCGCACCCGGCCCGAGCCGTGCGCCTCCGCCAGGTCGGCGACCTTGGTCAGGATCGTGCCGTCGACGCGGCCGACGCGCGGGGCGAAGCCGACGTAGTAGCGGCCGTCCTTCTGCCGGTGCACGCCGATGTGGTCGCGCCAGCGGCTGGTCGGGTCGGCGGGCGCCGGTCCGTCGGTCAGCTTCCGCTTCAGGTACTCGTCCTCCAGCACCTGGCGGAACTTCTCCGGGCCCCAGTCGGCGACCAGGAACTTCAGGCGGGCGCGGTTGCGCAGCCGCCGGTAGCCGTAGTCGCGGAAGATCGAGATGACGCCCTCGTAGACGTCGGGGACGTCGTCGATCGGCACCCAGGCACCGAGGCGCACGCCCAGCTTGGGGTTGGTGGACAGGCCGCCGCCGACCCACAGGTCGAAGCCCGGCCCGTGCTCGGGGTGCTCGACGCCGACGAACGCCACGTCGTTGATCTCGTGCACCACGTCCAGTACCGGCGACCCGGAGATCGCGGTCTTGAACTTCCGCGGCAGGTTCGAGTACGCCGGGTTGTTCAGGACCCGGCGCTTCATCTCCTCCAGCGCCGGCGTGCCGTCGATGATCTCGTCCTCGGCGATGCCCGCGACCGGGGAGCCGATCATCACGCGGGGCGTGTCGCCGCAGGCGGTGACCGTGGACAGGCCGACGCCCTCCAGGCGGTTCCAGATCTCGGGCACGTCCTCGATCCGGATCCAGTGGTACTGGACGTTCTGCCGGTCGGTGATGTCGGCCGTGCCGCGCGCGAACTCCTGCGAGATCTCGCCGATGACCCGCAACTGTGCGGTGGTCAGCGCGCCACCGTCGATGCGGACGCGCAGCATGAAGTAGCTGTCGTCCAGCTCCTCCGGCTCCAGGATGGCCGTCTTTCCGCCGTCGATGCCCTGCTTGCGCTGGGTGTACAGCCCCCACCAGCGCATCCGGCCGCGCAGGTCACCGGGGTCGATCGAGTCGAAACCCCGCTTGGAGTAGATCGTCTCAATACGTGTCCGTACGTTGAGACCGTCGTCGTCCTTCTTGGTCTGCTCGTTGCCGTTGAGCGGGGTGAAGTGACCCATAGCCCACTGACCCTCGCCACGGTGACGGCTCACCTTGCGGCGGGGGGTCGCGGCAGCAGGATTCGGCGGCGTGGCGGCCATGGTTTGACACGTCCTTCGGGACAGGCGGAAAGCGGCTCTGACCTGCGCGCACGGCGCATGGCATACGTGAGGCGTACGTGCGCTTCGTCGCGCGGGAATCAGGCGAATGCGGGGAATCCGGAGGTGCTGGAGGGTGCTCTCAGCGGACCGGACAGATGGCGCTGGACATGCGGCCGAGGTCGACGTGCCGCCGACTCACCAAGGCAATTCCAGTTCCAGGCATGACGGAAGCCTGGCACGACGATCTGGACACAGTCCAGCTTCGTCCAAAATGCGGACACCCGTGTCTCGTGGGGCGAGACACGGGTGTTGTGGATCACAGCTCGGCCCCCGGCCGGAGGCCGTGGAGGGGCGGCCGGTCAGGTGGGGAACGCTCCGGGCCAGGGTCCCGGAGTGGCCACCTCCGCCTCCTCCTCGACCTTGGTGTCGAACAGGCGGAAACCGCGGCGCTGGTAGTTGTCCATCGCGAACTCGCCGTCCTTGCTGCACGTGTGCAGCCACACCCGCTTGGTCGTGGCCACCCCCGGCCACCGGTCCGCCAGGTCCCAGGCGCGGGCGGCGCCGTACGAGAGCAGGTGGCCGCCGATGCGCCGACCCCGGAAGGCCGGGATCAGGCCGAAGTACTCGATCTCCACGACCCCGTCGTCCCCCGGCGTCAGCTCCACGTACCCGGCGGGCGTGCCGTGGTCGTAGGCGACCCAGGTCTCCACGCCGGCCCGCTCCAGGTGCTCCCGCCACCGCGCGTAGCTCCAGCCCAGCCGGTCCGTCCAGCGGATGTCGCCGCCGACCGAGGCGTACAGGAAGCGGCTGAACTCGGGGGAGGGCACCTCGGCGCGGACGATCCGGACGTCCCCCTCCGGTGCGGCGGCCGGCAGCAGATCGGTCGGCGCCGTCTGCTCCAAGGACCAGGTGGTCACGGCGATGTTGGTCATGCCGGTCAGGGAATCATCCGGTCCGCGGATCTGTCGATCCCCGCCCGCGCGCACCCCGAGGGGCCCGTGGCCGTCAGTCCAGCGCGTCCTCGATCGACGTCAGAGGCAGCGCGAACAGCATGCGGCCCGACTGGGACCAGACCTCACCGGTCTGCGCCCAGTACGACAGGGAGCCCGCCTGTCCGCTCCAGCACCGCTGCGAGCGGTCCGCACCGCACTCCGTGGCCCGGGCGTCCTCCGTGTCCTGGCGCCACAGGGTCCCGCGCCCGTCGTGGCCGCCGGCCGCGCGTCCCAGGTACCAGTCGGCCCGTGCCGCGCCGGCCGGGCGGTGGGAGAGTACGCCTCCGACCTCGGCCGCCCCCGTCTCGTACGCCTCCACCGCGTCGACGCGTCCGGAGGGGTCGGCGGCCGGCAGTCCGGTGCGGGCCGGGTCCGTGCCGAACGAGTAGCGCCACAGCCGGGTGGGGCGGTCGTCGTCCGCGGGCACCCGCTCGCTCGCCACCAGGCTGTCGGGGACCGTGCCGCGGTCCAGGGAGATCGCGCCGGGGCGGGCGGCACCGTCGGCGTCGGAGAGCCGGTACGAGGCGACGGCGGGCAGTACGTAGGGGTGGCCGTCCGCCGCCCAGCCCCCGGGCACCCGCCCGACGGCGTCCGCGTCGGTGGTGGCGCGCTGGACCCGGTCCACGTCGTACACGTACAGCGCGTCGCGGTCCCCGGAACCGGTGGTGACCAGCAGCTTGTCCTGGTACCAGACCATGCCGGAGACGGGGGAGGCGAGCCCCCGGTAGTCGTGGCCGCCGTCGACCGGGACGGCGAGGAGTGCCGAGGTGTAGCTCAGGTGGTCGGGATCGTCGGCGTCCACGAAGGAGACCCGGGCGAGGCCGCCCTCGGGCGTCCCGTCGTCGCGGGTCCAGGCGGACAGGATGACGCGGTGGGCGCCCCAGCGTCCGTCCTCGTCGGCGTCCCCGGAGGTGGTGACCGCGCCGGGCCGCCAGCCCTCGGTGTCGCCCTCCTCCCAGCAGTAGGCGCGGGTGGCCGCGGGGGAGACCGGCAGGGCCTCGCGTTCCCCGGCCGTGCAGTCGGCGGCGTCGCGCAGCGTGTGGTCGGCGGAGCCGAGGACGGCGTCGACGCCCACCGGTTCGCCCATCGCGGTGGAGAGCCGGTCGAGCCAGGGCCGCGGCACGCGGTGCTCCGTCAGCCGCAGCGCGTCGGTCTCGGCGGCGGAGGTGAGGGGTTCGAGGGTGCCGGGGTCGTCGGCGACCGTGGCCTGCGAGGCGCTGATCAGCGTGGCGGCACCCGTCAACGCGAGGGCGGCTCCGGTCAGGGCCGCGCGCAGCGCCCTGCCCCGCCTGCGTCGGCGGTGTCTGCCGCGCTGCTTCATAGAACCTCCACGGACACCGGACCAACTGGGCTCGACGGTGGCCACGTTGACCGAGGAGCGGATGGGGCGGTCCGTAGAGGATGCTACGGCAGACGGACGGGTTCGCGGACGCGGACGATGCAAATATGCGAAAACGTGCCGTCTTTCCGGCCATCCCGGCCGGCTCGGGGCGCGTGTGGGCGGCTCGGGGCGGCCCGGGGCGCGTGTGGGTGGCTCGCGCGGGGCGGGGCGTCTCGGGGTGCGCGTGGGCGGTTCGGGCGGGGTGGGGCGGTCCGGGGTGCGTGTGGGCGGTTCGGGCGGGGCGGGGCGGCCCGGGGCGCGTGTGGGTGGCTCGCGCGGGGTGGGGCGGCCCGGGGTGCGCGTGGACGGCTCGGGCGGGGTGGGGGCGGTCCGGGGTGCGTGTGGGCGGTTCGGGCGGGGCGGGGCGGCTCGGGGTGCGCGTGGGCGGTTTGGGCGGGGTGGGGGCTCGGGGTGCGGGTTCGGGCGGGGCGGGGCGGGGCGGGCGAGTCGTGCGGGCGGGTGCGGGCGGGTGCGGGCGGGTGCGGCTGTGCCGTGGCCGATCGCGCGGTTCCCCGCGCCGCGCCCCTGGAGGGGCCCGTTCAGGGCGCCGGCAGCGACGCCCTGCGTTCCGCCACCGCCGGTGCCGTCGAGTGGGGGAGCAGGTCGCGCGGGTCGTCCGGGAGGACCACCTCGATCTCCGCGTCCTCGCAGAAACGATACGGCCGGTGTTCCAGGTAGGCCCCGAGGTACCTCCGCACCCGCGACATCTCGGCCCGTACCGTCACCGTGCGGGCCGGGTCGCCGAACATGTCCTCGGCCAGCCCCGACGCGCTGCGGCCGGCGCGGTGGACGGCCAGCAGGTACAGCAACTCGGCATGCCGGGGACTCAGTTCCCGGACCCACGCCTCCGCGCCGCCCAGCACCCGCACCGACCAGCGGCGCGGCTGCCCGAGGTCCAGCACGATCCGGACGGAGCCCTGCGGCACCGGCTCCTCGGCCGCCCGCACCAGCCAGCCCTCGCCCAGCGGCTCCACGGTGCACGCCCCGAGCGCCGGCAGCCACCTCGGCCCCGCCGTCGGGGACTTGGGCAGCGTCACCCGGTCCAGGTACGGCATCCCCGTCACCGCCGCCGTCCAGCCGTCGCGGTCCGCCACCAGTGCCCGCCCGTCGAGCCGGGCCAGCACCGGCGCGGCCACCGCACGCAGCCGCTCCAGCGTCAGCATGTGCAACTCGCGCAGCCGGGCCTCGGCGAGCTTGGCCACCGAGTCGACCCAGGCGAGCGTAGCCGGGTGCATCGTCTCCAGCGGCCCGCTCACGTCGACCACGCCGAGCAGCCGGCCACTGCGCGGATCGGTGATGGGCGCCCCGGCGCACGTCCAGGTCGCCTGAGACCGGACGAAGTGCTCGGAGGCGAAGACCTGTACGGGCCGCCGGGTGACCGCCGGCGTGCCCACGCCGTTGGTGCCGACCACCTCCTCCCGCCAGTCCGCCCCGAGTTCGAAGCCGAGACCGTCGGCCTTGCGCAGCACACGCGCGCTGCCCTCCCGCCACAGCACCCGGCCCTCGTCGTCGGCGACCACCATGATGTGGTGCGCGACGTCCGCGACCGACAGCAGGCCCTCCCGCAGCACCGGCAGCACATGCCGCAGCACCGAGGCCTCCCGCCGTCGCTGTACCTCCTCGGGGGCCAGCAGCCCGGAGCGGAAGTCGTGCTCGGGATCGACACCGCTGCGCAGCACCCGCTCCCAGGACTGCTCGATCACCGGGCGCGGCGCCACCGGAGCCCGTCCGCCCGAGAGCCTCGCGGAACGGACCTCGTTGAGCATCCGCGCCGCACGCGCCGGGTCGACGGCGGCGAACTGCGTCACGTCCATCGGCGAGAGAGCCACTGGTCCCCGTCCTCCCGGAAGCCGGATGTTCGGATACTCGGATGTTCGGATGTTCGTCTGATACTGAGCGTCTGCCCGTGACGCGATGACACAGTCCGCACACAGTCGGCAGCAAGTTGCAACCCCCTGCAACCCTGGTGGACGGCCGTACCGGTGTCCAAACTTGAACCACGTCGCCCCGAGCGGCGTACGCGGCCTGAACAGGCCGGTGTGGCGGGGGTGGTGCCGTGTCGGCGCAGCACCACCCCCGCGCCACCCGACGGGATCAGGCCACGGCCACCGGACGGGCCCGCTCCACCACCGACGCCAGGTCCAGCGTGGGCGGCAGCGTGCCGAAGGCCGCGCCCCCGTCACCGCCCAGCCGCCCGGCGCAGAACGCGTCGGCGACCTCCGGCGGCGCGTACCGGACCAGCAGCGAGCCCTGGAGCACCAGCGCCAGCCGCTCCGCCAGCCGCCGCGCCCGCCCCTCGGCGGCCCCCAGATCGGCCAGCTCCGTCAGCAGGCCCCTGATCGCCGCGTCCAGCCGGTGATCGGCGCCGCGCGCCAGCCCCACCTCCGTCAGATACGCGTCCAGCGCCAGCGGCTCCCGCCCGAGCGCCCGCAGGACGTCCAGCGCCTGCACGTTGCCGGCGCCCTCCCAGATCGAGTTCAGCGGCGACTCGCGCACCAGCCGGGGCATCCCGGACTCCTCCACGTACCCGTTGCCGCCCAGGCACTCGGCGGCCTCCACCGCCACCGGCGCGCACCGCTTGGTCACCCAGTACTTGGCCACCGGCACCGCGATCCGCAGCAGCGCCCGCTCCCGCTCGTCGCCGCCCTCGGCGGCGTCGTAGGCCGCCGCCAGCCGCAGCGCGAGCGTGGTGGCCGCCTCCGACTCGATCGCGAGATCCGCGAGGACGTTGCGCATCAGCGGCTGGTCGACCAGCTTCGCGCCGAAGGCCTCCCGGTAGGCGCAGTGGTGCACCGCCTGCGCCACGGCCTGCCGCATCAGGCCCGCCGATCCCAGCACGCAGTCCAGCCGGGTCGCCGCCACCATGCCGATGACGGTGCGCACCCCGCGCCCCTCCTCGCCGACCCGGCGCGCCCAGGTCCCGGCGAACTCGACCTCGGCGGAGGCGTTGGAACGGTTGCCCAGCTTGTCCTTGAGCCGCTGGATCAGGAACACGTTGCGGGTGCCGTCCGCCAGCACCCGCGGCACCATGAAGCAGGTCAGCCCTCCCCCGTTGCCTTCGGCACGGGCGGTACCCCCAGGGGCCCGCGCCAGCACCAGGAACCCGTCCGACATAGGCGCCGAGCAGAACCACTTGTGCCCGGTCAGCTCGTACGCGCCGTCCTCGGCCAGCGGGCGCGCCGAGGTGGTGTTCGCCCGTACGTCGCTGCCGCCCTGCTTCTCCGTCATGCCCATGCCGAACAGGGCCCCGGCCTTCAGACGGGCGGGCCGCAGCTCCCGGTCGTACACGCGGGAGGCCAGCCGCGGCTCCCACTCCGCCGCGAGCCCCGGGTCGGCGCGCAGGGCCGGAACCGCCGCGTGGGTCATCGACAGCGGGCAGCAGTTCCCGGCCTCGACCTGGGTCCACATGAGGAAGGCGGCGGCACGCCGCACATGCCCGCCCGGCCGGGACCAGGCCGAGGTCAGGCCCGCCGAGACGCCCTTGCCCAGCAACCGGTGCCAGGCCGGGTGGAAGCCGACCTCGTCGACGCGGTGGCCGTAGCGGTCGTGGGTGCGCAGGACCGGCGGGTTCTCGTTGGCCTGCGCGCCCCACTCCTGGGTCTGGACCGATCCGCAGCTGCGGCCGAGACCCGACAGCTCCTCCAGCGCCTCCTCGTGCAGCCCGGGTGCCAGATGCCGCTCGACCGCGGCCGTCAGGGCCCGGTCGGCGGTGAAGACGTCGTAGCCGACCAGCGGCGGCGCCTGATTCGTCACGGTGTGGGTACTGCCTGCCATGACCGTGAACCTACCGTGCCGCGGACCCGCACGGAGCCGTCACCGACAGGAGGGCGGCCGCGGATGAGTGCGACCCCCCGCGACGGATACCTTTAGGTCGTGCAGCCAGCAAGTGAATCCACCGAACGGCCCTCCGGCCGGCTCCATCGCGCCCGGGTCCTGTACCGGAACGTCTCCAAACGCAGGACCGCCTGGCTGCTGCTCAAGGACACGGTCAACTCGTGCATGGAGTACCGCATCCTCGGCCTGGCCGCCGAGGCCGCGTTCTTCACCCTGCTCTCGGTGCCGCCCCTGCTGCTGAGCCTCCTCGGCCTGCTCGGCTACGTCGACTCCTGGATCGGCGCCGACACCACCGAGAGCCTGCGCACCAACATCCTGGACGCCTCCCGCGCGGTGCTCTCCGAGAAGGGCGTCGAGCAGATCACCGAGCCGATCCTGGACGACGTGATGAAGGGCGGCCGTCCCGACGTCATCTCCATCGGCTTCCTGTTCGCCCTGTGGTCGGGCTCCCGCGCGGTGAACGTCTTCATCGACACCATCACCGTGATGTACGGCCTGGACGGCGTCCGGGGGATCGTCAAGACCCGCCTGATGGCCTTCCTGCTGTTCCTCGTGGCCCTGCTGATCGGGTCGATCGCGCTGCCGCTGATGGTGGCCGGTCCGGACGCCGTGGTGCGGATCGTGCCCTGGTCGACGACGGTCGTCCAGGTGCTCTACTGGCCGGTCGTCATCATCCTGTCCATCGCGTTCCTGACCACGCTGTACCACGTCTCCGTGCCCGTACGGTCCCCGTGGATCGAGGACGTGCCCGGCGCGCTGGTCGCCCTCGGCATGTGGGTGCTCGGCAGCTTCCTGCTGCGCATCTACCTCACCAACACCGTCGAGGGCCCCACCATCTACGGCTCGCTGGCCGCGCCCGTCGCCGTGCTGCTGTGGATCGGCGTGTCCGCGTTCGCCGTGCTCGTCGGGGCCGCGGTCAACGCGGCCATCGACCGGGTCTGGCCGGCCGCCGCCACCGCGGCCGCCCGTGAGGCCAACGAGCGGCTGCGCCAGGCCCAGGTCGCCGAGTACGTGGCCCGCACCGCCGCGAACGGCGAGGCGGACCCCGACATGCCCTCCGAGTTCCCGGAACGCTGGTCCCGCTTCCTGCCCCCGGAGGACGTCACGTCCCGCCTGCGCACCCACGTGAAGAACACGCCGCCCGCGAACCACAACAAGCCCGAGGCCTCGTGACCGGGCCGCCCTCCCCGCCCTCCCCGCCCTCCTAGGACCGGCCGGACGGATCCGGGGCCCAGGTGCCCGCCGCCGCGCCCTCCCGTACGAAGTCCCCGAAGTCCCTCGGCGCACGGCCCAGCACCTGCCGGACACCGTCCGACAGATGGGCGTTGCGGCCGTCGAGCAGGGCGCCGAACAGCTCCACGAGGAACGCGACCTCCTCCTCGGGCACCCCGAACCCCGCCAGGTTCTCGCCGTACTCGCGCGGTGAGACGGCCCGGTACGTCAGCGCGCGGCCCGTCTCCTTCGCGATCTCGGCGACCGCCTCCCCGAAGGTCAGCAACCGCGGCCCCGAGACCTCCAGCACCCGCCCGGCGTACCGGTCGCCGGAGGTCAGCGAAGCCACCACCACGTCCGCGACGTCCCGCAGGTCCACGAACGGCTCCCGGGCCTCGTCACCTGCCGGGAACACCAGCTCCCCGCGCTGCCGCAGCTCCGCCACCAGCGGTCCCTCGCTGAAGTTCTGCGCGAACCAGGCGGCCCGTACGACCGTCCAGTGCACGCCCGCTTCCGCCAGCGCCTCCTCGGTGGGGCGGGCCCGCTCCTCGCCCCGCGCCGACAGCAGCACCAGCCGCCGTACGCCGAGCCCGGCCGCCTCGCGCGCCAGCGCCCCGACCGTCCCGGCGGCGTCGGGGGCGCCCACATCGGTCGGGTGGGCCAGGTAGGCCGCGTCGGCGCCGCGCAGGACGTCCGCCCAGGTCGACCGGTCCCACCAGTCGAAGCCGGTCGCCCGGGACGCCGCCCGCACGGTCAGCGCGGCCGCCCGCGCCGCCTCGGCCACCCGCCGCCCGGTGCGACCGGACGCCCCCGTCACGACGACCGTCATGCCCGCTTCCGTGTTCACGCCTGCCGTGTCTGCCATGTCTGCCGTGCCTGTCATGTCTGTCATGGCTTCAGTCAACTGCCGGGCGCCGTACGTTCCCATCGCCGAACGGCTCGTTCCCATACGCGTGCGTCTACGCGTCTACGCTGTGACGCCATGGACGCACTCGCCGGTCTGCTGGAGGGCCCCCGCGCGCGGGGCGCGTTCATGATCCGCGCCTGTTTCGACCCGCCGTGGGCCGTGCGTATCGAGGACCGGGCGCCGCTGACGGTGATGCTGATGGTCCGCGGTGACGCCTGGATCGTCCCGGACACGGGCGAGCGGCTGCGGCTGCGGGCCGGCGACCTCGCCATCGCGCGCGGCCCCGACCCGTACACCTGCGCCGACGACCCCGGCACCCCGCCGCAGGCGGTGATCCTTCCGGGCGGTGCGTGCAGCTACCCGGACGGACGCCCCCTCAACGGCTCGATGGACCTCGGCGTGCGCACCTGGGGCGACCGCCCCGACGGCGGCGCGGAACTGCTGATCGGCACCTACCTGGTCCGGGGCGAGATCGGCGGCCGGCTGCTGGACGCCCTGCCGCCGCTGCTGTCCCTCACCTCCGACCAGTGGGACTGCCCGCTCACACCCCTGCTGACGACGGAGGTCACGCGGGACGAACCGGGTCAGGAGGTCGTCCTGGACCGGCTCCTCGACCTGCTGGTCATCGCCGCTCTACGGGCCTGGTTCGCCGGTCCGCGGGCCGAGCCGCCCGCCTGGTACCGAGCGCTGGGCGACCCGGTCGTCGGCCGGGCGCTGCGGCTCATCCAGGACGACCCGGCGCACCCCTGGACGGTGGCGTCGCTCGCCGCCGAGGCAGGGGTCTCCCGCGCCGCGCTCGCCCGGCGCTTCACCGACCTGGTGGGCGAACCCCCGATGGGGTACCTCACCGGATGGCGCCTCGCTCTCGCCGCCGACCGGCTGCGCGACACCGAGGACACGCTCGGCGCGATCGCCCGCCAGGTCGGCTACGGGAGCGCGTTCGCCCTGTCCACGGCCTTCAAACGGGTGTACGGCATCAGCCCGCAGGAGCACCGGGCACCGGCGTAGCCTGGCAGGCGTGTACGCGGAACGGGCGTCCCGGCTGACCGGCGCGGTGGTGTGGACCAACACCCCGACCGCGCCCGGCGACCCGGGGCGCGTCCTGCCCGACGGCTGCATGGACCTGCTCTGGTACGACGGCCGGCTGCTCGTCGCGGGCCCCGACACCCGCGCCCACGTCACCGAGGGCGCCCCCGGCCCCTGGGCGGGCGTCCGCTTCTACCCCGGCACCGCGCCCGCCCTCCTCGGCATCCCCGCCCACGAACTGCGCGACCGGCGTGTCGCACTCGCCGACCTCTGGTCGGCCGCCCGGGTCCGGCGCCTGACCGCGCGGGTGAACGCGGCCCCCGACCCGGCGAGCGGCCTGGAGGAGGCGGCGCTGTCCCGGGCGGCCGACACCGGGCCCGCCGACCCGGTGCTGCGCCGGATCGTGACCGCCCTCGACGCCGGCCGCCCGGTGGCCGACACCGCCGACGAACTCGGCATCGGCGCCCGCCGGTTGCACCGCCGCTCACTGGCCGCCTTCGGCTACGGTCCCAAGACACTGGCCCGCGTACTGCGGTTGCAGCGCGCCCTCGCCCTGGCCCGCGCGGGCACGCCCCTCGCCGAGACGGCCGTCCGGTCCGGTTACGCGGACCAGGCCCATCTGACGCGGGACGTGCGGCAGTTGGCGGGCGTATCACCCGGGGAACTACTCGGCCGGCGTGGATAGCGGCGCGAACAGGTCGACGCCGTGGCCGTCCGGGTCGTTCACGACGGCGTACCGCTGCCCCCAGACGGCGTCCCAGGGCTTGTGCTCGCCGTGGCACCCGGCGCCGGTCAACTCCGCGTAGAGCGCGTCGACCTCGGCCGGCGTGTCGCACAGCAGGGCGAGCGAATGCCGTCCGCCCCCGGCGGGTGGCTGCCACCCGGGCATGAAGGAGCGGACGGTCTCCTCGGTGTCGAGCAGCAGCCGGATCCCGCCCGGCAGCTCGGCCTCGGCGTGCGGCTGGTCCCCGGCGCCCTCGGGGAACGCGAAACCGAGCCGGCGGTAGAAGGTCACGGACGCGGCCATGTCGGAGACGACGAGGCCGATGGCGTTGAATCGTGCGGTCATGAGGCCACCGTAGGCAGGGCCCGGCAGCCCGGTCTTGAAAGATTCGGACACGCGGGAAACGGGCCCGGAGGGGTGCCGAGAAGGCCCTTGCCTCAGAAGCCCCTCAAGTCACTTGAACCGCACAGGCCACGGCAACGACCATGGCCCCATGTTCGGACGCGGCAGACAACCGGAACTCAACGTACTCGTCCTGCGCGACGCGGACGTCATCGCCCACGGCATCCGTCAGGCGCTCGCCGAGGCGACGCCCGAGCAGCGGCCCGGTCTTGAGCACGCCGCCGCCGTGGTCGAGCGGGCCGCCGCGGCCTCCGACGCGGAGCTGCGCGCCCGCTGGGTCCACGAGCGCTTCGCCATGGCCGGTTACCAGGGCCCCGCGGACTCCGTACAGGCCGTCAAGATCCTCCGCGAGGCGGCACCCGGCCTCAGCCTGGTCTCGGCCGTCCAGCTGACGAAGGACGCCGCGGCACACCGCCCCTGACCCGGAGGCCCGTCGTCCCGTCCGCGCCGTCCAGGCCTCCCTCACGGCGGACCGAACGTCACCGGTCCCCGAGGCGTGTCCACCGTGCAGCACAGGCCCGTCGGACCGGCGGTGAGCGGGAGCGCCGTGCCGAGCGCGGACAGCGGCGGGCGGATCTCGGCGGGGTCGGGGGCGGTCGCGGTGAGGGCCAGCAGGGGAGTGACGGGCAGGCCCGCCGAGGGATGGGGCGTGCTGCCCCAGTCGATGAGGAAGGGCACCAGACCGGAAGGGTGGACGCCGTCGGTCAGGCGCCACTCCAGGAGCGTGCCGTCGGGTCGGCGGCGGCTCATCGGGCGTACCGCGCCGGGATCGTGACCGCGCGCCCGGGCCGCCGCCACCGCCGCGTCCAGGTCGGGCGGGCGGATTGCCCAGGACACGAACCGAGGGGCGGTGAGCCGCTCCAGCCATGCGGGGCGCGGGCCGTCCGGCGGGGGCCGATCCGGGTCGGGGCCGATGATCTCCAGGTAGCCGGTGCCGCCCAGCCCGACCAGGTGGTTGCGGGTGCCGAAGCCGAGGTGCGTGCCGCCGGGCGCGGGGGCGACACCGGTGCGCCGGGTGAAGTCGGCGACCGCCGCCGCGAGATCGGGGGTCGCCAGGACCAGGTGGTCCAGCAGGGCGGGAAGGGCGTTCATCGCGGCCGAGCGTAGGCGGCCCGACCTCGCTGTGGAACACCTGTGCGGCAGGATGGCCGCATGATTCGTCCCACGCGCGTCCTGCCGGTGCTGCTGCTGGCCCCGCTGCTGCTCACCGCCTGCGGCTCCGAGAAGGCGGACGCCGACCCCGCGGCCGGCCCCTCCGCAAGCGTGACCGAGGCCGCCGACCGGGGTGAACTCGACGCCCGCGCCCAGGCGCTGGGCGTGGCGCCCGAGTTGGTCTACGTCACCGAGGCTCCCGGTTTCACCCTGGCCCAGCAGTCCGTCGGCGTACTCGGTGACGACGGCTTCTCCGCCACCTGGGTCTCCCGCGAGACCGGCGCCCACCTGCGCCTCTCCGTCGACCGGGGCTCGATCACCGACGGCACCTGCCCCGAGCAGCCGGTCGGCGACATGTCCGGCGAGCGTACGACGTGCGAGCGCGACGGCGACGCCTGGTACCGCACCGGTGCCGGACGCCACGAGTACGCCGTGCCCGAGAAGGGCCATGTCGTGCGCGTCTCAGGCGAGGCGGACGCCGTACCGCGCGACGTTCTGCGCGAGGCAGCCCTGGCCGCCCACCGCCCCGACGCCTCCGAGGCCGCCGCCCTCCTGCCCTCCGCCGAACCCGCGCCCAGCACACCGGTGGAGCGCGGCGACCTGCCCTCCTTCGGCGACGGGGCACCCGACAACAACGTGGATGTGGGCGGCTGACCCGGTCCCACCGCCCGGTCCGGCCGTCTAGGGTCGGCGCCATGGCCCCCCGAGTGCTGAGGACGACTGGCCGTACTACGGCGAACTGCTCGGCGCCCGCTTCGACCGGCACCCCGCCCACCAGCCGGGCCGGGTGCTCGTCGAGGACCGCGACCATCCCGCGACCCGGGACCTGCCCGCCGTCTGGGAGTTCACGGACGAGTGGTACGACTTCCGCACCAACCCGCGCGGCGCGGTCCACGTCCTCGCCCGCGCCGACGAGTCGTCGTACGAGGGCGGCGGCATGGGCGACGACCATCCCCTGGTCTGGTGCCGCGACCAGGGCGCGGGCCGCGTCTTCTACACGGCCCTCGGCCACGCCGCCGACGCCTACACCGACCCGGACTTCCACGCCCATCTGCGGGGCGGCATCGACTGGGCGGCCCGCGCGGACCGGGTGCCCCGTCCCGGACGCCGGTGACACGAGTGCCGGGTTCTCGGCGGAACCCGGCGGACGGCCGAGCCGGGTTCGCTGCCGGCGAATCCCGCCTCCCGGCACGGGGCCGCCGACCTACCGTGGGCACATGATTTCACCGATCACGGGCACGGCCGCCGGCGTGCCGTTCACCGCGCTGCCCCCGGCCCACGACGACGGCGCCGCGCCGCTGATCGTCACCTGGCACATGCTGGACGCGCCGAGGTCGGACGCGGCGTTCGCCGCCGCGTTGCCGATGCACGGCCTGCCCGCGTGGCGGGTGCACCTCGGGATGCCGATGTGCGGGGCACGCATGGTCGACGGCAGCATGGACGCGGGCCTGGCGTTGATGCGCGAGGACGTCCTGATGTCCTATCTGCATCCGTTTGTTCGGCAGGCGGCCGAGGAGTTCCCGGACGCGCTGGCGTCGGTTCGTGCGCAGCTGCCGGTCGACGACGGCCCGATCGGCGTGCTCGGTGGGTCGCTGGGCGGAGCCGTCGCGCTGCGCATCCTCGCCGACACCGGGATTCCGGTCTTCGCCGGAGCCGTCGTCAACGCCGCCGTCCGGATGCGGTCCGTCGTCGACCTGTTCCCGGGCGAGTACCCGTATGACGCCGAGTCGGAGAAGACCGTCGACAGCCTTGACTTCCTCGCCAAAGCGGACGCCCTCGCCGGGCGCGCGCCGCTGCTGGTGGTCAGCGGCGAGTTGGACCACCCGGGGCTGCGCGCCGACGCATCGGACCTCGTCGACGCGCTGGGCGAGGGGTCCGAACTGCTGACGATCCCCGGACTGGCGCATCCGCTCGCCGAAGAGCCCGGCATCGAGCCCGCGCCGCAGCTGCCACCGGCCCGCGAGGTCGACGCCGGCCTCACCCGGTGGTTCCGGCGCCACCTCACGGATGCCGGTACGTCGTCCTGAACAGCCCGGCGCCGAGCCGTTGACTAGCTAGCTGAAGATCAAGAAGGCTATCGCTACCGTCATGCTCGTCGGCTCCGCCCTGATGGTCACGCCCGTGGCCAACGCGGCGATAAGCGACTGCAACAACAACATGTGCCTGTGGGGCAACAACGACTACCAGTGGATGCTCGATGAGCGTTACCACGGCAGCGGCACGCTCGTCAATCTGAGCGGCGACGAGGACAACGCGATGGACTCGTGGTCCAACGAGTCGGGCACCCACGAGGGCTGCATGTACGGCGCCAGGAACGGCACCGGCGACAGGCAGGGCATGGCTAAGGAAGCCAATGACAACAACGTCTCGCCGCTGAACAGCGACGAGGTCAGCTCGTGGCGAACCAGGTACGGCTGCTAAACCGCTCAGAGAGCAGAAGGGCTGACGGCATGACCGGAGCACCGCTGATCCAAACGCGCGACCTGTGTAAAGCCTACCGATCGGCAGTGGAAACGGTGTGGGCCGCACGGGAGGTGAACTTCACCGCCAGCGCGGGCGAGTTCGTCTGCGTGTACGGGGCGAGCGGCTCTGGGAAGTCGACCCTGCTGAACCTGCTGGCCGGCCTGGATGTCGCCGATACCGGTGACATCCAGGTCGCCGGTGTCGACGTCGGTGCGGCGGATGAGGCCCGGCGCGCGCGGCTGCGGTTGGATGCCGTCGGAGTGGTCTTCCAGCACCACCAGTTGGTGGAAGAGTTCACCGCCGCCGAGAACGTTGCGTTGCCGCTGGAGGCGCGCGGGGATACGTCCTCTGCTGCCCGTGCGGAGGCCGTCGCCCAATTGGCCCGCGTGGGCCTGGCCGGGCTGGAGGACCGACTTCCAGGTCAGCTGTCCGGCGGCCAGCGGCAGCGGGTGGGTATTGCCCGCGCGCTGGCCGGTGACCGCGCCGTGCTACTGGCGGACGAGCCGACAGGAGCGCTGGATTCGGCCGCTACGAGGGAGATGTTCACGCTGCTGCGGAAGTTGTCCGACGAGGGGGTGCTGGCAGTGGTCTGCTCCCATGATCCCCGCTGCCGGGAGTTCGCCGACTCGGTTTATGAGGTCGTCGACGGCCGCCTGGAACACCGCTGATGGCACGGCAGCCGAAGCAGGCCGACAAGGGCACATCGGTCCTGCCGCAGCCACGGCTCGCGGCACGGCTGGCATGGCGGCTGGGCCGGCGCCAGGGCCAATGGATCGGTGCCTCTTCAACGGTGTTCGTGGCGGGTCTGTTCACGATGGCCATGTTCATCGCGTTGTCGACGTTGTCACTCTCAGGTGCTCAGGAGGCCGATCGCGACTTGGGCCGTTTCGACGCTCTCGCGAGCGCTGAGATGACGCTTCCCCCCGGCAGTAAGACGCCGGCCCCAGCCATGTCCGGGGCGGCTCAGCAGGCCGGTGCGAACGAGTCCGCCGCCTTCCTCACCGCACTCGACGTGCAGCTCGCCGTCACTCCGGCACGGAACGTGACCCTGCTGGAGGGGCAGTGGACGCCCAACCCGTACCCAGATATGTACGAGTTGACGGCCGGGCACTGGCCGCAACAGCCGGGCGAGATCGTTGTGACCGACCCCGGGGACGTCAAAGCCGCGCCCGGCCAAACACTCACCGTGCTCGGTGACGTTCGGCTGCGCGTGGTGGGCGTCGCAGACAACCACTACGCGAACACCTCGGCCCTGCTCGCCGCGCCAGGCACGTGGAGCAGTCTGGACCCGAAACTCGCTGAGGGCTACCCCTCCCTGGCCGCACAGCCCTACCTGCTGTGGACCGGGGGCCCAGAACAAGCCGTCATGGACGCGGTAACGAAGACGCTCACGCCGTACAGCGATGGCTCCGGCTCACAGGAGGCCAAGGGCGGACCGGAACTTCTGCCCGGCCCGCCGATCCTTCGGGCACAGCTGGAGACCAAAGCAGCCGATTACTGGATCGAGAAGTCCCCCGCCGGATACACCATCCCCGCCGTTTTGGTCCCCATTGGCGCAGTGCTGCTGATGTTCGGGCTCGTCGACCGACGCCTGCGGCGCACCACGGAGACCATGGTCTCCTTGGGGCTGCGACCCGCCACGACGGTAACGGCCGTGAGCCTCGCCTGCGTGGCATGGTGCCTGGCGGCAGCTACCGCCGGTGCCGCCGCCGGAGTTGCCACCGGCTGGGCCCTACGACCTCTCCTGGCGTACCTGCAAGACCGGCCGGTGGGAGATGTCGAAGGAATGACAGACGCTGCTACGCAGCTCCTCGCTCTGGTCGCGGCAACCGGAGTGCTGACCGGCGCGGGACTGCTCCTGGCCCGCCGGACCCGCAGTGAGCAGCCTCACCCCACCACCACGTCACCGGCACACCAGCCGCAGGCGAAGAATCTCCGCAAGAAGAGTGCCGCGACGGTTGTCCGCGATGTCCGCCAGCTGGCCGCGCTGGGCGTCTGGTGCGTCTGCATGGTCTACACGGCGACACGCCTCGACACCCCGTCCGAGGGCATGTTCCTGACCGCCCTGATCACGGCCGCGGTGGTGCTGACGTTGCCGGAGTTCTTCGGACTCGCGACCCGTCTGCTCACGGAGCGTGACGCGCGCCGCAGGCTGGCCCGTCGTCAACTGCAGGCCGACCGACGGCGGGCACAGGCCGCCCTCGCCGTCCTTACCGTGATCATCGGCGCCAGCTTGGGCATGCTTGCCCTTCTCGACACTCTGATCCGCAGCAGCGAGAACACCGTGCAACCGGAGGTCCTGCCCGGCCAGGTACTACTGGCGCACCGGGCCAGCGGCGCCTTCGCACCACCCGAGCGGGTGCTCACCGTGCTCAAGGAGAGCAAAGTTCTCGAAGGCCTTCCCCAGGTGGAACTCCACCGCCTCTCGAAGGAGTCCGTGGACGAAACCGGCCCCGTCCCCAGCACAACTCGCCAAGGCAACGACGGCGGCATCCTAGCCGTCGACTCACCCGACGATGTCCCCGTCCTGACCGGCCGCCCCCTTACCGCCGACCAGCGTGCGCTGCTCAACCGCGGCGGCCTCCTGGTCTGGGCGGACCGCGACAACGCCCCGCCCCCCGAAGGACAGCCGACCCGGCTGGTGGTGGCTGAGGACGACCGCATCCTCAGCAAAACCCCTCCCCTGCCCTCCAAGCCGCTGGAACTGGCACGCACGGGCTGGCGTGCCGGCACGGACGGGATCCTTCTCGTCGACACCGCCCGCCGCCTCGACCTCCCCATCGCCGTGCGGGGCCCGATCATGGTCGCCGACGCCGACGACGGCCAGGACGCGCGCGTGCAACAGATTCTCCAGGACCACGCGATCGACGCGCGCGCCGCCTACATCCATGTCGAGCCAGAACCACCGGTCCCGGATACAGCGCTCTACATCTCCGCCGCGGCCTTGGCTCTGCTTGCGCTCACCACCGTCCTCACCGCGCTCCGCGGCCAGACCCGAGCACTGAAGACCTACATCGACAGCCTCATCGCGCTCGGCATCCCGCCATCCTGGGGCCGCCACATCATCCTTTGGCAGTACGCCGTGCTTCTGGGAACCGCCACTCTCCTCGGGCTCTTCATCGCCATCGTCCCGACCGTGGCTCTGGCCACCCAGATCCCCGACTTCCAGCTCAGCATTCCCTGGGGACAGATGAGCCTGCTCCTCGCCACTCTCGCCCTGGCCTCCGCACTCGCCGCAACCCGATCGACGCTCGCTCTACGCCGGTAGGGGCAGCGCCGTCCATCATGAATCGTTCTCAGGGTGAGCGAAGCGACCACCGGCCCGGCGGACCCATGCGGTCACAGCAGTAGCCGGTGCCGCGCCGACGTGGGCCCGGGGCAGCTCGTCCCCCGTGGAATCGTCGTCCTGGTGCGGTAGCGCACCAGGACGACCCGCGCGAGCAGCCACTGCATAGCCACGCGATCGTGGGGGACAGGTCAGCCGTGATGCAGACCATCTGCGATCGGCGCCAGTCGACGACTCCGCGTCCTCCCCGCCCTGTGTCCTGCATGGAGGCGCCGAACACACCGCAGAGCCTGCTCAACTTCTCGACGCAGATATTCCCCTTCTCGCCCCTATGGGCGTATTGACCACAACACCCACGACAAGTGTCCGTTGCTACACCAAAGACCCAAAGGCGGTGGCGTTCATAGACGGTCTTCCAGGGGCCGTACTTCTCGGGAAGATCCCGCCATTGCACGCCGGTCCGCACCCGGTGCAGAATCCCGTCGGTCACCTGCCGGTGATCCCGCCATCGGCCACAACGGCCGTTGCTCACCGGCAGGAACGGCCGCAACCGTTCCCACTCGGCATCCGTCAGATCGCCCCGCCCCATGCCCGCAACAACGGCCCAGGCACGGGACGGTCACATGATCGCCCGGACAGCTCCTAGTCCAGGCGGGCATCGCCCCGCTCTGTGCCGCCCCTACGCCCGCCGTCGAGCCCTGACGGACGGTCGCCGGCCGTTACTCCTCGAAGTCGGCGACGGTGTCGAGACCGGCGTGCCGCAGGGTCCTGTGAACCGCTGGGCGGGCCCCGCGGACGGTGATGGTGGCCGGTTCCGGGGCCCGGGTGACCGCGCGCAGCAGCGCGTACGCGCAGGCCAGGTCGATATGGTGCAGGTCGCTCATCTCCAGCGTCCACGCGCCCGGCTCCCGCAGACGGTGGTCGAGGAGGAGTTCCTCCAGTACTTGCAGCGCGTGGGAGTCCAGGTCGCCGGAGAAGGCCAGCACGGCATGCCGCCTGTCGGCCTCTGCGATCCTCACGGGTGCGGACTGGCCGGGGCGATGAGGGTCGACGGTCACGACGGCCTCCTCAGCAGCACATAGCGGGCGTACGTGGCTTCCATTGTCCCCCAGCGGCGTCGGACCGGACGTACGGAACGGACACCGGAACAGATCACCGCAGATCACCGGAATAGATCCTCGTGCCCCGGCGCTCTGGCATGAGCAGTGCATCAGTGCGGCGAAGGGCTGGTGAGCGCGTGATGGCAGGCCAGGCGAACCCCGTGGTCAGTACGCCGCACGGGGCCGTACGCGGCAGATACGAGCACGGCATCGCCGTCTTCCGGGGCATCCCGTACGCCGCGCCCCCCTTCGGCCCCCGCCGGTTCCGGCCGCCTGCGCCGCCCGAGCCCTGGGACGGCGTCCGCGACGCGGGCTCCTTTGGCCCCACGGCGCCCAAACCGCCGTACTCCGAGGCCTTCGCCCAGTACCTCTCCGACCCGACGATCCCCGGCGACGACTGCCTCAACCTCAACGTCTGGACCCCCGAGCCGGGCCCCGGCGCCCGTCTGCCGGTCCTGGTGTGGCTGCACGGCGGCGCCCTCACCAGGGGCTCTTCCGCCGTACCCGTCTACGACGGCCACACCTTCGCCCGGGACGGCGTGGTCTGCGTGTCGATCAACTACAGGCTGGGCGTCGAGGGCTACGGACTGTTCCCGGACGCCTCCGCCAACGCCGGCCTGCGCGACCAGCTCGCCGCCCTGAAGTGGGTGCACGAGTCGATCGCGGCCTTCGGCGGCGACCCCGGCCGGGTCACCCTCGCCGGGCAGTCCGCCGGAGCCATCAGCACCGGCGCCCTCCTCGCCGCCCCGCAGGCCCAGGGGCTGTTCCGGCGGGCCGTGCTGCAGAGCGGCGCCCCGGAAGCCGCCGACCGCGACAAGGTACGGCGGATGGTCCGCCGGATGGCGACCCGCCTCAAGATCCCCGCCACCGCCGAGGCCTTCGCCGCCGCCGACCGCGACCAGCTACTGCGCGCCCAGGCCGAGGTGGGCAGGCTCAGCAGCCCCGTACTCGGTGGACCTGCCTTCGGCATCGTCGTCGACGGGGACGTGCTTCCCCGCGATCCGCTGGAGGCGCTCGTCGAGGGCGGGGCCGCACCCGGCGTCGACCTGATGATGGGCTGGACCCGGGACGAGTACCGGCTGTGGCTGGTACCCGGCAGCCTCCTCGAACGCGTCGACCGGCTCGGCGCCGTCGCCCTCGCCGGTGCGCGCGCCCGCGTGCACTGCGGCAACGAGGTCGTACGCGGCTACCGCGCGGTGCACGCCGGTGCCGCCGAGACCGTCGGTCAGTTGGTCACCGACCACCTGCTCCGCATCCCGATGCACCGCCTGGCCGACGCCCGGCCGGGATCGTCGTACGTCTACGAGTTCGCCTGGCCGTCCGGACTGCCCGACCTCGGCGCCTGCCACGCCCTGGAACTGGGCTTCGTCTTCGACTCCGGGGACACGCCGGATTCGCGCAGGCTCGCGGGCGAGGGTGCTCCGCAGGAGCTGGCCGACGCGATGCACGGGGCGTGGGTGCGGTTCGCGGAGTGCGGGGACCCGGGGTGGACGGCGTGGGACGCCACGCATCCCGTGCGGGTCTTCGGCGACGGCGGCGCCCCGCACACGGCGTACGGGCCGCGCGACGCCGAGTTCGACCTGTGGCAGGCCGACGTCACCATGCGAGGAATGCGGTCCAGGCGGCTGGTGCGACGGTGACGGTGTCTCCGGCGGTTGTTTTGGAGTCGCGGATGTGGATGGCGGTGGGGGCGGTGGCTACTTCTACGCAGTTGCCGCCTTCGCTTCCGCTGTAGCTGGACTTGCGCCACTCGTAGGCGACTTCGATGCAGTTGCCGCCGTCGCTGCCGCTGTAGCTCGACTTGAACCATCGAAGTGCGGTGCTGCTCATTGGTCTCCTAGCAGACGGTCCAGCAGATCCCTCGTGTCTTCGGGGTTGAGGGCCTGTGACCGCAGCATCGCACACCTCTGAGTGAGGATCGCCACCTCATCGGGATTGGCGATCAGTTGGCTGCCGCGCTGGGTCTCCGTGTACGCGAGTCGCTGGTGTTCGGGAGTCTCCAGGAGGACGAAGGGGCCGTCCAGAGCTGCATGAGCTGTGCGGCCAAGTGGCAGGATCTGCAAGGTGAGATCGGGGAACTCGGAGTGCTCCCGCAGGTGCCTCAATTGGTCGAAGTACACTTGGTCGCCGCCCAAACGGTCGCGCAGAACTGCCTCCCAGATGACGAAGCAGGCAATCGGCGGCTCTTGGCGGGTGAAGATCGCCTGGCGCTCGGTGCGTGCGGACACGTGCCGCTCGGTCTCGGCCTCGCTGAGCTTGGGGACGCGGCTGTGGAATACCGCTCGTGCGTACGCGTTCGTCTGCAAGAGACCCGGCAGCACCTGGTTCTCGTACGACGAGATCGCGATGGCCTCCCGCTCCCTGTCCAGGAACTCCTCCGCCCACAACGGAACCAGATCCACCTCCGGCATCTTGCTCAAAGCAATCGACAACGCCCCCTTGGTCCCCAGCAGTTCATCAAGCTGCTCGGCGAGGTCCGGCTTCAGTGGGCGTCTGCCCTGCTCGATCGAGGCGATCTGCTGCTCGCCGATGACGAACCGCTCGCCCAGCGACCTCTGCGTGTGCCCGGCGGCCTGGCGGTAGAGGGCGAGCAGCGCCCCCACCATCTTCATCGCGGAGGCGTTCCTCCGTGTCGTCGTGCCCATGAGGTCGGACTCCCCACCCGCGCGCGTACGTTCACCGTCGCGCACCCGTACAGACCGGCTGTACGGTCATGCGCTCTGTCTCATCATGACCACGGAGCGTGACCCTCGTCACGTGAACACCGAAACTCAACCCCCGTCCCCACGCGAGCGTTTCTACCGCCGGGAGCGCCGGTCCGTCCCCGCCGCACGGGCGTTCGCACGTGAGGCGCTCGCCGCTTGGGGTGTGCGCGAGCGCGCGGACGACGTCGTGCTGTGCGTCAGCGAACTGGCCACCAACGCCCTGCTGCACGGCGTTCCACCCGGCCGGGGCTTCCTGCTGCGGCTGCTGCCCTGCGGGGACGGCGTCCGCGTCGAGGTGCACGACAGTGGGGACGGCGTACTGGCGGTGCCGCAGACGGACGTAAGGGAGCCCGGAGAGGGCGGGCGCGGGCTGCTGCTCGTGTCGGAGCTGGCGGACAAGTGGGGCGTGGGGGAGCGGGACCCCGGCAAGGTCGTGTGGTGCGAGGTGGGTGTCGCGTAGCTGGTCCGCCCTACGATGAGCCCATGAAGCGACGTTCAGCCGGACGCTGGCTCGAAGTTGTCGGTATCGGTCACGGGATCCTCGGGGCGGTGGCCTACCGCGACGTGTTCACCGACATGGCGCGCGGACAGCTCCTCGACTCCGTCCCCGAGCGGGGCGACCGGGCCGCCGCCTTCTGGTTCATGGCCGCCGCGCCCGCCCTGTGGATGGGCGGCCGGCTGCTGCGGTCGGCGGAGAAACACGAGGACATCCCGGCCCAGCGTGCGGCGGGCGTCGTGCTCGCGGCCGTCGGTGTGACGGGCACCGTGGCGATGCCCAAGAGCGGTTTTCCCGCCCTGGTGGGGATCGGGGGCCTCCTGCTGCGCAGGTCGCTGCGCGGCTGAAGGGACCGTCACGCCGACGTCGGCGTCGACGCGATCGACGTGATCGCGTCCGGCCCCACCCGGCAGCACCCGCCGACCAGCCGGGCCCCGGCCGCACGCCAGTCCCGTACCCGCTCGGGGGCGAACGAGGAACTCCCCCGCCACGCCCGCGCCTTCGCGTCCCACGCCTCCCCGCTGTTGGGGTAGACGACGACCGGCTTGCCGGTGACCCGGGCGGCGGTCTCGACCGCGCCCACCACGTCCTCGGGGGCGCAGCAGTTCACACCCACCGCGATCACCTCCTCCGCGTCCGCCGCCAGGGCGAAGGCCTCCTCCAACGGCTGACCGGCGCGGGTCCGGTCGCCCGCGACGGTGTACGACAGCCAGGCCGGCACGCCCAGTCCGCGCACCGCCCGCAGCAGTGCCGCCGCCTCGTCGGTGTCGGGGACGGTCTCCAGCGCGAGCACGTCGGGACCGGCGGCGGCCAGGGCCTCCAGGCGCGGCCGGTGGAAGCGCTCCAGTTCACCGGCGCCCAGCCCGTACCTGCCGTGGTACTCGGAGCCGTCCGCGAGCATCGCCCCGTACGGGCCGGCCGACGCGGCCACCCACAGCGGACGGGTCGCCCGTGCCCGGCGGGCGGCGTCGCGGGCCAGCTCGACGCTGCGAGTGAGTAGTTCGGCGGCCTGCTCCCGTCCGATGCCGCGCCGGGCGAAGCCCTCGAAGGTGGCCTGGTAGCTGGAGGTGATCGCCACGTCCGCGCCGGCCTCGAAGTAGGCGAGATGCGCCTCGGTGATCGCGCCGGGATCCTCGGCGAGCAGCCGGGCCGACCACAGTTCGTCGCTCAGGTCGTACCCGGCCGACTCCAACTGGTTGGACATCCCGCCGTCGAGCACGAGCGGGCGGCCGGATGCGAGGGCGTCGGCGAAGTCGCTGGTCATGACACGAGGCTAGCCAGTCCGACCGCGGCCCCCGGAGATCTTGTCCCCCGTGCGAGCTACGGCGAGGTGTCCACCGTGAGGTGACGATCTCCGGCCGCCGGATCCGTAGCGTCCAAGGCAGTCCGCGGCACTTGGGCCACGGCCCCGAACGCCCTCAAGTACGACCACGGCAGCCGGACCTCGGTCCTGGTGCGCCATGGCGAAAGGGAGATCACCGTGGAGGTCGGCACGGACGGGTCCGGATCGCGGGCCGCGTCGCCCGGCGGCAGCGGGCGGGGCCTGGCCGGGCTGCGCGAGCGGGTCGACGTCCTCGGTGGCGACTTCAGCGCGGACCGCCGGGCGGGCGGCGGCTTCGTCGTCCGGGCCCGGATACCCGGGAGCCCGTCGTGAGCGCGCCGGTCCGCGTCCTGATCTGCGACGACCAGGTACTGATCCGCACCGGGCTGGCGACGATCATCGGCGCCCAGCCCGACCTGGAGGTGGCGGGCGAGTGCGGGGACGGACAGGCGGCGGTCGACCTGGCCGGCCGACTGCGCCCGGACGTCGTGGTGATGGACGTACGCATGCCGGTGCTGGACGGCATCGAGGCCACCCGCCTGCTGGCCGGTGCCGGGGTGCGGCACCCCGTGAAGGTGCTCGTGGTGACGACGTTCAACCTGGACGAGTACGTCTACGAGGCGCTGCGCGCGGGGGCGAGCGGCTTCCTGCTCAAGGACGCACCGCCGGACCGGCTGCTGCACGGCATCCGGACCGTGGCCATGGGCGCGGCACTGCTGGACCCGGAGGTGACGCGCCGGCTCGTGGGCCGATACGCCGCCCGGATCCGGCCCGCCGAGGGCGCCGCGCGGGACATCCCCCTCACCCCCCGTGAGCTGGAGGTGCTCCGCCTCATCGCGGACGGCCTGTCCAACAGCGAGATCGCCGCGGCCCTGGTGATCAGCCACGAGACCGTCAAGACCTTCGTCTCCCGCATCCTCACGAAACTCGATCTCCGCGACCGGGTCCAGGCGGTCGTCTACGCCTACCGCCACGGCCTGGTGACCTGACGCACCGCGCGGGGCAACGGCGTCCGACCCGTTGACCTCTCCATGTCACACCCTTACCTTTTCGACGTTCGTAATCACAGATGGCGTTCGATATGACGAACCAGTCGTGTCGCGCGCCCTGTCGAGAGGCAGCCCGTATGAGCCGCGCCGACGATCAGCCCGTTCAGCCCGTCCAGCCCGTCCAGCCCGTCCAGCCCGTTCAGCTCGCCCGGCCGCCCGCCGTCCCCGGCCGACGCCTGCTGCTGAAGGGTGCCGCGGCCGCGGGAGCCCTGGCGGCCGTCCCCGCCGTCGCATCCGCCGCCCCCGGCAAGGCGGCGGCCCCGTACGCGAACCCGCTCGTCCGCAACCGCGCCGACCCGCACATCCGCCGGCACACCGACGGCTTCTACTACTTCACGGCGACCGCCCCCGAGTACGACCGCATCATCCTGCGCCGCTCCCGCACATTGAACGGCTTCGCGACCGCCCACGAGTCCGTCATCTGGCGCAAGCACGCCACCGGCGACATGGGCGCGCACATCTGGGCGCCGGAGATGCACCGCGTCGGCGGCAAGTGGTACGTCTACTTCGCCGCCGCGCCCGCCGAGCGCGTCTGGGACATCCGTATCTGGGTCCTGGAGAACTCCCACCCCAACCCCTTCCGGGGCACCTGGGTGGAGCGGGGCCGGGTGAAGACGGCCTGGGAGACCTTCTCCCTGGACGCCACCACCTTCACCCACCGCGGCACCCGCTATCTCGCCTGGGCCCAGTACGAGCCCGGCATGGACAACAACACCGCCCTGTGGCTGTCCGAGATGGCGAACCCCTGGACGCTGAAGGGCCCGCAGATACGGCTCTCCACGCCCGAGTACGACTGGGAGTGCGTCGGCTTCAAGGTCAACGAGGGCGCGTCGGTCATCGCCCGCAACGGCCGCCTGTTCATGACGTACTCGGCCAGCGCCACCGACGCCAACTACTGCATGGGCCTGCTGACCGCCGACGCGGACGCCGACCTGATGGACCCGGCGAACTGGTCGAAGTCGCCGACCCCCGTCTTCACGAGCAACGACACCACCGGTCAGTACGGTCCCGGCCACAACTGCTTCACCGTCGACCGGGACGGCCGCACCGACGTCCTCGTCTACCACGCCCGCCAGTACAAGGAGATCGACGGCGACCCGCTGAACGACCCCAACCGGCACACCCGCATCCAGCGGCTGAGATGGAACGCGGACGGCACGCCGGACTTCGGCGTCCCGGTCGCCGACACGGCGAGGGGGCGGGCGTGAGACCCGCCGCCGGGGCTCAGTTCTGCAGCCGGCTCCGCATCTGCGAAAGACGCCGGTCGAGACGGCGGTTCTGCCACACCATGAACGCCATGAAGGCGACCGCCAGGGCGAGCATCATGGCGCCCGCGGTCGCCGACCCGGTGCCGAAGGCCAGGGCCGCCGTACCGAAGAAGAGGACCGTCAGGAGCGGGAACGCCCACCAGCGGTTGCGCCGCAGCCGCTCCTGACGCGAGTCGACCAGCGCGGCCATGGCCTGCCGCCGCTCCGGGTCCCGGGGCGGCGGCCCGCCCTTGAGGATCTGCCGCTCCATGGCGGGCACGTCGTCCGGTTCCGTACCGACCGCGTCGGCGTCGCGCACGCGTCGGCGGCGCACCCACCAGACGAGGAAGACGGCGACCGGAACCGCACCCAGCAGCGCCGAAGGCCACGCCGACACTCCGCCCATGAGGATCCTGACCCCGGCGCCCACCACCAGGGCGATCACACCGATGCCCCACAGGCTGTCCTGCCACCGCAGCCGCCGACGGCCGTCACTTCTCTCTTCGCTCATCACGTAACCCCTCGAATGTGGAAGAACGGTGAGGACCGGATACCCGCATGCGCCGGGAACACTTCGGTCGGCACCGAAGCAACCGGCCCATAGCGTGCGGGACATGAGCGACACGAACACCGCCACCGCCACCGCCACCGTCACGCCCGCCGACGCCGTCACCGGCATGGTCGACCACGTCCTGGCCCTGGCCGCCACCTGGACCCACTGGGACGGGCGGCCCGCGCACGTCGACGACCGTGTCTACACCCCGCAGAAGGCGATCCGGCGCGTCGCCGACCACATGGTCGACCATCTCGCGGAGCTGGAGGCGCGGTTGGCCGGAGAGGAGACGCAGCCCGACCACTGGCACGCCTCCATGGTCACCACGGACGCGGACCGCGCCCCCTTCACCCAGGAGGACCTCGACGAGGCCCGCAGCCGCCTCACCCGGCTCGCCCGGATCTGGGCCAACCGCCTCGACGCGCTCACCGACGAGCAGCTCGACCACTCGCCCGGCGAGGGCTGGAGCTTCCGCGAACTCGCCGTGCACCTCACGGAGTCCGTGTACTACGCCGACGCGGTGGGTGACCTGTCGTGACCGCCTTCGCCGACCTCCACCGCGCCGGTGAGCCCCTGCTGCTGCCGTGCGCCTGGGACCACGCCTCCGCGCTCGCCCTCGCCGGGCAGGGCTTCCGGGCGGTCGGCACGACCAGCCTGGGCGCCGCGGCGGCGGGCGGGCTGCCCGACGGGGCGTCGGCGACCCGCGACGAGACGCTGCGGCTGGCCCTCGCCCTCGGTTCGGAGCCGTTCCTGCTGACCGTCGACGCGGAGGACGGCTTCAGCGACGACCCCGACGAGGTGGGGGAGTTCGCGCGGCAGCTGGCGGCGGTCGGAGCCGTCGGCGTCAACCTGGAGGACGCCCTCGGACCCGCCGACCGGCACGCGGCGAAGATCACCGCGGTCAGGTCGGCGGCTCCCGGCCTGTTCGTCAACGCCCGCACGGACACGTACTGGCTCGGGGGTCACGGCGACGACGGTGACGGCAACGGTGACGGCGAGGGCCGCGTCGCGGAGACGATGCGGCGCCTCGACGCCTACCGCGAGGCCGGCGCGGACGGCGTCTTCGTCCCCGGGCTCACCGACCCCGGCCGGATCGCGGCCCTCGTCACCCGCTACGACGTCCCGCTCAACATCCTCTACTCGCCCACCGGCCCCGCCCTCCCGCACTTCGCCGACCTCGGCGTGGGCCGGGTCAGCCTCGGCTCGCTGCTGTATCGGCGGGCACTGGGCGCCGCCCTGGAGGCGGCGGCCGACATCGGGGCGGGCCGGCAAGTGCGGGGCGCGGCACCGACGTACGACGAGGTGCGGGCACTGAGCCGGGGGTGCGCGGACCCTGGATAGGGTCAGGGCATGTCGAACGAGTATCCAGCCGCACCGGGTTCCGACGGGCAGCCGCCCACCGGTCACCAGGGCGGCCCGTACGGCCCTCCACCCGGGGCCACTCCTCCGGGCACCCACCCCGCACCGCCCGCCCCCGGCGCCCCCGGCGCCCCGGGCGCCCCGGGAGGACCCGGCGCGCCCGGCGGATACGCCGCGCCCGGCGGGTACGGCGGCCCGGCCCCATACAGCGCCCCAGCCCCGTACAGCGCCCCAGCCCCGTACGGCGCCCCGACCCCGTACGGCGCCCCGGGCTCCTACGGTGCACCTGGCGGCTATGGCGCCCCCGGCGCGTACGGCGGCGCTCCCGGCGGCTACGCGGGCGCCCCGTACCCCTACGCACCGGTGCCGCCGGCGACCATGCCGGGCAGTGTGCGCGCCGCGCAGATCCTGATCTGGGTGATGGCGGGGCTGGTGATGCTGGTCGTGGTCATCTGGGGAGCCGGTGTCGGCGCGGAGGACGCGGGCCGGCTCTTCGCCACGAATCTGATGGGCTGGGTGCTGTTCGTCCTCGCCTTCAGGTACGGCACGGGCGGCAACGGTGTGCGGGTCGCGTCCATCGTGCTGGCGAGCGTGCAGATCGTGATGTCGCTCGGCGGGATCGCTCAGGGCAACGGGGGCGGCGGACTCCCGCTGTTCGGCGCGATCGCCATCGTGGTCCTGCTCAATCAGAGTGCCGCGGCGCAGTGGTTCAAGCGCCCGCGCGCGGGCGGGCTGCCGTACGGTCAGTGACCGCGGGGGCCTTCCGGCTCCCGGGGCCAGTTCTCCAGCGCCACGTGCAGGGCGTCGACGGCCTTGTCCCAGGACGACTGTACGTCGCGCGGGGCGCCGAAGCCGCCGGCTGCCTCCAGGGCGCAGTAGCCGTGGAAGGTGCTGCGCAGCAGGCGTACCGCGTCGGTCAGGTCGGGTTCGGTCAGGCCGTAGGCGCGGAGCATGCCGTAGGTGATCTCGGCGGTGCGGCGCAGGGCGGGGGAGTCGGCGACGAGGGACTGGTCGACGCGGATCCGGGTCGCGGCGTAGCGGCCGGGATGGCGTAGGGCGTACGCCCGGTAGGCGCCCGCGAAGGCGGCCAGCGCCTCCCTCCCGGCCCGGCCGGCCACCGCCGCCGCGATCTCGTCGATCAGCTCGCCGCCGGCCAGCAACGCGACCCGGACGCGCAGGTCCTGGAGGTTTTTGACGTGCGTGTAGAGGCTGGCGTCCTTCACCCCGAAGTGCCGGGCGAGCGCCGAGACGGTGACGCTCTCGAACCCGGTCTCGTCGGCGAGGTCGGCGGCGGCGGCGACGACGCGGTCGGTTGTAAGACCCGCTCGGGGCATGGGCCACCTTCCGGCTTCCTAGGACTCCTAGGTTTCATGCTAGGGCAGGCCGGGCGGCAGGCGTGGCTCACCTTCGAGTCGTTAAACGTTCATCTTCTGCCTCGATTCTCCTCACAGCCGCGCACGGCGGCGGTATCCAGGAGGACTTCATGGGGCACGGCCACGGTCACGAGCACACGCACGGCCATCTCCACCACGGACACGCACACACGCACGACCACGACCACGAGGCCGCGCGGCCCCTGCCCGCCGCCTTCGACACCAGCGTTCCCGACGAGGCCCTGAGCCCCGAACAGCAGTCGCGCCGCGGCCTGCTGCGCCGCGCCGGCCTGCTCGGCGCCGGACTCGCCGCCGGCACCGTCCTCGCCCAGACCGCGACCGCCGCCCCCGCCCAGGCAGCGGGCAACGGCCGCCGTAAGAAGGGCTTCCTCTGGCTGGCCGGCGACCACCACATCCACACCCAGTACAGCAGCGACGGCAAGTACCGCGTCGTAGACCAGGTCCGCCAGGGCGCCCGGCACGGCATGGACTGGCTGGTCATCACCGACCACGGCAGCGTCACCCACGCCAAGATCGGTGTGGAGAAGGTCAACCCGGACATCCGCGAGGCCCGCGACGCCCACGAGGACACCCTCGTCTTCCAGGGCCTGGAGTGGAACATCCCGGCCGCCGAGCACGGCACGGTCTTCGTCCACCCCGGCAGGAACGAGGTCTCCGTCCTCAAGCAGTTCGAGACCGGCTACGACGGCAGCGTCAAGGGCGCCGGCGACTCCACGCCCGCCAACGAGGCCCTCGCCGTGGCCGGCCTCTCCTTCCTCGCCGACCAGGTGAAGCGGCGCAAAATCAAGGACGCCCTGATGCTCGCCAACCACCCGGCGCGCAAGGGCATCGACTCCCCGCACGAGATCCGCGCCTGGCGCGACGCCACCTCCCGGCACCACCAGATCGCCGTCGGCTTCGAGGGCGCCCCCGGCCACCAGGCGGCGGGCCTGCCCGAGCCGCTCGGCATGGGCCGCGCCCGCGGCATCTACGACGGCAGCCCCGGCGCCAACTCCTTCCCCGGCTACCCGCTGGAGAGCTACCGCACCTGGGGCGGCTTCGACTGGATGACCGCCACCGTCGGCGGCCTGTGGGACAGCCTCATCGCCGAGGGCCGCCCCTGGTGGATCACCGCCAACTCCGACTCCCACCAGGTGTACGCAGACACCGCGGCCCGTGGCGGCGGCGACTTCAACGCCAACGGCCGCTACGACGACCCCGTCTACGCCGGGCAGATCGACGTCACGCAGGGCGACTTCTGGCCCGGCCAGTACAGCCGCACCCACGTCGGCTCCGACGGCTTCTCCTACGGCGCCGTCATGGACGGCATCCGCGCCGGACGCATCTGGGTGGACCACGGCCGGCTGATCAGCGGCCTCGACGTCCGCGTCTCCGGCGGCGGCCGCTGGGCCACGCTCGGCGGCGCCCTGCACGTCCGCAAGGGCACGCGGGTCACCCTGTCGATGGACGTGGCCCTGGCCGGCGGCCCCAACTGGGCCGGATTCACCCCGAAACTGGCCCGGGTCGACGTCATCCAGGGCGACGTGACCGGCACGGTCGCCGACAAGGACACCTTCACCGCGCCGACGGCCAGGGTCGTCAAGTCGTACGAGGTGAACAAGGACACCGGCACCGTCCGCCTCACCTACGACCTCGGCCGCGTCGACCACCCCGTCTACCTCCGCACCCGCGGCACCGACGGCAACCGGTCCGCCATAGGCGCCCTGGGCGCGAAGGTCGACCCGGCGGGCCCTGCCATCGACGTCGTCGGCGACGCCGACCCGTGGCGCGACCTGTGGTTCTACTCCAACCCGGTGTGGATCCTGCCGTCGTGACGCCGACCGCCGCCACGTCGTACGCCTCCGCGCCGTACGCCATCGGCATCGGCATCGACACCGACGCGACGACGCTGCGTGAGGCCGATCACCTGCTCCAGGCGCTCGCGACCGAACTCGACGTCCCCGAGGGCGTCTTCGGCTGCACGCACCTGGTGCGGGACGGCCGTCCGCGCGTCGCCCTGTCGCTCGCGACGGAGGCCGTGGCGGCGGAGCCGGTCCTGCGCACCGCCCGGGACCGGCTCACCGCCCAGGGGTACGACGTCCGCGACGGCGCCCCGGACGAGGTCGGCCGCGCCGTCCTCTACCCGGGCGCGGGCGCCCTCACCGGCACGCTGACGCTCGCGGAGCTGCTCGCACGCTCCGCGATCGACCGGGTGACGGTACTGGGCACGCCGGACGAACCGGACCCGGACATGCGGCTGGTGACCCGGGAACACGTCCGCCCCCAGTGGCAGGACGGCCGCCTCGTCCTGGCCGCCATGCCCGCCGCGGGCGGCACCCTGGTGCCGTTCGAGGACCCCGACCCGACGCCGTGCTGCGCGGACCACTGACACGTCCGTAAGGTGGTCGCCGACCGGACAGGGGCGGGGCGGGGGGCGACCGGTATGCGAGGGCGACGGCGGACGGCGACGGCCCGATGACCCACGAGGCACGGGACACCGGACGCGCCGCCGGCCGTTCCCCCAGGGACCCGCGCCCCGTGTGGCGGCAACGGGACTTCGGCGTCTTCTGGGCCGCGCAGACCCTCTCCGTCCTCGGTGACTCCTTCGCCCTGATCGCCCTGCCCCTGCTGGTGCTGGAGGCCACGGGGTCGATCGCGCGGATGGGGCTGCTCACGGCCGTCGGCGGCGCGGCCGCGGTCCTGGCGGCCGTGTTCGCCGGGGCCGTGGTCGACCGGGTGGACCGCCGCAAGCTGCTCATCGGCTGCGATCTGGTGCGGATGGTCGTCTACGGGCTGGTGCCCGTCGTCTGGCTGTTCGGCCCGCAGGTCTGGCTGCTCTACGTCGTGCTGCCGCTGTGCGAGGCCGTCGGCATGCTGTTCGCCGTCGGCTACGTCACCGTCGTGCGCGGCCTGGTCGGCACCGAACAGCTCACCGAGGCCAACGGACGCCTCAACGCCACCGCCGCCGCGGCCGGCGTGCTGGGACCGCTGTGCGCGGGAGTGGTGGCCGGCTGGTCGGGGCCGGCGACCGCCATCGGCGTGGACGCGGCCAGCTTCGGCGTCTCGGCCGCCTGCGTCGCCTTCGTCCGCTTCCGGTCCCGCCCCGCCGACGACGCCCCGGCCACCGGGAAGCGGCCCGGCCTGTGGCAGGACCTGCGCACCGGAGTCGCCTTCCTGTACGGGCATCCGGTGCTGCGCTCGCTCACCGTGCTGCTGTGCGGGTTCAGTTTCCTCACCCTCGGCCTGAACGACCTGGTCATCTACCACCTCAAGCACGACCTGGGCCGCGACGACGGCACGGTCGGCACCGTCATGGCGGTCGGCGCGCTGGGCACCATCACCGGGGCGCTGCTGGTGGCACGCGCGCGCCGCGCGCTCGGCTTCGGCCGGACCTGGACCGGAGCGGTCGCGGTGTGCGGGCTGGCCTTCGCCGGTCTCGGCTGGGTGAGCGAGGTGCCCGCCGTCGCCGTGCTGAGCGCCGTCTTCCTCGCCTGCGTCGGCATGGCGGGCACCTGCTCGATGTCCCTGCGCCAGGAGGTGACGCCGGAGCACCTGCTCGGCCGGGTGACCTCCGCCTTCTGGACCCTCCAGTACTCGGTGGCACCCATCGGCGCGGCCGTCCTCACCTGGGCGGCGGAACGGCGCGGCACCACGCCGGTCGCCCTCGCGGCGGGCGCCTGCTGCGTCCTCATCGCGGCCGCCGCACTACTCACCCCGATCCGCCGAGCGGGCCGAACCTAGCCCAGCCCGTCCGGCCGCGCCGTCCGGTCCCGCCGTCCCGTCCGGCCGCGCCGCCCGGCCCGGCCGCCTGGTCCGGCCGTCCGGTCCAGCCCGTCCGGTCCCGCCGTCCGGCCCAGCCCGTCCGGTCCCGCCGTCCGGCTCCGCCGTCTCGTCCGGTCCCGTGCCGTCTCGTCCGGTCCCGTGCCGTCTCGTCCGGTCCCGTGCCGTCTCGTCCGGTCCCGTGCCGTCTCGTCCGGTCCCGTGCCGTTCCGGCCGGTCCCGTGCCGTTCCGGCCGGTCCCGTGCCGTTCCGGCCGGTCCCGTGCCGTTCCGGCCGGTCCCGTGCCGT
>NZ_JBHJRX010000020.1:0-92559 GCF_042268605.1 Streptomyces sp. NPDC056296 | reverse complement strand
CCGGTCCCGTGCCGTTCCGGCCGGTCCCGTGCCGTTCCGGCCGGTCCCGTGCCGTTCCGGCCGGTCCCGTGCCGTTCCGGCCGGTCCCGTGCCGTTCCGGCCGGTCCCGTGCCGTTCCGGCCGGTCCCGTGCCGTTCCGGCCGGTCCCGTGCCGTCCCGGCCGGTCCCCTGCCGTCCGGCCGGGGCCGTCAGCCGGCCAGCACCCCGCGTACGAACGCGTTGGTGAACTTCCCCGCCGGGTCCAGGGCCTCGGTCAGCGCCCGGAAGTCGGCCAGCCGCGGGTAGAGCGCGCGCAGTTCGTCCGCCGGCGTCGTGAACACCTTCCCCCAGTGCGGCCGCGCCGCGAACGGGGACAGCGCCTCCTCCAGCCGCCGCACCACCGGCAGTACCGCCGCCGTGTCCTCGACCCAGGTGAAGTGCGCGGCCACGGTGTCCCGCCCGTACGCCGGGCTCAGCCACTGCTCGTCGGCGGCGACCGTGCGTACTTCGCAGGTCTGGAGCACCGGCGCGACGGTCTCCCGTATCGCGTCCATCGCGCGCAGGGCGTCCAGCGCGTGCTCGCGCGGCATCAGGTACTCCGACTGGAGCTCGGCGCCGCTGCTGGGCGTGAACTCGGCGCGGAAGTGCGGCAGCCGCTCGTGCCAGGGACCCGGCACCCCGAACTGCTCGGTGCAGTTGACCGCGGGCATGCCCGGCACCGGATGCATCTTCTCGGCGGCCGGGGCGGCGTACGGGAACCCGGGCAGCGGCTGGTCGGTGCGCCGCTTCAGCCACACCTGCCGGAAGCCGGGCGCCCGCCAGTCCGTGAAGAGGCTCACGCTGTACGCCGCCGCCATCACCGTGTCGAAGGCCGCCGTGTCCAGTCCGGCGAGCGGCAGCTCGGTGAAGACGTGCTGCTCGACCTCGTAGGCCGGCTCCAGGTCGAGCGTGAGGGCCGTCACGACGCCCAGCGCGCCGAGCGAGGTCACCGCGCCCGCGAAGCGTTCGTCGCCGCGCGCCACGGTCACCGTCGAGCCGTCCGCCGTGACCAGCTCCACCTCGCGCACCACCGACGCCAGCGGGCCGTTGCCCACCCCCGAACCGTGCGTACCGGTCGCCACCGACCCGGCGACCGAGATGTGCGGCAGCGACGCCATGTTCGGCAGCGCCAGCCCCCGCCCGTGCACCAGCCTGGCCAGCTCCGCGTACCGGACGCCGCCGCCCACCCGCACCGTACGGGCCGCCGTGTCGACGTCCACCTCGGCCGGCAGCGCGGCCAGCGACAGCAGGACGCCCTCGGCACCCGGCTCGGCGATCTCGTTGAAGGAGTGCCCGCTGCCCAGCACCCGCACCCGCGCGCTGTCCGCCACCAGGGCCCGCAGCGCGTCCAGCGAGTGCGGCCGCAGCAGCTCCTTGGCCGTGTAGGTGATGTTGCCGGCCCAATTGGTCACGGTGATGTCGGTCATACCGCGGAAACCTACCCGGCGCGCCTGGAAGGGGCCCCGGGCGGGAAGCCGCACCGGCGGGGGCATACCGTGAGAAGTCGAACGCCTGAGCCGGGAGGAGACACGGATGGGCAGCCGCACCGCGCTGGTCGAGGATCTTATGGAGCGCTTTCCGCATGTGCCGCGGGAAGCCGTCTTCAAGGAGGACCTGCTCCGCGGCGGGGTGGCCTTCGACCCCTCCGCGCTGAGTGACAACGAGGACGGCGAGGTCAAGCCGAAGTCGTACTTCATCTTCTCCTTCGACCACGGCACCCTGCCGGAGCTGGGCGAGGCCGCGCTGCGCCGTCCGCCCGAGGAGATCATCCTCACCGGCGGCCCCTACGACCTGCGCCGCACCGTCGTCTCGGTCCGCGTGAACCCGGCCTCCCCCTACCGGGTCGCCGCCGACGAGCACGGCCAGCTCGGCCTCTACCTCGACGGCAAGCGCATCTCGGACGTCGGCGTGCCGCCCATGCCGGAGTACTACCGGCACAAGCTCGCCAACGGGAAGTCGGTCATGGAAGTGGCCCCCACCATCCAGTGGGGCTACCTGATCTACCTGACCGCGTTCCGGGTCTGCCAGTACTTCGGCGCCAAGGAGGAGTGCCAGTACTGCGACATCAACCACAACTGGCGCCAGCACAAGGCGGCGGGCCGCCCGTACACCGGCGTGAAGGACGTCGACGAGGTCCTCGAAGCGCTGGACATCATCAACACGTACGACACGGCCAAGACGTCCACCGCCTACACCCTCACCGGCGGCGCGATCACGTCGAAGGTCCAGGGCCTGGACGAGGCGGACTTCTACGGGCGCTACGCCAAGGCCATCGAGGAGCACTTCCCCGGCCGCTGGATCGGCAAGGTCGTCGCCCAGGCCCTGCCCAAGGACGACGTCCAGCGCTTCAAGGACTACGGCGTCCAGATCTACCACCCCAACTACGAGGTGTGGGACGAGTACCTGTTCAAGATGTACTGCCCCGGCAAGGAGCGCTACGTAGGCCGCGACGAGTGGCACAAGCGCATCCTGGACTCCACCGACGTCTTCGGCGCGCGCAACGTCATCCCGAACTTCGTCGCGGGCGTCGAGATGGCCGAGCCCTTCGGCTTCAAGACGGTCGACGAGGCCATCGCCTCCACCACCGAGGGGTTGCGCTTCTTCATGTCGCACGGCATCACGCCCCGCTTCACCACCTGGTGCCCCGAGCCCACCACCCCGCTCGGCAAGGCCAACCCGCAGGGCGCGCCGCTGGAGTACCACATCCGGCTGCTGGAGGCCTACCGCGCCACGATGGACGAGTTCGGCCTGGCCTCGCCCCCCGGCTACGGCCTGCCCGGCGCCGGCCGCGCGGTCTTCTCCGTCAGCTCCTTCATGGACAGCCTGCCGGAGGACGCGGCCGTCGAGGTGTGAGCCGCGGGTTGAGACGTTCCGGCCCGGCTTCCGTATGACTCCTGCGGGGGCCGGGCCCGCTCGGGCCGGCGGTCCGCGCCCCCGGGCGCCGCTTGTGAAGACGGCGCTTGTCAGTTGTGCCGGAGACGTGCGAAGCTCTGCGCCTGCCGTGAGGCCCTGCCCCCAACTCCATCGCCGGTGCGGTGAGTTGGCCTCGCCCGTGGACGCAGTGGATGCAGGAGTCCGATGCCCGACCCGCCGAGCCCCCAGGACGCCGCCGAGGCCGCGCTGCGCGACGAGTGCTGGGACACGGTGCTCTCCTACGCCGACCTGTGCACCGTCGGCTCGGAGGCCGCCGTCCGGCTCGCCACCGAGGCGTTCGCCCACGGCATGCGCGAGGTCCGCGCCGCCGACGCGGCCACGGCGTGCGGCACCGCCCGCCGCCCGTCCCGGCTGCCCCGCGTCCCGCTGCTCCTGACCGCCGTACGCACCACCGCGGCGGCCTGGGAGGACGACGGGCGGGGCCACGAGCTCGACTCCGGACTGCGGCTCTGGCTGGGCTCCGACCGGGCCGCCCGCTACGCCGGACCGCCGCCGCGCCGCCCGCTCGCGCTGCGCGGCCTCAAGGACATGCAGGCACCGGACGCGGAACTGCTGTGGCTGGCCGACGTGGAGGCCCTGCCGCTGCCCGTGGTGGCCCGCCGGCTCGGCCTCGACCCGGCCACCGCGTCCGACGAACTCGCCCAGGTACGCGAACTGTTCCGGGACCGCTGCCGCCGGGGCCACCTCGACGCGCCACCGGACGCGCGGTGCCGCGGCTACGCCCGGCTGCTGGACGCGGTGACCAGGTCGCCCGCGGCCGACACCCCCGAAGACCTCACCGGCCACCTCGCCACCTGCCCCGACTGCGCCGAGGCCGCCGCCTGTCTGCGCCCGCACGGCGGCGGACTGCCCGCGGCCCTCGCCGCAGGCGTCATCGGCTGGGGCGGCCTCGCCTACCTGGAACGCCGCCGCCGCGCCGCCGAAGCACGACTCGGCGCCGGGCGCCCCGCACCGGGCGACGACCGCGCCGACGAGCCGCCGGACGGCGGCCACAAGGCCCGCGTCGTCCGCGGCGGCCTCCTCGCCACCGCCGTCCTGGTGTCCCTGCTGGCGCTCACCGTCTCCCTGATGCCCTTCGGCGACAACGCCGAGGACACCGCGGCGTCCACCGACACCGTGGACCGCCGCCCGGCCGCCGCCCCGGACCGCACACCGCCGACGGCGGACCCACAGCCGTCGCCGGACGCGTCCCGGCCGTCCGCCGGCGCCACGGCCCCCGCACCCGGCAAGACCCCGGAGCGGAAGGACCCCGACCCGGAACCCCAGGGCACCGCCACGCCCACCGCGAGCACCGAGGCCCCGCCGGAACACGACCGCGACCGGCACCCGGCCCCGGACCCCGGCACGACCGCCCCCGCCCCCTGCCGCGTCCGCTACGACCTCGTCAACCAGTGGCCCGACGGCTTCCAAGCCACCGTCACCGTCACCACCCGCGGCGCCCTCGACTCCTGGCGCGTCGCCTGGACCTTCCCCGACGGCCAGCGGATCGGCCAGACGTGGGACGCGGGCCACGACCAGAGCGGCTCCCGGGTCACCGCCACCGCCGCCGAGTACAACAGGTCCGTCCCCGCGGGCGGCCGGCTCGCCTTTGGCTTCCTCGCCTCCTGGCGCGGCAAGAACTCCCCGCCGGACGACTTCACCCTGAACGGCCGGCGTTGCGAGCAATAACGCGCAAGTTCTGCGTGCCATTGCTCAATCGTGCTGTGCGTATCAGAGTGAACTGATCGACGCACCGCACGCACAGGAGAACGCCCATGCCTGACCCCAGCCCCGGCGCCACGCGGGCCCACGACGCCCTGGATGCCTCCCGGCAGCTCGTCACGCGGCGCAAGGGGGTGCCGATGGTGGTCTCCCTGCGCGGCGCCCGGCAGGCCGGAACGCCGGTGACCAGCAGCGCGGACGCCCGCCTCGCCGACCTCTTCGAGACCTTCCACCGGGAGCTGCACCCCGGCGGCGCCGACGACGAGGCCGCGCTCATCGAGACCCTCCAGGCCGTCGCGTACGACCGCCTCCTCGGCGGCGAGCCCGGCCCGCACGCCTCCTCGGCGGGCGCGCCGGCCACGCTCCCCGACCCCGCCGCGATCGGCTGTGCCGCCACCCTCTCCGACCTCCGCGCGGGCCGCTTCCTGCGGGTGATGAACTACCACAACACCCCGCCGGGCATGCGGGACGAACTGGTCGCCGAACTGACCGCGCTCGCCCGGGACTACGCCATCGTCACCCCCGACGACCTGGAGCGCTTCATGCGCACCGGCCAGTGGCACCAAGACCGGCCCGCCCTCCTCGTCGCGATCTACGAGGGGTACCGCGACAACTACGACGTGGCCGCCGCCGCGTGCGAGGAGGCCGGCGTCACCGGCTGGTTCTTCGTCTGCACCGCCTTCATGGACACCCCCGCCGACCGGCAGTACGACTTCGCCCTGGACCACCGGATCAAGCTGGTCGACGAGAACCCGCGCGGCGAACGCATCGCCATGACCTGGGACGAGGTGGCGGACCTGCACCGCAGGGGCCACGTGGTCACCCCGCACACCGCCTCCCACGAACTGGCCGAGCGGGTGGTGACGGAGGACGACGTGCACCGCGAGGTGGTCGAGCCCAAGCGGCTGATCGACGCGGCCACCGGCGGCGACGCCGCCTGCACCGCCTGGCTGGCCGGCACCCACTGGACCGGGCGGAGCGTCGCCGACCGCGCCCTCGTGGACGCCGGGTACCGGTACCTCTTCAGCAACACGATGGTGCAGCGCCTCCAGGACCCGCGGGACTGACCCCCGTACGGCGAAGGGGCCGGGCGCACCCCAGGTGCCCCGGCCCCTTCGCCGTACCGCCCGGCCGCCTCAGCCGAGGTACTGCACCATCGTGTTGCTGAACTGGTAGCGGTACCCGGCCTCCCGGACGGCCGCGTCCACCCTGGGATTCTTGCCGTACGGCGTGCCCCACAGGAAGGCGGTGCAGGCCGCGTCCTGGCCGGTGACCTCGTCCATCCGCCGCTTGGGCTCCAGGACCTCGTACCGGATCGCCTCGTCGGTCTCCAGGGACGCGGCGCTCGCGTGGCTCGCGGTGTGCGGGGTGACGACGTGGCGCTTGCTCAGGTCCGCCACCTGGTCCCAGGTCATGGCGAGCCGGTCGCCCTTGCGGTCCTCGGGGACGAGGTCGATGTGGTGGGCGTTCGCGTAGTCGAACTGCTCGGCCACCGGCACGTCCAGGAAGGCCGTGCAGATGAAGAACCAGCCGGTCAGGCCCGCCTCCTCGGCGAGCGGCGCGGCCACCTCGGCGTTGTTGCGGTAGCCCTCGTAGAAGACGGGGATGATGCCGGGGCGGGACTTGTGCCACTCGCCCGTGGTGCGGAACGCGTCCAGGTCCTCCAGAGTCACCGGGTCGAACCGCTCCGCGAGGGAGTGGAGTTCGGCCCTGACCTTCTCCGTGTCGGCCTCCGGCGTGTTGTGGTAGTTCACCACGCGCAGGAACCGGCCCTCCTGGAAGGCGCGTTCGTGCTCGGTGAAGCTCGCGCCCGGGATGTCGGCGTGCTGGGTCGTCGCTGTCATCGCTGCTCCTCGGTGTTCTGTGCGGCGGCCGGTGCCTGCGGTGTGAAGTGGGAGACGGCCATGACCTGGAGGACGTCGATCAGCGCGGGTTCCGCGTCGTCCGCGCACTGGGGCGAGAGCGCGGAGCGGTAGTGACCGAGCAGGGAGGCGAGTCCGGCGCCCTCGGCGCGTACCGACTCCTCGCGCGCCGGCTGCGGGTCGGCGCTCTGCAGGGCCAGGAACATGGGGATGCCCTCGCGTTCGAGGGCGCGTTCGCCGGCGTCGGTGAGTACCTGACGCGGGTCGGCGACCGGCTCGGGACCGGTGGGGGCGGAGGGCATGGGCGAGCCTTTCTCGACGGGCCCGGCGGGGGCCGGGGACGCGGGGGCGAGGAGACGTAGTTGCGCGGCGGCGGCTTCGGACGCGGCTTCCCGCCCGGCGGCCAGGTAGCGACGGGGGTCGACCCGGTCGGTGGCGGCGAGCGCCTCCCGGACGGCGGCGGTGAACGCGGTGTTCAGATGCGTACCGAAGTTGATCTTCCGCATGCCGTTGCGTACGGCCTCGCGGAGTTCCGCCTCGGGCACGCCCGACGACCCGTGCAGCACCAGGGGGACGTCCACCGCGTCCCGCAGCCGGGCTATCAGGTCCTGGTCGAGACGGGCGGTGCGGGTGGTCATGGCGTGCGAGCTGCCGACCGCGACGGCCAGCGCGTCCACGCCGGTGGCGGCCACGAAGGCGGCGGCCTCGGCCGGGTCGGTACGGGCGGTGGCGGCGTGCACGCCGTCCTTGCCGCCGATCTCAGCATCGGCACGGTGATGTTGCGCAGTTGCTGCCAGTAGCTCGCGCCCTCCACCCGCGCCGCCTCGTACAGCTCGGGCGAGATGCCCTGGAGTCCGGCCAGGTAGATGACCATGTTGAAGCCGACCCGCATCCACAGGGTGATCAGGATGACCGACCCCATGGCCGCGGCGCCGTCGGTCTGCCACGGCAGCGCGTCGATCCCCCACCGTGCCGATCAGCTTGTTCAGCAGGCCGATGTTCTCGTCGAACATCAGGGTGCCGATCAGCGCCGTGGCGACACCGGAGATGACCATCGGCAGGTAGACGAGGGTGCGCCACAGCGGCCGGGCCGGCATCACCGAGTTGAACAGCAGCGCCAGACCGAGGCCCATCGCCATCTCGACGGGCACCGTCGCCACACAGAACACGGCGGTGTTCGCCACGGTCCGCCAGAAGACCGGGTCCTCCACGAGCTGCCGGTAGTTGGCAAGACCGGCCCAGGTCGGCGAGGTCAGTCCGGTGCTGTACTGGAAGCTCAGCACCAGGGCCATGACCAGCGGCACCAGGAGGAAGACGGTGACCAGGGTCAGGTTGGGGGCGAGCATCGTCCAGGCGGCGAGGGCCTCGCGCAGCCGGGCGGCGGACCTGGTCCGGCGCCGGCCCGGGGGCGGGGCGGGCTTCTCGGCCGGTGACGTGCGGGCGGGTGAGGTGACGGTGGCCATGGCAGCTCCGTGGCGGGAGGAAGAAGAAGAGGAGTTCACTGGGCGGCGATGGCCGCGCGGGTGGCGTCGGCGATCTTCTGGAGGGTCGCCTCGGCCGACTGGCCGCTGACGAAGGCGGCCTCCAGCTCGTCCTGGAGCGCGGCGTTGATCCGGCCGAAGAAGGGCACGGCGACCTCACCGGTCATGGCCGGCGTCAGGGTGGTGGCCTGGTCGGCGAAGACCGGCATCAGGTCCGGCCGTTCCGCGTAGTCCAGGCGGCTCTGGAGCAGGGCCGGCCGGGTGGGCAGGACCACGGTCTCCTCGCAGTAGCGCCGCATGATCTCCTCGCTCACCAGGAACTTGAGGAAGTCGGCGGCCAGTTCGGGGTTCTCGGTGGTTCGCGTGGCCACCACGGCGTTGCCGCCGAGGTCGGTGGCGGCGATCCGGTCGCGCGGCTGGTAGGTGACGCCGTACAGGTCCGGGTCCAGGCCGCCCGCGACGATCTGCGGCAGCAGGAAGTCACCGGCGAAGGCCATCGCCGTGGTACCGGCGTTGAAGAGGGAGTCCGGGTAGGACGCCGTCTTGACCGAGCTGTTGGGCGGGACCCAGCCCTGACGGAAGAAGTCCTGGGTGAAGCGCATGGCCCGCAGCCCGGCGGCCGATTCGAGGGCCGGAGCGCTCAGGTCACGGGTGAGCAGATGACCGCCCGCCTCCCACAGCCAGGTGAGCCAGCGGAAGGCGCCCGCCTGCTGCCACCCGTAGGTGAAGGGATAGACGTGATCGAGCTTCTTGCTCAGTCTTGCGCATATCTCGCCGAACTCGTCCCAGGTCCAGGCGTCTTCGAGCCGGCCGGGCACCTCGGTGATGCCCGCGCGCTCGAACATGTCCTTGCGGTAGAGGACGGCGGTGGTGTCGGTGTGGTGCGGCACCGCGTACGGCCGGCCGTCGTGGCAGACCGCCTCCCACAGCGCGGGCAGGAACGACTCGCGCTCCGCCTCGCTGAAGTACGGCGAGAGGTCCAGGAGTTGGTCGCTCGCGCTGTACATGCCGAGGTTGGCGTAGTCGCAGCGGAACAGGTCGGGGGCGCGGCCGCCCGCCAGCAGGGCGTCCATGTTGGTGTACATCTGCTGGTAGGGCTCGACCTTGATGTGCACCCGGATGCCCCGGTTGCGCCGCTCGTAGGTCCGGGCCAGTGACCGGAAGGACGCGGTCTCCGCCTCGGTTCCCCAGAGGGCGAAGGTCAGCGTGTCCGGTCCCGCGCTGCCGGTGTTGGAGGGCGTGAAGCCCGAACGGCGCGCGAAGCCGACCGCGCCGGCTCCGGCCACGGCTGCGCCGATCAGCGCGCGCCTGGTGACGGACATGCGGCAACCTCCAGGTGTCAAGGGCGGGTTCCGGCCTTGTCCGCAGCCGGCGATGACTGCTTTCTATCCCCCTCACCAAGAGCAGTCAATAACAAGCAAGCCATGCTTTCTTTTGCTCATTTTCCCTTGACGCTGTGCGGGGGACCGCTTAGCGTCGGCGCATCCCCGAGTGCTGCGCAGTGAGACGAATGAGATGAGGTAGGGCATGCCGGTCATCCAGGTCACCGCTCCCAGCGCGGGCCCCGAACGGGACGCGGCACGGCTGACCGCCCTGTGCCGGGCCGTCGCGGCGGAACTGGGGCTGCCGGGCTCCGGTGTGGTGGCCGTGCTGGTCCCGGCGGCCGCCACGGTCACCGGGGAGGCGCCCGTCGCCGCCTGGCCGCTCGCCGTCGTGCACGGCTCGGAACGCCCGGCCGCGGCCACGGACGCCGCACTGCGGGCACTGGTCCGGGCCCTGGCGGGGGAGTGGGGCGTCCCGGACGACGGGGTCTGGGTGGAGTGGAGCGCGGGCCGGCTCGTGCCGGTCGCGGGGGCCGTACGCGGCTGACGCGGCTGCGCGGCTGCTGCGGCGGTGCGGCCAGGGGTCGCCCGGGGTCACCCCCGGGTCCCCGGTGGGTCAGACCTGGACCACGTCCACGCCGGCGGCGACCAGCGCGGCCACCTCCGCCTCGGGCGCCGAGCCGTCGGTGATCACCCGGTGCAGGCGGGCGGACGAGGCCACCCGCACCGGCCCGGAACGACCGAACTTGGAGCCGTCCACCAGCACGGTCACCCGCTGCACCTTCGACAGCAGCCAGCGGTCCGTCTCGGCCTCGTCCACGTGCGCGCCGCTGATCCCGGCCGCGTTGATGCCGTACGCGCCGACGTACGCCTCGTCGATGTGCAGTTCCTCCAGCGCCTGCCGGGTCAGGTGCCCCAGCAGGGACATCTCGCGGTGCCTCAGGTAGCCGCCGAGCACGACCGTCGTGACCGTCTCGTGGTGCGCGAGTTCGCCCGCCAGGTGGAGCGAGTTGGTCACCACCGTCAACTCCGGTATCCCGCCGAGGAGCGGGGCGAGCGCCGCAGTCGTGGTGCCGCCGGTGATCAGGACGGTCGCGCCGGGCTGGAGGTAGCGGACCGCCGCCTCGGCCAGCTGCCGCTTCTCCCACGAGGCCACGTCGGTACGGGCGGGGCGGTCGGGCTCCTCGCTCGACTGCTGGGCGACGGCGCCGCCGTGGGTGCGGTTGAGCAGTCCCCGGTCCTGGAGGTGGGAGAGGTCGCGCCGGATGGTGGACGGGCTGACACCCAGCCGCTCGGCGAGCAGACCCACCTGTGCCACGCCCGCCTCGCCCACCATCTCCAGCAGCCTGTTGCGGCGTTCGGCGCCCAGCATGCGGTTCCCTCGTCCCTCGTTCCCAGGCCGTGGCGTGTACGGCGTTGTCGTGCAGGAAACCTTACGCGGACGGACGCGTCGACCAGGGGCGTACCCGTCCGAGGACCGCGTCGCGGGGCGGGGCGGCGTCCAGGACGCGCAGGGCGGCCTCGGAGATCTCCTCGGCCGTGTGCCACCGGGAGCCCTCCGGCCGGGTCCGCCAGCCCAGCACGAGCAGGCGGCAGTCGGGGGTCGGTCGCGCGCGGGGAGGAAGGAGCGCCGGGCTCCACGGGCCGGCGTCGGCGTCCTCGTCCTCCGGTGCCGCGTGCGCGCTGGTCAGCAGCAGGACGGCGGGGCGTCCCGGCGGTACGGCTTCGGTCAGTGCGCGCACCGTGGCGGGGGAGGCGAGGGGGCAGTAGAGCAGGGCGCCGGTGAACGGGGCTGTCCCGCGCGGCTCGCGACAGCGCCTCGCGCAGCCCGGGCGCCTCGAAGTCGCGGGCCAGCGGACGCGCCGCGCCGCCCGTGCCGCGCTCCAGGTCCCGCAGGGCGGTGGCGTTCCTGGCCATCGCCGTGACGGCGTCGCCCCGCGCGGTCGCGGTGCGGACGGCGGGGAGCAGCGCGCCCGTCGCCCCCACGACCAGCAGGTGCGGGGCGGCCCGGGGCGCTTCGGCGCCGTCGTAGTCGTTGTTGTCGTCGTCGCTGTCATTGGAGTCCATGAGCGCTCAGTCTTGGCCGTCGGCCTGGCCGACGCAAGCCATTCTGCGCATTTTTGATCGTCTATGCTCATTGACGCGCGTTCCGGGGGTGTGCGACGGTGCCGAAGTGGTGCGGGCGGTCAGCCGGCCAGGCGTCCGCGCCACCAGATCCGTACGGTCGGCCGCGACGAGGACGCCCCATGGCAGCTGCCCCTTCCCCCTCCCTCACCAGCGCACCCCCGCCCCCGTCGCGCGGCGGCATCGGCCTCGCCCAGGGCCGCTACGGCGAGCGCGGCAACCTGGAACTCGTGCTCTGCGACGAGGACGACGGCCTGTGGGTGCTGTGGCACAACACCGACCCCGAAGGCACCGTGACACCCGAAGGCGCGCCGCCTCCCGGCGAGTGGAGCGGCGGCCTGCACTTCGCCGCGGGACGCCGCTACGACGACATACGCGTCCTGCAGAGCCGCAACGGGCCCGATCACCTGGAGGTGCTGGCCCGCGCCGGCGACACCGCGCACCGCCTGCGCTGGAGCCCGGAGGCCGCCTTCACCGCCGAGGCGCCGCCCCCGGCCCGCCCCTGCCCGTCCCTCGCGCTCGCCGAGACCGCCGACGGCGCGCTGTGGACCGTACTGTCACCGGAGCCCGGCACCGTACCGGGCCGCCTGTACCGGGCCGACCCGGCGGGCTACCCGGGCCTGGTCTGGGCCCCGGCCGCACCGCCCGCGCTCACCGCTCCGGACGGGCGGCCCCCACACGCGGTGGCGCTGGTGGCCGCCCCGGACGCCACCCGCCCCGGTGTCCTGACCGTGTCCCGCGCGGGCAGCCAGTGGACGGGTGCCGACGGCGTGGCGTCCACCCTGCCGGGCGCCGAGCACGCGGAGGCCGTGCACGGCGCCGACGGCCCGCTGGTGTTCCTGTCGGACGGCGGCCCGGACCTCGTCGCCATACGCCCCGGCACGGACCAGCGACGCAGCCTCGCGCTGCCCGGCACCGGCCCCGTCACCGCCCTGGCGGCCACGCCCGTCCGGCACGACCCCCGGCGCACCGACCTGGTCGTCCGCCGCGGAGACGGACTCTGGTACCTGACCGACCACGGACCAGGCACGGAACCGTCCGCCCGCGCCCTGGTCAGCACGGTCCGCCGTGCGGGCGGGGTTACGGGGCCGGTGCACCGGCGCTGAGGCCGCACGCTGAGCCCTGCGCACCGGGCCGGTGGGTGCGCGGGGCGGAGGAGTCCCGCGTCGTGGTCGGTGCGGTCGGTGCGGTCGAGGGGGAGGACGGCGCCGGTGCGCGGCGGGTGGGCCGGCGCTGACCGGCGCAGGGGCCCCCGGGCGCGCGGCGTCCGGGCCGGGAGAGGGCAGCGCGACAGCCCGGGGCGGGGTACGGCGTGCGGCCGGTGGGGTCCAGCGGGCCGCCCGCGGTGCCTGGTCGGTTCGTCGGCGCTGACCGGCGTAGGGTCCCCGGGCGCGCGGCGTCCGGGCCGGTGAGCGCGACGGCCCGGGGGGTGGTGTGGGGCGGGCGGGCCCCCGCGTTGTGGCCGGTGGGGTTCAGCGGGCCGGTGTCGGCGCTCACCGGCGGCCGGTGTCGGCGCTCACCGGCGCAGGGGCCGCCCCGGGCGCGTCATCCCGGCGGGGAAACGCGACAGCCCGGGCGCGTGGCCCGGGCTGTCGCGTTGTCGTGGGGTCGGTCAGACGGTGACCGCGCCGTCCGAGGCGGAGCCCACCGTGGCGACGTACTTGCTGAACACGCCCCGTTCCGCGAGGCGCTCCGGGCGGGTCCAGGCGGTGCGGCGGCGTTCCAGTTCCCCGGCGTCGACGAGGAGGTCGAGGGTCTCGGCGGCCGAGTCGACGGCCACGGTGTCGCCGTCCCGGACCAGGGCGATGGGCCCGCCCTGATACGCCTCGGGGGCGACGTGGCCGATGACCAGGCCGTGCGAGACGCCGCTGAAACGGCCGTCCGTGACGAGCGCGACGGAGTCGCCGAGTCCCTGGCCCACCAGCGCGCCGGTGATGGACAGCATCTCCCGCATGCCGGGGCCCCCGGCCGGACCCTCGTACCGGACGATGACGACGTCACCGGCCCGCACGTGCCCGCCCTGGATGGCCTCGAAGCACTCCTCCTCCGAGTCGAAGACCCGGGCCGGACCCTCGCGCCGGAAGTCCGCCCGGCCGCCCAGCTTGAGCACGCAGCCGTCGGGCGCGAGTGAACCGCGCAGTACGGCGAGGGCGCCCGGCCCCTTCACCGGCTCGGCCACGCTCGCCACCACGTCCTGACCCGGCGTCTCCTCGGCGTCGGCGGCGACGTCGGCGAAGGAGCGGCCGTCGACGAGGGTCGCGTTCTCGCGCAGCAGCCCCGCGTCCCGCAGCCGGGACGCCACCAGCGAGGTGCCGCCCGCCCGCCACAGGTCGACCGCGGTGTGCGGCCCGGAGGGCTTGAGGCCGGTGACGATGGGGACCTGGCGGCAGATCGCGCCGATCTCGTCGATCGCCAGGTCGAGACCCGCCTCGCGGGCCACCGCCAGCAGGTGGAGCACCGCGTTGGTGGAGCCGCCCATCGCGGCGACCGACACGATGGCGTTGTGCAGGGCGTCCCGCGTCAGGATGTGCGACGGCCGCACGTCCCGGGCGAAGACGTCCAGGGCGACCTCGCCCACGCGCTCGGCGGCGGCCTGCTTCTCCACGGCGACGGCGGGGATGTCACCGACCCCGAAGGGCGCCAGGCCCATGAAGTCGGCCACCGCGCCCATGGTGTTGGCGGTGTACTGGGCCGCGCACGTGCCCGCCCCCGGACAGGCGTTGCGGGCCAGGTCGTCCACGTCCTCCTGGTCGAGCCGGCCCACCGCGCGCTCGCCGAGGGCCTCCCACATGTCCTGGATGGTCACGTCGCGGTCGCGCCAGCGGCCCGGCATCATGCTGCCGCTGTAGAGGAGGACCGCGGGGATGTCCAGGCGGGCCATCGCCATCATGGCGGCCGGCACGGTCTTGTCGCAGCCGACGATGCAGACCAGCGCGTCGAAGGCGTGCGCGCGGCCCATCAGCTCGACGGAGTCCGCGATGACCTCCCGGCTGACCAGCGACGCCCGCATGCCCGGCGTGCCCATGGTCAGGTTGTCGGACACGGCGACGGTGTTGAACTCCATGGGCGTGCCGCCGGCCCTGCGGACACCGGTGGCCACGTGCCGGGCGAGGTCGCGGTGGGTGAGGTTACAGGGCATCGTGCCCGTCCACGTGGACGCGATGCCCACCGTGGGCCGGCGCATGTCGTCGTCGGTCAGGCCCATCGCGTACAGGTGCGAGCGGGCCGGGGCGCGGTCGGGGTCGTCGGCGATGTTCATCGCGGTCCTCCTGCTGGTGGCGGGGCGGTGGGAAGCGGGGCGGGGCAGGGGTCAGCCGGTGAGGCGCACCGTGTTGCGGAGCCGGCCCACGTGCTCCACCTCGACCTCCACGACGTCGCCGTCCGCCAGCCACAGCTGCGGGCTGCGGCCCATGCCGACGCCGTGCGGGGTGCCGGTGGCGATGACGTCGCCCGGGTGGAGCGTCATGTAGCGGGACAGGTACGCGATGGTCTCGGCGACCCCGAAGATCATCTCCTTGGTCGAACTGTCCTGGACGGTGGCGCCGTTGACCTTGGCGGAGATCGCCAGCGCCTGCGGGTCGGGGATGTCGTCGGCGCTGACCAGCCACGGCCCGAGCGGGCAGAAGTCGTCGAAGTTCTTGCCCCGGAACCACTGTCCGTCCGAGAACTGGGCGTCACGCGCCGACACGTCGTTGGCGACGGTGTAGCCGAAGACGTGCTCCATGGCCCGCTCGACGCTCACGTCGCGGGCGGTCCGCCCGATGACCACGGCCAGCTCGGCCTCCCAGTCCAACTGCTCGCTCGCACCCCGGGGCACGCGCACGTCCGCCGTCGGTCCGGTGAGGCAGTGGGCGGTCTTCACGAAGGCGAGGGGGACCTTCGGGGTCTCCAGTCCGGTCTCGCGGATGTGGTCGGCGTAGTTGAGGCCGATGCAGACGATCTTCTGCGGGGCGGCGAGCGGGCTCAGCACCTCGACGTCGGCGAGCGGCACGCCGGGCACGTCCGCGGACAGCACGTCGTGCGCGGTGCCGTCGGCGATCAGGTCGCGGACGGCGTCGGCCATGAAGCGGTCGTCCTCCGCGACGACCGGGTAAGCGGTGTCGCCCTCGACGCGGGCGGCGAACACCCGGCCCTGGTGGCGGATACGGCTGATCTTCACGTGGTCTCCAACAAGCAGCAAGGGGGATACGGGGGGCCCGCGGCGGGGATCGGTCAGGCGAACTGGGGGAGATGGGCCCGCTGGGCGTCGAGCAGCGCGTCCGTGAGGGCCACGGCCGCGTCCGGGTCGGTGACCGCGCCGTCGGCGATCATCGCCTCGACCACCAGACCGCGGTCGCCCTTCATGGCGGCCTCCGTCGCCAGTTCCACCGAGGTCAGCCGGCGGGCCAGGATCGAGGTGAGCGGCGCCGAGAGGTCGGGGACCGACACGGGGCGCAGCCCGCGGGCCGTGGCGACCGCCGGGATCTCCAGCGCCGCCTCGTCGGGCAGCCCCGGCACCGAACCGCGGTTGGGCACGTTGACGGAGAACATCTCGCGCCGGTCGAAGGTGATCGACCGGATGATCGCGATCAGCTGCTCCTGCTCACCGGTGGAGTTCTCGAACGAGGCGGCGTCCAGCGGCGCGTCGTCCTCGGCCTGCGCGCGCATGCCCTGATAGCGGTCCTCGCCCCACTGGAGGATCTCGGGGACGGAGAACGCGTCGACGCCGAGCTTCTTGCCGTAGTAGTCGCCGCCCGCCCAGCGCTCGGGGAAGAACTCGACCACGTGCCGGTCGTTGGCGGCCGGGTAGGCGCCGTAGCGGCGGAAGATCTCCCAGGAGAACGGGTTGTGCCAGGCTTTGCCGTTCTCCCAGATGGCTCCGATGTCCGCCGGGTCGGCGGGTTCGGCCAGTTCCCTTTCCATCCGGGCGCGCACCACCGGCCAGGCGTCCCGGCCGTTGTGGCGGAAGTCGTAGATGAAGGTGAGGTGGTTGATGCCGGCGTACAGGGTCGAGGTCTCCTCGAACGGCAGCCCCGCGAAGGCGGCCAGCTCCCGCTGCACGTGGTGCATGCCGTGACACAGGCCGACCGGCCGGGCACCGGCGTAGCGCGTCATGGCCTGCACGTTGGCCGTCATCGGGTTGCTGTAGTTGAAGAAGAAGGCGTCGGGCGCGAGGTCGGCGATGTCACGGGCGACGTTCACCATCACCGGGACGGTGCGCAGCAGCCGGGAGATGCCGCCGGGCATCACCGAGTCGCCGACCGGCTGGTGGACGCCGTGCTCCTGGCAGATCTCGTGGTCCCGCTGCCATGCGGGGCGCCCGCCCACGCCCACGCAGGTCACCACGTAGTCGGCGCCGGGCAGTTCGGTGCGCCGGTCGGTCGAGGCCCGGACGGTGATCCGGCTCTCCGCCTCCCGGGCCTCGACCATGCGCCGGGCGAGCCGCGCGGCCACGCCCAGCGCCTCCTCGTTGACGTCGACCAGGCGGATCTCCCAGGACCCGAGATCGTCCGCGGTGATCAGGTCGGCGAGCAGACCGCGGGTGAAGACGGCGCTGCCCGCGCCGATCAGGACAAGCACGCGGGTGTCGGACATCAGGGGGTTCCTTTCGGCGGGCGGGCCCGTACGGAGGTGGCGGGTGAAGGGGGCGTGGGAGCCGCGGAGTGAAGCCGCGGGATGGGCGGTCGGCCGAGTGCTACGGCGCCGGGGGGCTGTCCCGTGACCGGAGAGCCGTGCGAGCGGCCTCATCCAGCGGCGTGCCCGCCAGCGACGCCGCGTACAGCGCGGCTCCGATCACGGGTTCGTACAGGGGAGGGCGTACGTCGAAACGCGCGTCCAGCCGGCCGAGTTCGGCCCGGAAGGCGTCGGCCACCGGCCGGGCCGCGAAGACTCCGCCCGAGTACGAGACGGGAACCGGCTCGGCGGCGGCGAAGCCGAGCCGTCGCCGGGCGGCGTCGGCCAGCAGCGCGAGTTCCCGGCCCGCCCGGTCGAGGATCGAGACGGCGACGGAGTCGCCCAGCTCCGCGGCCTCGGTGACGCGGCGGCCGAGGGCCGCGACGCCGTCCCGGCCGAGCCCCCCGTACAGCACCCTGCCCACCACGTCGAGGTCCGAGCCGAGTCCCAGATGGCGGCGCAGGACGCCGGCCAGCGGCCCGGGGGCGAGCCGTCCGTCGCTCATGCGGGTGAAGGCGTTGAGCCCCCGCACGGCGATCCAGTGGGCGGAGCCCTCGTCGCCGAACAGCTCGCCCCAGCCGCCGGTGCGTGCCGACACGCCGGCCCGCTCGCCGTAGGCCATGGAACCGGTGCCGCTGATCACGTTGATGCCGGCGGCCAGACCGAGCGAGCCCGCCCAGCCGCAGACCATGTCGTTGCCGACGGCGTACCGGTCGTGTCCGAGGAGGCGACGGGGCAGCGCGTCGAGAGCCGCCGTCAGGGCGGGCGACTCCCCGTGGGCGGGCAGGCCGAAGAAGGCGTGGGCGATGTCCGCCACGGTGACACCGGCGTCGGCACACACCCGTGCCACCCCGTCGGCGAGTACCGGGAGGGTGCCGTACGACCCGTCGTCCCCGGCCTCGTCGGAGGGGGAGGTGCCCGGACCGGTGGCCCTGGCGCGTACCGATCCAACGGCGTCGACCAGGCAGAAGGCGGTCTTGGTGCCCCCACCGTCCACACCGAGGAACACGGTGTCCGGCGCGGGGTGCACCCCCTCCCGTGCGGGGCTCACAGCCTCTCGTGCGGGGCGTACGGCGTCCTGTGCGGGGACCATGCTGCCCCTCCTCTCCAGGTCTCCAAGTCCGGCCGGACTCACTCCGGCCGGTGGCCGCTGTCAGTTCCCGGGCAGGGGGTACACGGTGACGCCCTGTACGACGCGGTTGACCTCGCCGTCCGGGAAGGGATTGTCGGGGCGGATGCCGCGGTCGAGGGAGGCGCGCAGGGCGACGCGCTGCGCGCACACCACGGCGGGCAGCGCGAGCGCCGCGTCGTCGGCGTCGGCCGTCCCGGGCAGCAGCCAGGTGCGGTCGTCCGCGGGCAGTCCGTCGGGGCGTCCGGCCACGGCGACCACGCGACCGTCGGGCAGGGCGGCCCGCATCTCGGCCAGGATGTCCAGGTCGTACCGGCGCGTGTACGGGTCGTTGGACACGTACACGACGACCGAGGTGCGGTCGGTGAGGAACGCCTTGGGGCCGTGCCGGAACCCGAGCGAGGAGTCCGCCCAGGACACCACCGCGCCGCCGGTCAGTTCCAGGAGCTTGAGCGCCGACTCCCCGGCGAGGGCCTTCAGGGCGCCGCTGCCGAGGTAGACCACCCGGTCCGGCGCGCCGGCCGCGAACGCGTCGATCCGGGCGCCCAGTTCGTCGTCGACGACGGCCTGCGCCGCTGCGGCGAGCCGCGCGACACCGCCCGCGGGCCGCTGCCCGAAGGCGAGCATGACGGCCAGGAGCATGCAGGTCAGGCTGGAGGTCATGGCGAACCCCCGGTCCTCCGCCTCCGGGGGCATCAGCAGCACGTGCGAGTCGGCCCGGTCCCGGTGCGAACGGGCCAGGTCGCCGTCCGCGTTGCAGGTCACGACCAGGTGGGCGCACGTGCCCAGCAGCGCCGTGGCATGCGCCGCGGCCGCCGTGCTCTCCGGACTGTTGCCGGAACGCGCGAAGGAGACCAGGAGGGTGGGCAGATCCGCTTCGAAGCAGCCGTGCGGGTCGGCGACGATGTCGGTCGTCGCGATCGCGTCCACCCGCCGCCCGGTGCGCGCCGCCAGCGCCGCCCGCAGGATCTCCCCGGCGTACGCGGAGGTGCCGGCGCCCGTCAGCACGATGCGCAGGCGGGGATCGGCCAGCAGGGGGGCGAGGAAGGCGTCGAGCCGTGGCCGGTCCTCGGTGACGGTCCGGTCGACCCGTCGCCACAGTTCGGGCTGCTGGGCGATCTCCCGGTGGGTGTGCTCCGCGCCGGGGACGGTGACGGGGGCTGGGCTGAGGGGGGCGGTCACGCGGACTCCTTGATCAGGGGGGTGCAGGCCCGGTCGTAGACGCGCAGGACGTCACGGACCCGGTCGATGGTCAGCTCGCGCGGCGTCGGCGCGAGCTCGCCCGCGCGGACCCGCCGGTACTGTTCGGGCAGGTGGGCGGAGAGGAGGGGCAGCGGGATGCCGACGGTGTCGAGGTTGTCGAAGAGCGCGGACCGCGCCGCCGTGATCTCGGAATCGGCCCAGTAGTACCGGATCCGGTCGCTGAAGCTGTAGCGGCGGGCCACGTACCGCTCACGCGAGTCGCCTCCGTAGTACGCCTCCCACCAGTGCGGCCGCTCCAGCATGCGGCGTTCGACGACGTCCGTCAGCCGGGACGCGCGGGCCGGGTCGACCAGCTCGTCCTCGATCGCCGCCAGCGCGAACAGCGCCTCACGCAGGGCGAACGTCAGGCCCGGGCCGACCTTGAGGACGGCCCAGCGGTCGGCCACGAGTTCACCGAGGGCGGCGGGCGACTGGTAGTCGGTCGAGTGCGCCTCGAAGACCATGTTGTCCTCGCCGTCCAGCACCCGGCGCAGCCGCGCGGTCGCGTCGCGCCGGTACCCGAACACCCGGTGGTGGTCGAACTCCACGCCGGGCTGGACGACGAGGGCCAGCACCCTGGGCCAGAAGTCGGCGAGGCCCGCCTCGGCGAAGGCGGAGCGGTGCCGCTCCAGTGTCGCCTCGGCGGCCGGTGCCGCGGTGGGCCGTACCTCGTGCAGGGACTCATGGGCGCCGCCGGGGACCGGTACCTCGGTGCCGATGACGTACCGGAGCCCGGGCGCCCGCGGCCCGGCGGTGCGCTCGGCCACGCGGATGAGCCGTACCGCGCGCTCGGCGACCAGGCCGTCGGTGAGCGGCACCGGGTCGCCCGCGCAGGAGAAGCTGCAGTCCAGGTGGATCTTGGTGAAGCCCGCCTCGACGTACGAGGCGACGAGCACCTCGGCCTTGCGCATGGCCTCCTCCGGGGGCCGGGAACGCCAGCGGTTGGGGCCGAGGTGGTCGCCGCCCAGCACGATCCGGTCCGCCCCGAGACCGTGCTCCGCGGCGATCCCGTGCACCAGGTCGCGGAAGTCGGCCGGGCGCATGCCGGTGTATCCGCCGTCCTGGTCCACCTGGTTGGACGTGGCCTCGACGAGCAGGGTGCGCCCGGTGGCCCGCGCCTGCCGGACCGCCGCCTCGATGACCAGAGGGTGGGCGGAGCAGACCGACGCGATTCCCGACGGCGTCCCGGCCTTCTGGTCTCGTACCAGTTGGTCCCAGGGGCTCGGCATGCTGTCTCCGGTTCTGTGCAGGTGAATCCGTGCGAAGTAGGGGGCGAGGCGGGGTAAGGGCCGACCCCTCGGGATACCGGCGACCATACTGGTCTTAATGCTGAGCGTCAATCCAAGCATCTGGTATGCTACTGGTATGCCTACTGAGTCGCCGCTCCCGCGCGGCCTTCTCGACGCCGACGCCCTCCCGCTGTACGCGCAGGTCGCCGCGCGCCTGATGGACGACATCACCGCCGGGGGCGCCCGGGGCGGCGACCGGCTCCCCTCGGAACGTGACCTGGCCTCTCGCTACGCCGTCTCGCGCGTCACGATGCGCTCCGCCCTGGGGGATCTCGCGGCTCGCGGAGTGATCGAGTCGTCGCCGGCCAGGGGGTGGTTCCTCACCGGAGCCGGAGCCGGAGCCGGCTCTGGTGCAGGTGCAGGTGCAGGTGCCGAGGGCGCCTCGGCCGGGCCGGTCGGCCCGCACGCGGCGGCACCGGCGGCACCGGCGGCACCGGGAGCCCCGGCGGGCCGCTCCGTGCAGGGCTTCGCCGACTACGCGCTGCGCCATGGACTGTCCGTCCGCACCAGGGTCCTGGACTCGGCGGTACGCCCGGCGGCGGTCCAGGAGGCCGAGGAGCTGCGTATCGCTCCGGGCGCGGCCCTCTTCGAGATGCGGCGCCTGCGCTACCTCGACGACCTGGTCGTCGTCGTGGAGCACAACAGGCTGCCCCTCGCACTGTGCCCGCGGCTGGCCGGGACCGACTTCGGCAGGGCCTCGCTGTACGCCACGCTGCGCACGGCGAACCCGGGGCAGTTCCCCCGCGTCGCCGACTATTCGGTCGAGGCCCGTCAGCCGACCACCGAGGAGCGGGAGTTGCTGGAGATCGCCGACGTCACCCCCGTGCTGGTGGCCACCCAGCTGGCGTACAACCAGGAGGCCCGCCCGCTGGAGCTGACGGTCGCGATCTACCGGGGCGACCGGTACCGCTTCCGCGCGTCGATCACCGACTGAGGCGGCAGGGGGCAGGGGGCAGGGGGCAGGACGCGACCGGAAACGGCCCGCGGCCAATTGGGTGGTGCCGGAGGCCGGGCCGGTCCTATGCTCGGACTCGTTCGAAGCAGGCCGTCCGGTCCACCGGAAGCGGCCCGACGTGTGATGAGGAGGTGTCGACCGATGGCTGTCTTTGCGAAGGGCGCTGCCCGCATCCAGGAATCCATCAAGTCCACCTCCGTGGCCACCGGCTGACCTCAGCCCACCTGAGTCCTTCCGCCGGGGCCGCGCCCCGAAGGGTCACCCTTTGTCTTCCACGTCTTCCATCCCGTCCACCTCTTCCTCCTCCGTCTTCACCGCTCACTCCGTCCTGACTCCCCACGGCTGGGACGAGGACTGGGCCGACGCGTTCATCCCGTACGCCGCCGAGGGACTGCTGCCCGGCCGCGTGATCCGGGTCGACCGCGGACAGTGCGACGTCGTCACCGCCGACGGAGTCCTGCGGGCCGACACCGCCTTCGTCACCCCGCACGACCCGCTGCGCGTCGTCTGCACCGGCGACTGGGTCGCCGTCGAACCGGACGGCAACCCGCGCTACGTACGGACGTATCTGCCGCGCCGTACGGCCTTCGTGCGCTCCACCTCCTCCAAGCGGTCCGAGGGGCAGATCCTCGCGGCCAACGTCGACCACGCGATCGTCGCCGTGTCGCTCGCGGCAGAGCTGGACCTCGCCCGGATCGAACGCTTCCTCGCGCTCGCCTGGGAGTCCGGGGCGCAGCCCCTGGTCGTGCTCACCAAGGCCGATCTCGTCCCCGACCCGGTGACCCTGGGCCACCTCGTCCAGGACGTGGAGACCACCGCCCCCGGCGTGCCGGTGCTGTCCGTCAGCGCCGAACAGGGGGAGGGACTCGACGTCCTCGCCGCCGTCGTCGCAGGCGGTACGGCGGTGCTGCTCGGACAGTCCGGCGCGGGCAAGTCCACCCTCGCCAACGCACTGCTCGGCGAGGACGTCATGGACGTCCAGGCCATCCGGGACGTCGACGGCAAGGGCCGGCACACCACCACCACCCGCAATCTCCTCGTCATGCCCGGCGGGGGAGTGCTGATCGACACCCCCGGGCTGCGGGGCGTCGGGCTCTGGGACGCGAGCAGCGGGGTCGGCCAGGTGTTCGCCGAGATCGAGGAACTGGGCCGGGACTGCCGGTTCCACGACTGCGCCCACGAGAGCGAGCCGGGCTGCGCCGTCCTGGCCGCCCTGGACACCGGCGAGCTGCCCCAGCGGCGGCTGGAGAGCTACCGCAAGCTCATGCGGGAGAACCAGCGCATCGTCGCCAAGACCGACGCCCGGGTGCGCGCCGAGATCCGCAAGGAATGGAAGCGCCGGGGCGCCATCGGCAAGGCGGCGATGGAAGCGAAGCGGGGCCGCGTGCGGTAGCCGCCACAGCCCGCCACCGTCCGCCACCGCCCCGTCAACGCCATGTCCGATTTCCGCCAGCCCGGTCCTCCGGTCTGGCGGAGACTGGAGGGCGTGATGAGGAACGGGACGAAGACCGCGGAGCACCTGACGCACGTGACGCACGACGACGGCAGGTACGAGGCCGTGCGCAGCCGGGACGGCCGGTTCGACGGCGCGTTCTTCTTCGCCGTCGAGACGACCGGCATCTACTGCCGGCCCAGCTGCCCGGCGGTCACGCCGAAGCGGCGCAACGTGCGGTTCTTCGCGACGGCCGCCGCCGCGCAGGGCTCGGGGTTCCGGGCCTGCCGGCGGTGCCGTCCGGACGCCGTGCCGGGCTCGGCGGACTGGAACGTCCGCGCCGACGTCGTCGGCCGGGCCATGCGGCTGATCGGGGACGGCGTCGTCGACCGCGAGGGCGTCGCCGGACTCGCCGGCCGGCTCGGCTACAGCGCCCGCCAGGTGCAGCGGCAGCTCACCGCCGAGCTGGGCGCCGGACCGGTGGCCCTGGCCCGCGCCCAGCGGGCGCATACCGCGCGTGTCCTGCTGCAGACCACCGGCCTGCCGGTCACGGAGATCGCGTTCGCGTCGGGGTTCGCCAGCGTGCGGCAGTTCAACGACACGATCCGGGCCGTGTACGCGGCCACCCCGAGCGGATTGCGCGCCACCGCCCCCGCACGGGACCGGGCGGCCTCCCGGCGCACGGCCACCCCCTCCGCCGGCATCCCACTGCGGCTCGCCCACCGGGGCCCCTACCAGGCCGGCCCCGTCTTCGACCTGCTCCAGCGGGAGGCCGTCGCGGGAGTCGAGGAGGTGAGCGGTGTGCCCGGCCGCCGCGTCTACCGGCGCACCCTGCGCCTGCCGTACGGCACCGGGATCGTCGCCGTCGACGAACGGCCGGGCCTGCCCGGGACGGGCGGCGGCGGCTGGCTCGACGCCCGCCTCCACCTGACCGACCTCCGCGACCTGACCACGTCCGTACAGCGGCTGCGGCGGCTGTTCGACCTCGACGCCGACCCGTACGCCGTGGACGAGCGGCTCGGCGCCGACCCCCGGCTCGCCCCACTGGTCGCCGCCCGCCCGGGGCTCCGCTCACCGGGCGCCGCCGACCCCGACGAACTCGCCGTACGGGCCCTGGTCGGACGGACGGAGGCCGAGCGGCTGGTCCAGCGCTACGGCAAGACGCTGGACGCCCCCTGCGGAGCCCTCACCCACCTCTTCCCCGAACCGGCCGCCCTCGCCGGGGCCGAGCCGGACGGCACCCCGGGCGCGCTCGCCGCCGCACTCGCCGACGGCGCCGTACGCCTGGACCCGGGCGCCGACCGGGACGCCGCCGAGCACGCGCTGCTCGCCGTGCCCGGCGTGGACGCCCTTACGGCCACCGTGGTCCGCACCCGCGCCCTCGGCGACCCGGACGTCGCACCGCCGGACCACCCCGTCCCCGACACCTGGCGCCCCTGGCGCTCGTACGCCCTGAACCACCTGCGCGCAGCGGGAGAATGGGAGCACTGATGACTACGACGACCACCATGACCACGACCACCACGATGGTTGCGACGACCACCATGACCACGACGTACTGGACCGAGACGGACAGCCCCGTCGGCACACTGCTCCTCACCGCGGGACCGGACGGCGCGCTCACCTCCCTCTCCGTGCCCGGACAGAAGGGCGGCCGGAGCGTCCAGGAGGGCTGGCGGCACGACGCCGGGCCGTTCCGCGCGGCCGAGGAGCAGCTCGCCGCCTACTTCGCCGGGGAGCTGAAGGAGTTCCGGCTGCCGCTGCGCGCCGAGGGCACCGCCTTCCGGGAGCGCGTGTGGGCCGCCCTGGACGACGTGCCCTACGGGGTGACCACCACGTACGGCGAGATCGCCGCGCGCATCGGGGCCTCCCGGCCCGCGGTACGCGCCGTCGGCGGCGCGATCGGCGCCAACCCGCTGCTGATCCTGCGCCCCTGCCACCGGGTGATCGGCTCCGACGGCTCCCTGACGGGCTACGCGGGCGGCCTGGAACGCAAGACGCGGCTGCTCACCCTGGAGGGCATTGCGCCGGCCCGCTAGCCCGCCAGTACCGCGCCCAGCCACGCCCCGGTGATCAGCAGGCAGGCGAACAGTTCCGTCAGCACACCGGCGCCGCCCGAGCGCATCGCGGTCCGCAGGGCCGCCATCGCCTCGCCGTGCCGGCCGAGCCGCAGCCGTTCGGCGAGGTAGATGCCGCCCATGAACCCGGGTATCGCGCCGAGCACCGGGACCAGGACGAAGCCGAGGAACGCGCCCGCCCCCGCGTACGCCGTGACCCGGCGGCCGGCGTCGTCCCGGCCCAGCCGCCGGGGCGGCAGCGTCCAGCGCACCGCCAGGGACAGGAGCAGCACGACCGTGGCGCCGACGAACACGGCCCACGAGAGGGGCTGCGGATCCTTCAGCGCCCACCACAGGACCCCGGCCCACACCAGCCACGATCCGGGCATGCCGGGGAGCAGTACTCCGCACAGCCCGAGCAGGATCACCAGGCCGGACAGCAGGAGGTCCCACGCTCCCATCTGTCCAGGGTGCAGCAGCCGGGCGCGGTCCGCAGATGTCGGGCGGAGCGGGTGGCGGCGGCCGGTGGCCGGTGGCCGGTGGCCGGGGGCCGGGGGCCGGGGGCCGGTTCAGCGTTTCCGGGCCACCCAGTCCCGCTCGTACGCGTGCCAGCCCAGTTGCAGCCGGGTCGTGACCCCCGTCAGCTCCATCAGGCGCTTCACCCGCCGCTGTACGGTCCGCAGCCCCAGGTCGAGCTGCTTGGCGACGCTCGCGTCGGTCAGGCCGGCCAGCAGCAGGGAGAGGATCTCCAGGTCGGTGGCGTCGGGCCCGTCCGGGCCGTGCTCGCTCACGCCGGTGGCGCCGAGCCGCAACGGCAGCGCGTCCCGCCACACCGACTCGAAGAGGCCCGACAGCAGTTCCAGCAGGCCGCTGGCGTGCACGACCAGCGCGGCCGGCTCCGAGGAGTGCGCCGTGAGCGGTACCAGGGCCAGGGCCCGGTCGGCGATCACCAGCTTGGTCGGCACCCGGTCCACCACCCGCACCTGCTCGTCGCGGCCCAGCGCGGCGGTCAGCTCGGTGATGCCGGTGGGCAGGTCCAGTACCGACCGCTCGACCACCACCCGGTACCCGACCCCGCGTCCGGCCGCCTGCTCCTCCGCGTCGTTCTCCATGCCGGTGACGGCGACGGGGTTGCCGGTGACCAGCGCGCACACCTCGTCGCTCGCCCCCAGCTGGAGCTGGAGGAAGCGCTGGGCGACCGCGGAGGCGCCGGTCACCACCTCCACCAGGTCGTGCACCGCGGGCTCGGCCGCCGCCGCCCGGTACTCCTCGGCCAGCAGCGCCGCCGCCAGCTCCGCCTTCTCCAGCTCGTGCCGCTGCTGGGTGAGCAGCGCGCCCAGCGCCACCCCCGGCGGCGCGGCGACCCAGCGGCCGGGCCGGGCCGACGACTGGGCCGCGAGCCCGTTCTGTTCCAGCCGGCGCAGCGCGTGCTCCGTGTCCCGCTCGCCGAGCGCCAGCCGCCGGGCCAGATCGGGCACGTCGGCCGCGCCCAGGGACACCAGTGCCCGGTACGCCGACTCGTGCGTGTTCTCCAGCCCCAGCACTCCCAGCATCAGGCGTCGTCCCTCCCCGAGAACCAACCTCACCACCACAACGTGCGGAGCCGTCCGTGGCGGAAAACGGCCACGGCGCAAACCCGCCTCCGGACATCATCGCCGTACCGCCGGTCACTCTGCCAAGGTGGCGTCGCCGAGCGGTTCTCCCGTGGGGGGTGGGACCGCTCGGCCACCCCCACCTCGCGACACGTGTTCGAAGCGTCCCCCGACACGCCGTCCGGCGCGGTGCGGGTCCGCCGGAATTTCCGGATGCCCCGTTTTCATACGGCTCCGTCGGTGGACAATCAGGAGCATGAGTCAGCAGGGGGGAACACCCACCGGTCGTGACGACGACTGGTGGGGGCAGCTGTACGACGACTCCACCGGCGACACCGGCCCCACGGCCGCGCCCGATTCCCTGGACGACCGGTTCGCCTCGGCGGCGGGGACGGTGGGCCGCCGCCCGGACCACGGCACCACGGACCCGACGGCGGCAGACCGGACCCCGGGCGGGGGCGACCGGCCCCGGCCCGCGGGAGACGGGTCCCGGCCCGCGGGAGACGGGCTCCGGCCCGCGGGAGACGGGCTCCGGCCCGCGGGAGACGGGTCCCGGCCCGCGGGAGACGGGTCCCGGCCCGCGGGAGACGGGTCCCGGCCCGCGGGAGACGGGCCCCGGCCCGCGGGAGACCGGCCCCGGCCCGCGGGAGACCGGACCCCGCCTGCGGCGCCGTACCCTTCCGCCGAGCGGAGCCCCTCTCCGGCCGCCGACCGGCCCCCCTGGTGGGCAGCCGCCGAGCCACCGGACATCCCCGGCCCCCGCACCGCGGGTACGGCAGGCCCACCAACCGCCGACGACATGCCCCGCCCCGATGACGCCCCGGGTGCCGACCGCGCGCCGGGCACCGGCGATGCGCCGCCGGTCGTCGGTCGCGCGCCGCGCGGACGTACCACCTCGGGGACCGGTCCCGCCGACCTCACCGAACCCCCCGCCACGAACCTGCCGCCCCCACCTCGGGCCACCCCCGGCCTGCCCCCGCTCCCGCCGCCGTTCCTCCCCTCACAACCCCCGGCGCCCCTGCCCGCGCCGTTCCGGGACGGTACCGGCGAGGTCTCGTCGGCCGCGTGTGACTATGTCGGCTCCGGGCCGCCCACCTACGACGCCGAGCCCACCGCGCTGCCGTCGGCGGACCCCGACGGGCTCGACGGGCTGGTGGCGGACACGGTGCTGGACGGTGCCCGGTACGGGACCTGCACGCTGCGGGCCGTCTCCGTACGGGGGGACTCCGCGCGGTACCGGGGTGAACCGCGCCGCGACGCGCTGCTCGTCGCGCGGTTCGGCGCGGGGGAGCAGGCACTGGTCCTGGTGGCGATGGCGACCGGCGCCCGCGCGACCGCAGGGGCGCACCGCGCCGCCGCCGAGGTGTGCCAGTGGATCGGCCGGGCCGTGGGCCGCAGCCACGCCCGGCTCGCCGAGGACCTGCGGGCCGCCCGGCGCGGCGAGCTGAAGTCCGGACTGCACCGCCTCACCGACCGCAGCCTCGGCAGGCTCCGGGCCGGCGCCGCCGAGCAGGGCCTGGCCCCCGACGAGTACGCGGCCACCCTGCGCTGTCTGCTGCTGCCCGCCGACCCCGAGTGCCGTACGCGGGTCTTCTTCGGCGCCGGCGCGGGCGGACTGCTCCGGCTGCGGGACGGCGCCTGGCAGGACATGGAACCGGGTGTCGGCGACGTGGCCGGTGAGCCCGTCCTCGGGTTCGGCTCGGCGCCGCGAGCGAGGCCGGGCGCGGGGCCGGACGAGACGCCCGAGGGCGACCGGCTCACCATGGACCTGGGCATCACCACACCGCCCGGACCGTACGACGGACCGCCCGCCGAGCCGACCCGCGAGCCCTTCCGCTTCCGGGCCTCCATAGCCCGCCCGGGTGATGTGCTGCTGATGTGCACCACGGGCCTCGCCGAACCTCTGCTGAGCGAGCCCGAGCTGGGTGAACTCCTCGCGCGGCGATGGGCCGGCCGCACCCCGCCCGGTCTCGCGGAGTTCCTCACCGACAGCCGTGTCCGGGTCAAGGGCTACGCCGACGACCGTACGGCCGCCGCCGTCTGGGAGGCGTGACGGCGTCCGCTGTGCCATAGCTGGAGCCATGGCCAAACAGAACGTCGCGGAACAGTTCGTCGACATCCTCACCCGCGCCGGAGTCGTACGCCTCTACGGAGTCGTCGGCGACAGCCTCAACCCGGTCGTGGACGCCGTGCGCCGCCACTCGGGCATCGAGTGGGTGCACGTACGGCACGAGGAGACCGCCGCCTTCGCCGCCGGGGCGGAGGCCCAGATCACCGGGAAGCTGACCGCGTGCGCGGGCTCCTGCGGCCCCGGCAACCTCCACCTCATCAACGGCCTCTACGACGCCCACCGCTCGATGGCGCCCGTCCTCGCCCTCGCCTCGCAGATCCCCTCCAGCGAGATCGGCCTCGGCTTCTTCCAGGAGACCCACCCCGACCGGCTCTTCCGCGAGTGCAGCCACTACAGCGAGCTGATCTCCAGCCCGAAGCAGATGCCGAGGCTGCTCCAGACCGCCATCCAGCACGCCGTCGGCCAGGGCGGCGTCAGCGTCGTCTCCCTGCCCGGCGACATCGCGGACGAGCCGGCGCCGGAGAAGGCCGCCGAGACGGCGCTCGTCACCTCCCGGCCGACCGTCCGCCCCGGCGACGAGGAGATCGACCGGCTGGTACGGATGATCGACGACGCCGACAGGGTCACCCTGTTCTGCGGCGCCGGCACGGCGGGCGCGCACGCCGAGGTGATGGAGTTCGCCGGGCGGATCAAGTCGCCGGTGGGGCACGCCCTGCGCGGCAAGGAGTGGATCCAGTACGACAATCCGTACGACGTGGGCATGAGCGGCCTGCTCGGCTACGGCGCCGCCTACGAGGCCACCCACGAGTGCGACCTGCTGATCCTGCTCGGCACGGACTTCCCGTACAACGCCTTCCTGCCCGACGACGTGAAGATCGCCCAGATCGACGTCCGGCCCGAGCACCTCGGCCGCCGCTCCAAGCTGGACCTCGCGGTGTGGGGCGACGCGAAGGAGACCCTGCGCTGCCTGATCCCGCGGGTGAAGGAGAAGAAGAGCCGCCGCTTCCTCGACCGGATGCTGAAGAAGCACGCGGACGCGCTGGAGGGCGTCGTCAAGGCGTACACCCGCAAGGTCGACAAGCACGTCCCGATCCATCCCGAGTACGTCGCCGCCGTGCTCGACGAGATGGCCGACGACGACGCGGTGTTCACCGTCGACACCGGCATGTGCAATGTCTGGGCCGCCCGCTACATCTCACCCAACGGCCGCCGGCGCGTCATCGGTTCCTTCTCGCACGGCTCGATGGCGAACGCGCTGCCGATGGCGATCGGCGCCCAGTTCACCGACCGGCGCCGGCAGGTCGTCTCGATGTCCGGCGACGGCGGGTTCACCATGCTGATGGGCGACTTCCTCACCCTCGTCCAGCACGACCTGCCGGTGAAGGTCGTCCTCTTCAACAACTCCTCGCTCGGCATGGTCGAGTTGGAGATGCTGGTCGCGGGCCTGCCCTCGCACGGCGTGGCCAACGTCAACCCCGACTTCGCCGCCGTCGCCGAGGCCTGTGGTGCCTTCGGGGTGCGGGTGGAGAAGCCCAAGGAGCTGGCCGGGGCGCTGAAGGCCGCGTTCAAGCACAAGGGGCCGGCCCTCGTCGACATCGTCACCGACCCCAACGCCCTGTCCATCCCGCCGAAGATCAGCGCCGACATGGTCACCGGCTTCGCCCTGTCCGCCTCGAAGATCGTGCTGGACGGCGGGGTCGGACGCATGCTCCAGATGGCCCGCTCGAACCTGCGCAACGTGCCGCGACCGTGACCGGCGCCATGGCCGCCGCGAAACGAGATGACTGCCGAGGGTCCGAACGGGCAAGGCTTCCCCGTGAAGACGTTCGAACAGGAGGGGAAACGACATCAGCACGCGGACGGGGGACATGAAGGGACAGGCAGCACCACAGCTCAGGCGACGGCTGGGGCGGGCGGACCTGCGGGCGGTGCCCGAGGCCCGGCGCGCCCTGCGTGATCTTCTGCGGCACTGGGGAGGGCCCGGCCGGTCGGACGTCGCGGAACTTCTCACCAGCGAGCTCGTCACCAACGCGCTCGTCCACACCGACGAAGGCGCCGTCCTGACCGCCACGATCGGACCGCGCGCGCTGCGGGTCGAGGTACGGGACTTCGTCGGCGGGCTGCCCCGGCCGCGCGCCCCGGAACCGGAGGAGAGCACCAACGGCAGAGGCCTGGTCCTGGTGCGGTCCCTCGCCGACGACTGGGGCGTGCGCCCCTGCGAGGTGGGAAAGTCGGTCTGGTTCGAACTGGACGCCGAGGCCGCCGCCTGAGGCGCCGGGAGCCCCCGGCGCCTCACACCTTCTCCGGTACTGGCCGAACTACTGCTCCAGCAGCCAGCTCTAGCCGAACTGCTGCTCCAGGTCCTTGAGCTTGCGCTCCAGGGAGTCCAGGCGCGGCAGGGCCTGGGTGTCGTCCTCCGCGGTGAGGTCGACCGTGACCTGGTCAGCTCCGTGGCGTACCGGCTGCAGGGAGGGCCGCCGGGCCGCGGGCAGGGGCTCCGGCGCGGATATGGCAGGCTCCGCGGTGGCGGCGCGCTCGGTGCCCCGCTCCACCTGCTGCACCTCGACCTCGACCGGCCGGCCGCCGCGACCGGGGAAGCCCCGGGGGCCGCCGTGGCCCCGGCTGATCGCCTTCAGCTGCGCCCGCTCCAGACGCTCCTGCTCGCGCCGCCGGAGCTTCTTCTCCTCCTTCTTGCGCATGTCGTCGCGCACCTCCTCGACCGCCTCGTCGAGGCTGCGCACGCCCTCCAGGAGCATCAGCGACCAGGCGCGGTACGTCTCCCGGGGGGCCCGCAGCCAGCGCACCATGCGGATCTGCGGCAGCGGACGCGGCACCAGGCCCTGCTCGCGCAGGGCGGCCCGGCGGGTCTGCTTCAGGGCCCGGTCGAACAGCACCGCCGCCGACAGGGACATGCCCGCGAAGAAGTGCGGGGCGCCCGCGTGACCGATGCCGCGGGGCGCGTGCACCCAGTTGAACCACGCCGCCGCGAAGGCGAACGTCCACACGAGTATGCGGGAGCCGAGCGCCGCGTCACCGTGGCTGGCCTCGCGCACCGCGAGGACGGAGCAGAACATCGCCGCCCCGTCGAGGCCGAACGGCACCAGGTACTGCCAGCCGCCGCTCAGGCCGAGGTTCTGCTCGCCGAAGCCGACCAGACCGTGGAAGGAGAGCGCCGCGGCGACCGCGGCGCAGCAGAAGAGCAGGACATAGGAGAAAGTGCCGTAGAGGGCCTCCTTGCGCCTGCGGCGCTCCTCCATGCGCTCCCACGAGTCGTCAGCGCCCGCGTCCTTCCCCGAGGAACGCTTGCCGCGCGCGAGCACCGCCACCGCCGCCAGCATGCCCAGGAGCAGCACGGCGCCCGGAAGCAGCCAGTTCAGCGATATGTCGGTCAATCTCATCTGGGGGTCCCTTGCATTGGGATAGGGCGTAACGTCCGCCATGGTGGCCCAAACCCAGCGGCCCTCAGGGGGTTTCGGGGCAAGAGGCAGCCAAGGGAGTGCGAGGGGATGCCCAGGGCGGCGTTCTGCTCGAACTGCCGCATGAGGGGCGGGAGTTGAGTTCGAATAAGACTACCCGTACGAGTGGTTCCACGGAAAGTTCCCGCGACGCGTGAGGGAGGTGTGAAACGCCGCCGGTGATCTTAGCCGATGATCTTGGGGGTCACCGCGCGTGAGTGCGGCGGCGATGCGACGACGGGAGGCTCAACCCGCCGTGGCGAGGAGCTTGTTGACCCGGTCCGCGTCACAGGTGCGCGGGCAGGTGGCGCAGGTGTCCTCGGGACGCAGTGTGTAGAACATGCAGCAGCTCGCCCGGTCCCGGGTGTGCAGCGGCTCGCCGTCCGGTCCGGTCAGCTCGCGGAACGCCGCCTTGCCGACGTACGGCTTGGTCGCGCCCGGCAGCAGCAGCTCCAGTTCGTGCCGCGCCCGCTCCTGCTCGCCGAGCAGGTGAGCGACGTACCACAGGCCCTCGACGACCTCGTCGGTCGCCATGCCCCACAGGGCGCGGCCGCGCCGCCGCATGCGTGGCCCGAACCCCGCCAGCACCGGCTCCATGTGCTCGGCGACCGCGGCGCGCACCTCGGCCCGCAGCGCCTCCTCGTCGGCGACCACACGGGCGCCGGGCAGCGCGGCGGCCGGGTCGCCGGGCAGGCAGGCGAAGCCGGTGGGCCGCACGGCCATCCGGCCGAGCGGGAGGCCGGCGGCGGAGCGGTCGTAGGCGACATGGGTCACGGGACAGCGGGGCACCCTGCGGTGCAGGAACCACGGCACGGTGATCAGCAGACAGGCGGGCCACGCGTACCGGTGCAGCCCGAAGCTGGCGATCACGTCCGGCCGGGCCCGTTGTCCGTAGTCCCGGACCACCTGGGCGTCGTCCCAGGCGAGGAACGCCTCCAGCTCCGCCCCGCCCGAGGCGAGCGAGCCGGCCGCGACCCATCCACCGCCGCGCGGGACCTCGCCGGCCGGGTCCAGCTCGGTGACGCCCAGCCCCGGAAGGACCTCGGACAGGCGCGCGTAGGCGTCCGTGAAGGCCGAGCGGGTGACAGGCATGCGGGACCACCGATCCACGTCCGAGCAACGGGCTGCTTGAGGTAAGCCTTACCTTACCGAAGATCCTTGGGATTTGAACTGGCGGCCCGTGCCCTTATGGTGCTTGACGGACAAGTGACAACCCGCCGTAATGACCCCAAGTACCGACACGTCCCACAGGAGGACCCGTGAAGCCGAGCGCGCAGGGTCCCGCGGGGACGGGGGCGGGGACGGGGATCGGATCGGTCGCGTCGGTACGGGTTCCGGCGCAGCCGGGCGCCTCGGACGTGGGCCGGGACAGGGCACGCGGGGCCGTGGAACCGGCCGGGGCCGCGCGCGGCGAGCACACCCACAGCGAACCTCCCCCGCCCCGCCCGCGCGCCCTCGTCCAGCGTTCCTCCGTGCGCGGGCAGGTACTCGACGCCCTGCGCACCGCCCTGGTCTCCGGCGAGCTGCGGCCCGGCGAGGTCTACTCGGCGCCCGCGCTCGGCGACCGCTTCGGCGTCTCGGCCACGCCCGTCCGGGAGGCCATGCAGCAGCTCGCACTGGAGGGCGCCGTCGAGGTCGTCCCCAACCGCGGCTTCCGCGTCGTCGAGCGCGGCGACCGGGAACTGGCCGAGCTCGCCGAGGTCCGGGCCCTGATCGAGGTCCCCGTGCTGCTCCGCCTGGCCCGTACGGTGCCCGCCGAGCGCTGGGCGGAACTGCGGCCCCTCGCCGAGGCCACCGTCCGGGCCGCGTCGTCCGGCTGCCCGGCCACGTACGCCGAGGCCGACCGTGCCTTCCACCGCGCGGTGCTCGCGCTGGCCGGCAACGACCAGCTCGTCCGGATCGCCGGTGACCTGCACCGTCGCGCCCAGTGGCCGCCGGCCGGCGCCCCCGCGGTGCGGGGACGGGCCGACCTGATCGCCGACGCGCACGAACACACGGCGCTGCTGGACGCGCTGATCGCCGGCGACCCGGACCTGGTGCGGACCCTGGTGGGGGAGCACTTCCGCGAGTCGCACTGAGCGCGACGACGCGGGCGCGCCCCCCTACGGGATTCCTCCCTACGGGATTCCTGGATTCCTCCCCTACGGGATTCCTACCGGACCTCCTGCCGTTCCGTGCGGCTCGCCGGCACCTTCTTCTCCGTGGTCCGTCCCTTGCGACGTGCGGGTCGGGACGCGGTGCCGCGGTCGTACATCTCGATGGCCAGCGGAGAGGCGGTGAACACCGAGGAGTACGTGCCGACCCCCACACCGATCAGCAGGGCGAGGGCGAAGTCGGTGAGCGAGTCGTCGGCGAGGACGGCCAGCGAGGCGAGGATCAGGACCGCGCCCATGCCCGTGTTGACCGTGCGCGGCAGGGTCTGCAGGATCGCCTGGTTGGTGAGCCGGGCGAACGGCTTCTTCCGGTCCTTGCCGGCGAGCAGTTCCCGGACGCGGTCGAAGAGGACGACCGAGTCGTTGACCGAGTAGCCGATCACGGTCAGCAGCGCGGCCAGGAACACCCCGTCGATCGGCTTGCCCAGCCAGGCGAACACCCCGACCAGGATCACCACGTCATGGGCGAGCGCGCCGACCGCCGCCGTGCCGAACAGCAACCGGAAGCGGACGGCGAGATACAGCAACTGGGCGCCCAGGGCCAGGCCCAGGGCGATCAGGGCGTCCTTGCGCAGCTCCGCGCCGAGACTCGGGCCGATCAGCTCGTCGCGGACCTTCTCCGTCTCGCCGCCCAGCTCGCCGACGGTCCTGGTGACCGTCTCCGCCTCGGCGTTGGTCAGCTTCTCGGTGCGCACCGTGAGGTCGCTGTCACCGGAGGACTGGACCACCGCGCGAGGGAAGCCGGCGTCGGCGAGGGCGTCCCGGGCCCGGTCGGCGTCGACCTGGGTGGCCGTGGAGTACTCGATGAGCCGTCCGCCGGTGAACTCGATGCCGAAATCGAGGCCCCGGACCAGGATGCCGGAGCCGGCCACCACGAGGACGAGCGCGGAGGCGGCCAGCCAGCGGCGCGGGCGGCGCATCAGAAACGGGTCGCGGCGCAGCAGGGCGTCCCGGACCGGGCCGGTGGTCGAGATGCCGGTGATGTGCGGGCGGCGGAAGACCGCCGGGCGGCTCGCGGCGAACTCGGCGAGCACCCGGGTGATCACCAGGGCGCTGACCATGGAGGCCAGGACACCGATGCCCAGGGTGACGCCGAAGCCCTTCACCGGACCCGAGGCCAGGAAGAACAGCAGGGCGGCGGCGATCAGCGTGGTGATGTTGGAGTCGGCGATCGCGCTGAAGGCGCTGCGGAAACCGGCGGTCAGCGACGAGCGCGTGCTCGGGCGGGTACGGGCGGCCTGTTCCTCTCGGGCGCGTTCGAACACGAGGACGTTGGCGTCCACCGCCATGCCGATGGCCAGGACGAAGCCGGCCAGGCCGGGCAGGGTCAGGGTGGCGCCGATCGCGGCCAGGGCGGCGTAGGAGATCACGCCGTGGCAGAGCAGGGCCACGGTCGCGAGGGCGCCCATCAGCCGGTAGACGACGATGATGAACAGCCCAGTCAGTGCGGTGCCGATGACGGCGGCCCAGGCGCCGGCCGAGATCGCCTCGTCGCCCAGGGTGGCGCCGATGGTGCGCTGCTCGATGGTCTCCACCGGTACGGGCAGGGCGCCGCCCTTGATGAGCAGCGCCAGTTCGCGGGCCTCGGCGTCGTCGAAGGAGCCGGTGATCTGGGTGGAGCCGCCGGCGATGCCCGCCCCGCAGGCCACGGAGGGGTCGACCTGCGGCGAGGAGATGATCTTGTTGTCGAGCACGATGGCGACCCGGCGCTGCGGGTCGCCGGCCGGGTGACAGGCGGCTTCGCCGGTCACCTCGGCCCAGCGGTCGCTGCCCGCGTCCTTGAAGTCGACGGTGACATGCCACCCGGCCCCGCCCTGCTGGTCGAAGCGGGGGTCGGCGCCCTTGACGTCCTGCCCGGTCAGCGTGGCGGCCTTCAGCCGGAGCGACTGACCGGACTCGTCCGGCAGGACGCGCTCGGCGTCCGCGCCGGACGGGTTCTCGGCGTCGTTCTCGGCGTCGTTTCCGGTGTCGTTTTCGGTGTCGTTTCCGGCGGCCTCGGCCGGGCCGAGCACCGAGTGGACGGTGAGCTGCGCGGTGCGGCCCAGTACGTCGGCCGCCTTCTTCGGATCCTGTACGCCGGGCAGCTCGACGACGACGCGGTTGTCGCCGGAACGGACGATGGTCGGCTCGGCGACGCCGAGCGCGTCGATACGGCCGCGCAGCACCTCCACGGTGCGGTCGGTGGCCTCACGGTCGGCCTCGGTGGTGGCGGTGGACTTGGTCTCCAGCACGATCTGGGTGCCGCCGCGCAGGTCGAGTCCGAGGCGGATCGGCATGGTCAGGACGATGGCCACGGCCCCGGCCATCACGAGGAGGGCGACGAGCGCACGCCCCTTCAGGGAGTGGGCTCGGGAGCGGGGACGAGAACGTTTCAACACGGGCCTCCGGCGGGCACACCGCGGCAGCGGCCCAGCGCGGCCGCGGCGAGGGATGGTGAAAGGACGGGCTGTCTCAGGTGCCGGAGGAGACGGGAGGAGCCCGCCCGCGGTCGTGGCTCGTACGGCCGGGGGAGACGGGTACGGAACCGGGCACGGCCGCGGTCCGCACGTGGGCGGCCGGGGCGGTGCCCGGGGCGCGCGGGGTGGTACCGAGGCGGTCCGGTGGTGCCGGGCGCTCACCGAGATGGTCGTGCCGGGCCCTGGCCTGGGCGGCGCAGGTGGTGGCACAGCCGTCGTCGGCGTGGTGGCCGCTGTCCGGGTGCGGGACGGTCGTCGCCGCGGGCACCGGGGCCGGCCCCGGGACGGGGACGGTGATGCCCGCGCCGGCCGCGGGCCAGGCCGGGACGAGGGTCAGCAGAACGGCCAGCAGCGCGGTGAGCGTCGCCGCGAGCCGGTGACCCGGGGCGGGGGCGGTGCGTCGTGCGGGGGCGGTGCGTCGTGCGGGGCGCATGCACCGTCCCCTTTCGTTGTGTGAGGCGTGGTGGGTGAGGCGGAGAGGAAGCCCGGGGCTCCGGCCGGGGAGTGGCGGCCAGAGCCTCGGGCGGTTCGGAGGGACGGGCCGGGGGACCGTCAGGACTCGTCAGGGTTCGATGAGTCCGGCCCGGATGGCGTAGCGGGTCAGTTCCAGGCGGTCGCGCAGACCGAGCTTCTGCAGCAGGTTCGCCCGGTGCCGCTGGACGGTCTTGATGCTGATGAAGAGGATGTCGGCGATCTCCTTCGAGGAGTGGCCCTCGGCGACGAGCTTGAGGACCTCCTCCTCGCGGGGCGTGAGGATGTGGTCGGTGCTCTCCTCGCCGTGCCGGACCCGGTCGAGGTAGTTGCGGATCAGCGCGGTCACCGCACCCGGGTACAGGAAGGGCTCGTCGCGCATCGCGGCCCGGCAGGCGGCGACCAGGTCGCGGTCGGCGACGGACTTCAGCACGTACCCGCAGGCCCCCGACTTCAGCGCCTGGAACAGGTACTGCTCGTTGTCGTGCATCGTCAGCATCAGGATGCGCAGCCCCGGCTTCAGCGCGGCCAGCTCCCGGGCGGCCTGCAGCCCGGTCAGGCGCGGCATCGCGATGTCCAGGACGGCAAGGTCGACGGCGTGCGCCCGCGCCATGTCGATGGCCTCCGCGCCGTCCCCGGCCTCGGCGACCACCTCCAGGTCCGGCTCCCGGTCGAGGATGAGCCGCACGCCGCGACGTACCAGCGCGTGGTCGTCGGCGAGCAGGATGCGGATCCTCGACGGATCGGACGTGGGCGCCGTGGCCGGGCCGGACGCGGTCGGATCGGGCAGGGAGGGGTCGGACATGGTCAGGGCTGCTTCCTGGGGACGGGTGCGGTGAGCCGGATCCGGGTGCCGGCGCCGGGTGCCGAGGTGATGTCGAGGGCGGCCCCGATGAGCAGGGCCCGTTCGCGCATGCCGCGGATACCGGCGCCCTCGCACGCCGCCTCGATGCCGCGGCCGTCGTCGGCGATGGTGAGCGTCACCGCGCCGTCGGCGGGGCCGAGGCTCACCTCCAGCCGCTGGGCGTCCGCGTGCCGGGCGGCGTTGGTCAGGCTCTCCTGCGCGACGCGGTAGAGGACCAGCTCGGTCTCGGGGTCCAGGGCGGGCAGATCGGCGTCGAAACGCCGCATCACCCGCAGCCCGGTGTGGGTGGCGAAGTCGTGCGTCAGCGAGGACAGCGCGCTGATCAGGCCGAGGTCGTCCAGGACACCGGGTCGCAGCCGGCGCACCAGGCGGCGGACCTCGTCGAGGCTCTCCCGGGTGATCTCCTGCGCCTGCTGCAACTCGTCGCGCAGCGGCTGGTCGGCGTCGTCCGCGGCACGCCCCAGGACCAGCAGGATCGCGGTCATGCTCTGCCCGACCTCGTCGTGCAGCTCCTGCGCGATACGGCGCCGCTCCTCCTCCTGGGCGAGCAGGACGCGGGCGGTGCTCGTGGCCCGCTCGTGCTCCAGCCGGTCGAGCATGGCGTTGAAGGTGCGGATCAGCTCGGGGACCTCGCCGCCGCCGGACACCGGCAGGCGCTGGCCGGGGCGCAGCAGGTCGACGGTGGTCATCAGCTTCGTGAGCCGGTCCAGCGGTGCCAGACCCCAGCGCAGCAGGGCGCCGTTGGCCACCAGCATGACGCCCAGGCCGCCCACCAGGATGACGGCCTCGGTCAGCAGGACCGGCACGGAGACGGTCACCGGAGCCCACAGCAGCAGTGCCGTGGCGAAGCCCAGCACCACCGCGTTGAGCCCGAAGATCCGCCAGAACAGGGACACCGGGGGGTACGCCTCCTTCTGCGACGCGTCGACTGGTACGCCTCTACTGTCGGCCATCGCGCACCCTCGGTGGGAGCTGCGGCCCAGGTCGCGACCGAGCAAGCGACCAGCTTCCCCCGTCCGCCGCCGCCGGGTCGATGGGGTCCGACCCCCATTTCCGGGTCGCGGTACACCCATACGGCCGCCCCCGCGCGCCGCCGAGTGGATCCTCCGTCCCCGGGCAAATGGGGCCTGCGCCCGATGGGTTTCCCCCGACGGCACGGCCAAGGTTGAGGACGACCGGGTCCGATCGGCCCGGCTCTCGTCATACCCGCAGAACTTCCCGAGAGAAGGACTCACCGTGTCGCTCGACGCCTCCCGCATCGAACCCCGCCCCGAGCGGCTGACCGCTCACGAGGCGCGCCAGCGTCTCGAACACGCCCGCAACACCCGCATGACCCAACTGCGGGCCCTCGGAGAGAGCGGCCAGGCGGACGACCAGCTGATGTCCGCGCAGCAGGCCGCCATCGAGCGGGTGCTCAAGGAGATCGAGGAGGCCTTCGCCCGTATCGACGACGGCACCTACGGCACCTGCCTGGGCTGCCGCAAGCCCGTCCCGGGGGAGCGCCTGGAGATCCTCCCCTACACGCGGTACTGCGTCGCCTGCCAACGCCGCGCCGCCGCCTGACCGACCGTCCGTCCGTCCGTACGTACGTCCAGTCTTCGTCTTCCACCCCGCCCGAGGGGCGAGTGGGTGAAGTGGGTGAAGTGGGTGAAGTGGTGAACAACCAGATCATCGGCGACCGCCACACGCGGCTGTCGCCCGAGGACCTCGCCGCGCTCCGGGACAACCTCCACGAGCAGCGGCTGTTCCGGGAGGAGCAGTTGCGGCAGATCGCGAACGTCCCGTTCCGCACCGACGAGCCGGTCCAGCGGCGGTCCGCCGCGCGGACCGAGGTGCGGGTGAAGCTCGCGGCCTCCGCGCGCATGGTCCTCGCCGACGTGGAAGCGGCGCTCGAACGCATGGCCGAGGGTCGTTACGGCCGCTGCCACCTGTGCCGGCGCCCCATCGACCACGAGCGCCTGCTGATCGTGCCGCAGGCCCGCTACTGCGCGCGCTGCCAGCAGGTGCGGGAGGCCGGCCGATGACCGTGGTCCGCCGGCCCCGGGCCGGCCTCGCCCGGCACCGGCCGTGGCCGCTGTGCCGGCGGTGCGGCGGCGTTGCCCTCGACATGGGCAGCGCCCGTACCCGCGCCTGGGTCGCCGGGCGCGGAATGATCCTCGACGTGCCGACGGTGACCTTCCCCGGGGCCGGTGCGGTGTACCCCATCCAGCGCGGCGCCATCGTCGACACCCAGGGCACCGCCCGGATGCTCGACCGGCTGCTCGGCCACCGCCTGCCCCGCTTCGCCCGTCCCCTGGTCGTGGTGACCGCGCCGGTGCTGGACGGGTTCGCCTACCGGACCGAGGCCCGTACGGCGGTGGAGGTGCTGCGTCCGCGCGGTGTGCTGACCGTCCCCAGCGCGCGGGCCGTGGCCCTCGCGGCGGGCGCGGACCTGTCACGGCCGCTGCTCGTGATCGACATCGGCGCACATCTCACGGAGGTGGTGCTGCTGGTGGACGGCGCCGTCTTCGACGCGCGCCGCACGGCGCTGGGCACGGGGGACATCGACGACGCGACCCCGGCCGCGCGGGTCGCCGAGGCGGTGGTCGACATCGACCTCGATGCTGCGGCAGGACGACACGTCCCTCACCGTCGACGCCCTGAGCAGGGGCCCACTGCTCGCGGGCGGGGGCGCCCTGCGTCCCGACATCACCTGCCGTCTCACGGCCGGGCTGCACGTCCCTCTGCGGGCCGTGCCGGCCCCGCACACGGCCGCGGTCCGGGGCGCCGCCAAGCTCCTGGAAACCGCGCACTCCCACCCACCGACCGCGGGCACGGACCCACCGGACAGGCACCCGCACTGCCACCAGGGTACCAGGCCGGCGAAGCCGGGAAGACCCCCGGCCATACGCCCGGCCGTCGACGCCGGGCACACCCCCGCGCGGCCGCCCGGCCGTCGACGGCGTGCACACCCGCGTGCGGCCGCCCGGCCGTCGACGCCGGGCACACCCCCGCGCGGCCGCCCGGCCGCACCCGCCACCGTCGGCCCCGTACCACCCGCGCCGACACCGCCCCGCAGACCCACTCGCGCCCCACGTCCGTCGCCGTACCTGGCAACGGACGTGGGGCACCTCCCACGGCCGACACCCGCCCGGCGTCGGCCGTACCGCCCGCCCCGCCGCAACCCCTGAGCCTGAGCCCCTCGTGCGATCGAGCGTCCCCAGCCCGTCCCCCGTCCCCCGTCCCCCGTCCCCCGTCCCCCGACCCCCGACCCCTGACCCCCGACCCGCCGTCGATGCCGGACCGGCGTCGGCGGCGCCGTTCCGGCTGCCCCGAGCCTGGAAGGAGGCACACCGTGGCCGGTGAGATTCCGCGAGCACAGCCACCGCCCGACGTTCCCGCCCCCGGACGACACCCGCACTTCCTGCTGTGGCGGTGGCGGCGCAACCCCCTGCGGCGCCGTACCGACCGGCTGCAGGCGTGGGTGGCGCTCGGGCTGCTGCTCGCCGTGCTGGTGGCGGCCCCGGCGGCGATGTTCGCGGTCGGTGACAGCGCCTACCGCCACTACCGGAGCACCGCCGAGCAGGAGGCCAGGACCCGGGACCACCGCCCCGCCGTCCTCGTCCACGACGTCCCGCGCCACCCCGAGCCCGGGTCGGAAGAGGCGGAGAAGACCCGGTATCCGGTCGAGGTCCGCTTCACCGGTCCGGACGGAGCGGCGCGGACCGGGAGGACCGACGTCGAGCCGGGGCTGCCCGCGGACAGCACCGTCCTCGTCTGGGTCGACACGGCGGGGGAGCTCACCGAGCCGCCGCTGACCGCGGAGCAGATCCGCAGCCGCACGATGGGCTGGGCGATCCTCGCCTTCCTGGGCGTCGTCCTCACCGGCCTCGCCGCCCACGGGGCCACCGGGCTCGTGCTGCAAAGGCGCAACCTCGCCGGGTGGGATGCCGCCTGGACCGCCACCGCCCCGCGCTGGAGCAGGTCCCCGTGAACGGCCGTCACGCCGTCGCCGCACCCGCGGCCGGCGGGGCCAGCTGCCGCGCCAGCCACGTCGGCACACCGCCCAGCAGCCGGAACAGCCGCCGTGCCTCCTCCCGCAGCCGCGACGCCTCCGGTTCGGTCTCCGCGTCGGCGAGCGACGCCAGCGCCGGCGCCGTACCGACGAGATATCCCAGCTCCTCGCGGATGCGCAGCGACTCGGCGAACCCGTGCCGCGCCTCGGCCAACTCCCCTTCCCGCAGGGCGAGTCCGGCCAGATGCCGCCAGGTGAAGGACTGGAGCAGTGGGTCGGCGTGCGCGGTGGCGCCGGCGTGGGCGCGCCGGTACGCCGCTCGGGCGGCCTGCGGTGAGCGGGTGAGGTTCTCCGCGAGCAGCCCGCGCCGGAAGTCCAGCAGCGCCCGTCCCTCGGCCCCCGGCGCGATCAGCGCCGCCGCCCGGCCCAGCGCGGCTCGCGCCTCGTCGGACCGGTCGCGCACCCCGTGCACCGTGGCGGCGTACGCGAGTTGACCGCGTTCACAGGCCGCGGCCCCGCGCTCGTCGTCGCTGTGGGCCAGCGCCTCGGCGGTGCGCAGCGCGTCCTCGGCCTCCGCCCAGCCCTGCTCGGTGTACAGGCACCGCTCCACCAGCAGCGCGGTCCGCTGCAAGGCGGTGGCCGCGGTGACCGGCTCCAGCAGGGCCGCCGCGTCGGCCCAGCAGGCGCGCGAGCGCAACCGCCACACGGCGGTCTGGAGCGGATCGTCACCCTCGGTCGTTCCCCAACCAGAACCGGCCATGGCGGAATGCGCCACGTTGCCCTCCCCTTAGCACGCCATCGAGCTCTCGAGTGGTGGCCGCATCTCAGCACGGATCCGGCGGCCCGGCCAAGGGGATGGGTGAAAGATTTCACAAAGTGAGGGACTTCCGGGTCCGCAGGTTTGGAAACCTCCGGGCCTCCTCGCGCCCCGCGGCTCAGCTCATCCGCAGTGCCAGGAAGAAGTCCAGCTTGTCCTCCAGGCGCGACAGGTCACGCCCCGTCAACTGCTCGATCCGCCCGACTCGGTAGCGCAGCGTGTTGACGTGCAGGTGGAGGCGGCTCGCGCAGCGCGTCCAGGAGCCGTCGCTGTCGAGGAACGCCTCCAGCGTCGGGATCAGCTCGGCGCGGTGGCGGCGGTCGTAGTCCCGTAGCGGGTCCAGCAGCCGGGCGGTGAAGGCCCGGCGGACGTCGTCGGGGACGAAGGGGAGGAGGAGGACGTGCGAGGCCAGTTCCTGGTGGCCGGCCGCGCAGACCCGTCCGGGGCGCGCCGCGGCCACCCGCCGCGCGTGCCGGGCCTCCTCCAGCGCGCCGCGCAGCCCCTCCGCCGAGTGCACGGCCGCGCTGACGCCGAGCGTGACCCGCCCGTCGCCGTCCAGCCCGGCCGACAGCGGTTCCCGTACGGACGCCAGCAGCGCGTCCGCGAGGATGCCGGTCTCGGAGCCGTCGTGCTCGCTGGAGACCGCCGGCAGCGGCACCAGGGCGACGGCCTCGCCGCCGGTGTGCGCCACGGCGATGCGGTCGGAGTGCTCGGGGCCCGTGGCGAGCGGGTCGACGAGGATCTCCTCCAGCAGGGTCTGGGCGACCGGGCCGGTCTCCGCCGAGCCGTCCTCCCACTCGACGCGGGCCACCACGACCTGCCAGTGCGGGGCCGCGCCGAGGCCCGGCAGCAGCACCGGCGCCGCCACCCGCAGGCGGGCCGCGATCTCGGCGGGGGCGGCGCCCGTCTGCACCAGTTCCAGGACCTCCTGCGCGAGCCGCCGCCGCACCGTGCGCGCCGCGTCCCGCCGATCCCGTTCGACCGCGATCAGCTGCGTGACGCCGTAGAGCAGGTCGAGCCGCTCCTCGGCCCACTCCCCGGCGTCCGCCTCCACGACCAGCAGCCAGTCGGACAGCACCGTCTCGCGCACGTCCCGGGCGGCGCCCGCGGCCTGCGGGGCCCGCGCGGCGCCGCGTACCGGGAAGAGGCTGTACGTCGTGCCGCCCAGCGGCACCCGGTGCGGCGCGCGCCGGCCCGCGCGGGTGGCCGCGAGGTGATCCGCCGCCAGCTTCGCGCACAGCTCGGTGGAGAGCGCGGGAGCCGCGTCCTTCGGGCCCGCGACCGGCCGCCCCGTCGGAGAGAGCACCCAGGCCCGCAGGTCCAGGTCGGAGCCGAGCAGGTCCAGCACCACGTCGGGGCCGCCGCCCGCCGGGCCGGAGGTCATCATCCGGCGGTGCCGGTCCACCACGGCCGCGAGGTCCCCGGCCCGCTCGCCGGAGACCTGGCGGACGACGTGCTCGGTGATGGTCGCGAAGGCGACCGACTCGTTCACCGCGAACAGCGGCAGGTGGTGCCGCGCGCACGCCACCATCAGGTCCTCCGGCACGCTCCCCAGCTCCGCCTCACCGGCGGCCAGCGCGGCAACCCCGGCCTGCACCAGGATCCGGACGAACGGCTCGGAGTCGTCGGCGTCCCGCCGCCAGGCCAGGCCGGTGAGGACCAGCTCCCCGCCCGAGAGGTAGCGGCTCGGGTCCCGCAGGTCGGTGGTCATCACGCCCCGGACGGAGCGGTCCAGCTCGTCCTCGCCGCCGAGCAGCTTGAGGCCCAGCGCGTCGGTGTCCAGCAGTGCGCGCAGCCGCATTCTCGTCGCCGCCGATCTTTGTCTCGAAGTGTTCCAGGTCACGCGGCTGTGTCGCCCGATTTCCGGAGGGACCAGAGGAAAACCAGGAGGTTATTGAGCGCCTCCTTTCATACGAATCTACAAGATGACCGCCCTGGCCAGCCAACTCCTTCATGGTTTCTGCGACTGACCCTGGTGGAGCAGCGGGCGGTGTACTGAGGCCACTCCACGTGAACAGCACATGAACGAGCCGGGCCCGCCGCACACGCATTGGCTCAATCTGTACGACTCGCCAGACGAAGACGAAGAAGAGAGCCGGTCATGGACTTCCTTCGCCCCGCCAGCTGGGAGGAGGCGCTCGCCGCGAAGGCCGAGTACCCCACCGCTGTGCCGATCGCGGGTGGCACCGACGTGATGGTCGAGATCAACTTCGACCACCGCCGGCCCGAGTACCTCATGGACCTCAACCGCGTCGGCGACCTCTTCGAATGGGAGGTCGGCGAGAACTCCGTACGGCTCGGTGCCTCCGTGCCCTACACCAGGATCATGGAGAACCTGAGCACCGAGCTGCCGGGTCTCGCCCTCGCCTCGCACACGGTCGCCTCCCCGCAGATCCGTAACCGCGGCGGCGTGGGCGGGAACCTCGGCACCGCCTCCCCGGCAGGCGACGCCCATCCGGCGCTGCTCGCTGCCGGGGCGGAGGTCGAGGTCGAGTCGGTACGCGGCAGGCGGATGATCCCGATCGACGAGTTCTACACGGGCGTGAAGCGCAACGCGATGGAGCCCGACGAGCTGATCCGTGCCGTGCACGTCAAGAAGGCCGAAGGACCGCAGCAGTTCTCCAAGGTCGGCACCCGCAACGCCATGGTCATCGCCGTGTGCGCCTTCGGGCTCGCCCTGCACCCCGGGACCCGCACGGTCCGCACCGGCATCGGCTCGGCCGCGCCCACCCCGGTCCGTGCCAAGGCGGCCGAGGAGTTCCTGAACGCGGCGCTCGTGGAGGGCGGCTTCTGGAACAACGGAAAGATCATCACCCCGTCGGTGGCCAAGCAGTTCGCGGACCTGTGCTCCGCCGCCTGCAACCCGATCGACGACGTCAGGGGCACCGCGAGCTACCGCCGCCACGCGGTGGGCGTCATGGCCCGCAGGACGCTCACCTGGACCTGGGAGTCGTACCGCGGCGCCCGCCACACCACGGAGGGAGCGGCGTAATGCGCGTCAACTTCACTGTCAACGGACGTCCGCAGGAAGCCGACGACGTGTGGGAGGGCGAATCCCTGCTGTACGTGCTGCGCGAGCGGATGGGCCTGCCCGGCTCCAAGAACGCCTGCGAGCAGGGCGAGTGCGGCTCCTGCACGGTCCGCCTGGACGGCCTCCCGGTGTGCTCCTGCCTGGTCGCCGCCGGCCAGGCGCAGGGCCGCGAGATCGTCACCGTCGAGGGCCTGGCCGACTTCGCCAGGGAACGCGCCGAGGGCTGCGCCACCGGCGCCTGCGGCAGCGGCGCCGGCAGCAACGGCACGGGCAAGGGCACCACGCTCGACGAGGCCAAGCGGTGGCAGGCCCGGGGCACCGACTCCCAGACCGGCGAGGGCACCGAACTGGCCCCGATCCAGCAGGCGTTCATCGACGCCGGCGCCGTCCAGTGCGGCTTCTGCACGCCCGGCCTGCTGGTCGCCGCCGACGAGATGCTGGAGCGCAACCCGAACCCGACCGACGCGGACATCCGCGAGGCGCTCTCGGGCAACCTGTGCCGCTGCACCGGCTACGAGAAGATCATGGACGCGGTCCGCCTGGCCGCCGCCCGTCAGTCCGAGGGGGTCTGAGCATGGCTGCCACAGGCGCACCCACCAAAATCACCCAGGGATCGCAGACCAAGGGCGGCATCGGCGAGTCCACGCTCCGCCCGGACGGCACCCTCAAGGTCACCGGCGAGTTCGCCTACTCGTCCGACATGTGGCACGAGGACATGCTCTGGGGCCAGATCCTGCGCTCCACCGTCGCGCACGCCGAGATCGTCTCCATCGACACCGGCGAGGCCCTCGCCACGCCGGGCGTCTACGCCGTCATGACGTACGACGACCTGCCGACCGAGGTGCGCAACTACGGCCTGGAGATCCAGGACACCCCGGTCCTCGCGCACGGCAAGGTCCGCCACCACGGGGAGCCGGTCGCGATCGTCGCCGCCGACCACCCGGAGACCGCGCGCCGCGCCGCCGCCAAGATCAAGGTGGAGTACCGGGAGCTGCCCGTCATCACCGACGAGGCCTCCGCGACCGCCCCCGACGCGATCCTCGTCCACGAGGGCCGCGACGATCACCACATCGGCCACGTCCCGCACCCCAACATCGTGCACCGCCAGCCGATCGTCCGGGGCGACGCCGACGCGGCCGCCGAGCGGGCCGACGTGATCGTCAAGGGCGACTACTACTTCGGCATGCAGGACCAGGCCTTCCTCGGCCCCGAGTCCGGCCTCGCGGTGCCGTCGGAGGACGGCGGCGTCGAGCTGTACGTCGCCACCCAGTGGCTGCACTCCGACCTGAAGCAGATCGCCCCGGTCCTCGGCCTGCCCGAGGACAAGGTCCGCATGACGCTGTCCGGCGTCGGCGGCGCGTTCGGCGGCCGCGAGGACCTGTCGATGCAGATCCACGCCTGCCTGCTGGCGATGCGCACCGGCAAGCCGGTCAAGATCGTCTACAACCGCTTCGAGTCCTTCTTCGGCCACGTCCACCGCCACCCGGCGAAGCTCCACTACGAGCACGGCGCCACCAAGGACGGCAAGCTCACACACCTGAAGTGCCGCATCGTCCTGGACGGCGGCGCCTACGCCTCCGCCTCCCCGGCGGTCGTCGGCAATGCCTCCTCGCTGTCGGTCGGCCCCTACGTGGTCGACGACGTGGACATCGAGGCCATCGCCCTCTACTCCAACAACCCGCCCTGCGGCGCCATGCGCGGCTTCGGCGCGGTCCAGGCGTGCTTCGCCTACGAGGCGCAGATGGACAAGGTGGCCGCGGAACTCGGCATGGACCCGGTGGAGTTCCGCCGGATCAACGCCATGGAGCAGGGCACGATCATGCCCACGGGGCAGCCCGTGGACTCGCCGGCCCCGGTCGCCGAACTGCTGCGCCGCGTCAAGGCAATGCCCATGCCGCCGGAGCGCCAGTGGGAGTCCAGCGAGGGCGCCGACGTACGGCAGCTGCCCGGCGGCCTGTCCAACACCACGCACGGCGAGGGCGTCGTCCGCGGCGTCGGCTACGCGGTCGGCATCAAGAACGTCGGCTTCTCCGAGGGCTTCGACGACTACTCCACCGCCAAGGTCCGTATGGAGGTCGTCGGCGGCGAGCCGGTGGTCACCGTGCACACCGCCATGGCGGAGGTCGGCCAGGGCGGCGTCACCGTCCACGCGCAGATCGCCCGCACCGAGCTGGGCGTCACCCAGGTGACCATCCACCCGGCCGACACCCAGGTCGGTTCGGCCGGCTCGACCTCGGCCTCCCGGCAGACGTACGTCACCGGCGGCGCCGTGAAGAACGCCTGCGAGCTGGTCCGCGAGAAGGTCCTGGAGATCGGCCGCCGCAAGTTCGGCTCCTACCACCCGGCCTGGGCGACCGCCGAACTCCTCCTGGAGGGCGGCAAGGTCGTCACCGACGGCGGCGAGGTCCTGTCCGACCTCGTGGACGTCCTGGAGGGCGAGGCCGTCGAGGTCGAGGAGGAGTGGCGGCACCGGCCGACCGAGGCCTTCGACCTGCGCACCGGCCAGGGCAACGGCCACGTCCAGTACTCCTTCGCCGCGCACCGCGCCGTCGTCGAGGTCGACACCGAACTCGGCCTGGTCAAGGTCATCGAACTGGCCTGCGCCCAGGACGTCGGCAAGGCGCTCAACCCGCTCTCCGTGATCGGCCAGATCCAGGGCGGCACCATCCAGGGCATGGGCATCGCGGTGATGGAGGAGATCGTCGTCGATCCCAAGACCGCGAAGGTCAGGAACCCGTCCTTCACGGACTACCTGCTCCCCACGATTCTCGACACGCCGACCCTCCCGGTCGACGTGCTCGAACTCGCCGACGACCACGCCCCGTACGGGCTGCGCGGCGTCGGCGAGGCACCCACCCTGTCGTCGACTCCGGCGGTCCTCGCGGCCGTACGGAACGCGACCGGGCTGGCGCTCGACCGCACGCCGGTACGACCGGAGCACCTGACCGGCACGGCGTGAGAAGACCCTCCGGGCGGCGCACGGAACGTCACACACTCCGCGCCGCCCGGAGCACACCTCAAGTACCGCTCCGCTCGCGGTGCTTGAAGCAAGACCACACGTAACACCACACGTAACACCACACACGTAACACAACACGAACCACCACACGTACCACCACACATGCGTTCGTCTCGGGCCGTCCCCCGGGTCGTGCATATCCCAAATCCCGCGGACCGCCCCAGCGGCCGACCGGGTGCACCTATGAACCTTGGGAGACGGCCCCATGACCCAGCAGTCAGTGGAGCCCAAGACCACCGCCGATGACGCGGCCGCGGGTTCCCGCGTCCCCGCCGGACGGTCTTGGCTCGACCGGTACTTTCACATAACCCACAGGGGGTCGACGGTCGCGCGTGAGGTGCGCGGCGGTACCACCACCTTCATGGCGATGGCGTACATCGTCCTGCTCAACCCCATCCTGCTCGGCGGCGAGGACGCCGCGGGCAACACTCTGAGCCAGAAGGCACTGATCACCGCGACGGCGCTCGCCGCGGCGGTCACCACGCTCCTGATGGGCTTCGTCGGCAAGGTGCCGCTGGCCCTGGCCGCCGGACTCTCGGTGTCCGGAGTGATCGCCGGACAGGTCGTTCCCCAGATGACCTGGGGCCAGGCCATGGCCATGTGTGTGATGTACGGCGTGGTGATCATGCTGCTCGTGGTCACCGGGCTGCGCGAGATGATCATGAACGCGATCCCGCTCGCCCTCAAGCACGGCATCACCATGGGCATCGGCCTGTTCATCGCCATCATCGGCCTGGTCAAGGGCGGCTTCGTCCACCCGGGCAAGGCGACCCCGCTCTCCCTCGGCCCCGCCGGTGAACTCGCGGGCTGGCCCGTCCTGCTCTTCGCGGGCACCCTGCTCCTGATCTTCATGCTCCAGGCGCGCAACACCCCCGGCGCGATCCTGATCGGCATCATCACCGGCACGGTCATCGCCTCCCTGCTGAACGCCACCGGGGTCATCGACCCCAAGCAGTGGGCCAACGGAGCCCCCGAGCTGCACGGCAGCGCGGTCTCCATGCCGGACTTCTCGCTCTTCGGCGACCTGGAGTTCGGCGGCTGGGGCGAGGTCGGCGCGATGACGGTCGGCATGATCGTCTTCACGCTGGTGCTGGCCGGGTTCTTCGACGCGATGGCCACGATCATCGGCGTCGGCACCGAGGCCAAGCTCGCCGACGACAAGGGCCGGATGCCGGGCCTGTCGAAGGCGCTGTTCGTCGACGGCGCCGGCGGTGCCATCGGCGGTGTGGCGGGCGGCTCCGGCCAGACCGTCTTCGTCGAGTCCGCGACCGGCGTCGGCGAGGGTGCCCGTACCGGGCTCGCCTCCGTGGTCACCGGCCTGTTCTTCGCGGCCTGCCTCTTCTTCACGCCGATCACCGCGATCGTGCCCCAGGAAGTGGCCTCCGCCGCGCTGGTCGTCATCGGCGCGATGATGATGATGAACGCCCGGCACGTGGACTGGGCCGACCGGGCCACCGCGATCCCGGTCTTCCTGACCGTCGTCCTGATGCCGTTCACGTACTCGATCACGGCGGGTGTCGCCGCCGGCGTCATCTCCTACGTCGCCATCAAGGTCGCCCAGGGCAAGGCCCGGGAGATCGGCGTGTTCATGTGGGCACTGACGGTGATCTTCATCGTCTACTTCGCCCTCAACCCGATCGAGAGCTGGATGGGCGTGCACTAGCCGCTGCCGCGGGAACCCCTTCCGTATAGCCGCTCTGTGAGGAGACCGACAGATGCTGGACATCGCCGAAGAGCTGAACCGGTGGGTCGAGCAGGGGCGTGACTTCGCCGTGGCCACCGTGGTGGCCGTCAGCGGCAGCGCACCCCGCCGGCCCGGCGCCGCCCTCGCGGTGGACGCCGACGGCACGGCGATCGGCTCGGTCTCCGGCGGTTGTGTGGAGGGGGCCGTGTACGAGCTGTGCCGGCAGGCGCTGGACGACGGCGAAACCGTCCTGGAGCGCTTCGGCTACAGCGACGAGGACGCCTTCGCCGTGGGCCTGACCTGCGGCGGCGTCATCGACATCCTCGTCACCCCGGTACGGGCGGACGACCCCGCCCGTCCGGTCCTCGCCACCGCGCTCACCGTCGCCGCGCGAGGTGAGGCGGCGGCGGTGGCGCGGATCGTGAGCGGACCGGCGGAACTGACGGGCCGCGCGCTCGTCGTCCGCCCGGACGGCTCCCGCACCGGCGGTTTCGGTGCCCACCCCGAACTGGACCGCACGGTGGCCGCCGAGGCGGGCGCCTTCCTGGACGCCGGCCGCACCGGCACGCTGGAGATCGGAGAGCAGGGCTCGCGTTGTGGAGCACCGCTCACACTGCTGATCGAGTCCTCAGTCCCGGCGCCCCGCATGATCGTGTTCGGCGCGGTCGACTTCGCCTCGGCACTGGTCCGCGTCGGCAAGTTCCTCGGCTACCACGTGACGGTGTGCGACGCGCGCCCCGTCTTCGCGACCGAGGTCCGCTTCCCGGACGCGGACGAGATCGTCGTCGAGTGGCCCCACGAGTACCTGGGGCGCACGGAGGTCGACGCGCGCACGGTCCTGTGCGTCCTGACCCACGACGCCAAGTTCGACGTACCGCTGCTCGAACTGGCGCTGCGCCTTCCGGTGGCCTACGTCGGCGCGATGGGCTCCCGCCGCACCCACCTGGACCGCAACGCCCGCCTGCGCGAGGTCGGCGTGACCGACCTGGAGCTGGCCCGCCTCAGGTCCCCCATCGGCCTCGACCTGGGCGCCCGCACCCCCGAGGAGACGGCCCTCTCCATCGCCGCCGAGATCGTCGCGGCCCGCCGCGGCGGCACGGGCGCCTCGCTGACGGGCGCCCACACCCCGATCCACCACGACGGCCAGACGGCACCGGCGGGCCGCATCGGCTCGGTGGCCTGAACCCGTGTTCAGGCCCGGTCCGTCCCCTTCCCCGGCTTCCTCGACAGGGTGACGTCCGCGACCACCGGCCGGTGGTCCGAGGCCACGGCCTCGTCCGGCACGGAGGCGCCGTGCACCCGCACGCCCTTGCCCACCGTCACGTAGTCGATGCGCTTCACGGGTGCCGTGGCCGGATACGTGCCACCGGTTCCGCTTCCGGCGTCGCGCAGGTCCACCCACAGCGGCCGCAGCTCGGGGGCCGAGGGCTCGGCGTTGAAGTCGCCGAGCAGCACCTGCCGTGCCCCCGGCACAGCCGCCCGCTCCCGCGCCATGATCCGCCGCGTGTCGGCGACCTGCGCCACCCGTACCGCCGGGTCGGAGCGGTAGTCGAGGTGGGTGACGAACACCTGGACCGGCACTCCGCGCACGTTCAGCGTCACCTCGCCGAACCCCGGCGCGGGCGCCGGCACCGGGTTCTCGTCCTGGGTGGACAGGCGCGTGATCTCGTGATTCGTCGCGGAGCGGATCGGGAAGCGGGACAGCACCGCCACGCCGTACTCGCGCCGCGGGCTCCCGGCCGCCACGGGGTCGAGGCTGTAGATCGGCGCGAACGACACCCGCATGCCGAGCCGCCGCGCCAACTCCTCGGCGACGTCGAGTCCCTGACTGCGCGACCCCCAGTGCACGTCGACCTCCTGGAGGCCGATCACGTCGGCGTCGAGGGCGCGCAGTACGGCGGCCTGCCGGTCGAGGTCGAAGACGCCGTCCGACCCCGTTCCGGCGTGGATGTTGTACGTGGCGATGCGCAGCGGGACCGAGGGCCCCTGGCCGGTCCCGGCGGCCGGTGCCGCCACGGCCAGGCTCAACAGGGCACCGGCTACGGACAGTTGGATGAAGGTGCGCGCTCTGGCAGACATGCCGGCACGGTACGCGGGAAACGCCCGGGGCGTGGCGTGCGACGCGGTCCCGTCCGCGACCCGTACCCCGTGCGCAACCCGTGGTTCACGGACGCCGCAGGAGCCGGTTGACCGCGCGGCCGAAGACGTGCCGTCCCGCGCGGCCCAGGGCGCCGTCGAAGAGGGACGGCAGCGGGCGGACGCGCAGATCCTCGCGCCACAGGACGCGGGTCCGGCCGCCGGGGCCCGGGTGGACCTCGATCTCCGCCCAGCCCCTCACCAGCCGGCCGCGTTTCTCCAGCCGGCACCGGCCGGGGGTGTCGTCCCGGGGCGGCTCCCAGACGGTCACCTCCATCCTGTCGTCGAAGGCGAGCGGGCCGGCGCCCGTGCGGGCGACGATCACCGTGCCCCGGCGGGTGGGGCCGGGCGTGGTGACGGTGACCCGGGTCAGCGGCACGGCGTCGCCGTGCCGCTGCCATTCGGTGAGCCGGCGCCATGCCTCGTCCAGCGGGAGCGGGGCGGTGCGTTCGAGCGAGAAGGTGACCACGGAGCGATCGTAGGGAACCGACCGTGTGACCGGGCGCAGGGCCTGGCGGGCGTGGTGCCGTCGCGGACGCCCCTGTCCTCTCGAATGGAAGTTCGAGGTAGTGGGGGCGTTCACCGGGTTACTCAGCCGACACGCAAGTGACGGTGAGAGAGAGGAGGACCCCGTGAGCGAGAGCCCCCTGGGCGACAGCCCCGTGAGTGGACGCGTCTGGCGCCGGGCCCTGGTGACCGGCGGCGCCGGATTCGTGGGATCCCACCTGTGCGGCCGCCTGCTCGACGCCGGCACCGACGTCGTATGCCTCGACAACCTGGCCACCGGCTCCCGCGGCAACGTGGCCGACCTGGAACGGCACCGCGGCTTCCGGTTCGTCCGGGCCGACGCCACCGACCCGGCGGCCCTGCGCGGCCTGCCCGGCCGGTTCGACCTGGTCCTGCACTTCGCCTGCCCGGCCTCGCCCGCCGACTACCTCCGGCTGCCCCTGGAGACCCTCGACGTCGGCAGCACCGGCACCCGCAACGCCCTGGAGCGGGCCCGTGCCGACGGCGCCCGCTTCCTGCTCGCCTCCACCTCCGAGGTCTACGGCGACCCGCTGGAACACCCGCAACGCGAGACCTACTGGGGCAACGTCAACCCCATCGGCCCGCGCAGCGTCTACGACGAGTCCAAGCGCTTCGCCGAGGCACTGGTCACCGCCCATCGCCAGGTGCACCGCACCGACGCCGCCATCGTCCGCATCTTCAACACCTACGGCCCCCGCATGCGCACCGGCGACGGCCGCGCCGTGCCCACCTTCATCGCGCAGGCCCTGGACGGCATGCCGCTCACCGTCGCCGGGGACGGTGGCCAGACCCGCTCCCTGTGCTACGTCGACGACACCGTCGACGGCGTCCTGGCACTTGCCGGGTCCGGCGAGACCGGGCCGATGAACATCGGCGGCGCCGACGAGATCACCATGCTGGAACTGGCACGCCGCGTCGTCGAGCTCACCGGCTCCGGCTCCCGCATCCGCTTCGTCGAGCGCCCCGTCGACGACCCCGGCCGGCGCAAGCCCGACACCACCCTGGCCCGGGAACGGCTCGGCTGGCAGCCGCGGGTCGGGTGGAGCGAGGGGCTGGAGCGGACCATCGGATGGTTCGCGCACTCCGTCGCCGCGTAGGCCACCGGCGGTTTCGGCGCACCTCATTACGGTGGGTGATTTATCCGCTCATTTCTGGCATTGAGTTGTTTCCAAGTGTTTGAGGCAGCCGCACCACGGGACCCGCGAGCCGAGAGTGACCCAGAGGTACTAGAGAAACCCAGAGGTACCAGAGAGACCCAGAAGTACCAGAGGGATCGAGTAACACCCACGAGCCGCCCGGGACGGAGCACCCTCCATGCGCATCCTTGGTATCAACGCCCTGTTCCACGACCCGGCCGCCGCACTCGTCGTCGACGGCCGGACCGTTGCGGCCGCCGAGGAAGAGCGCTTCAGCCGCCGCAAGCACGGCAAGCGCCCGGTGCCCTTCTCCGCGTGGGAGGTGCCGGACCTGTCGGCGCGGTGGTGCCTGGAACACGCCGGGGTGCGGCCCGAGGAACTGGACGCCGTCGCGTACTCCTTCGACCCCGGGCTCGCCCGGCCCGCCCGCGACATGGGCCTGGACGACCCCTGGGACCCGCTGCGGCTGGAGTACGCCCGCCGCGCCCCCGAGTTCCTCGCCGACGCGCTGCCCGGACTCGACCCCGACCAGGTCGTCTTCGTCCCGCACCACGTGGCCCACGCCGCCTCCGCCGGACCGGCCTCACCGCACCCCGACAACGACGTCCTCGTCCTCGACGGACGCGGCGAGTCCGCCTCCCACCTGGCCGGCCGCTACCGCGACGGCAAGCTCGACACCCTCGCCACACAGGCGCTGCCGCACTCGCTCGGCCTGGTCTACGAGGAACTGACCGAGCACCTCGGCTTCCTGCGCAGCAGCGACGAGTACAAGGTGATGGCCCTCGCCTCCTACGGCACCCCCCGCCACCTCGACCGCCTGCGCGAGCACGTCCACGCCACCGGCGACGGCGGCTTCCGCGCCCACGGAGTCGACTGGGCGGCCCTCGCCCCGGCCCGCGCCAAGGGCGAGGACTGGACGAAGGACCACGCCGACCTCGCCGCCAGCACCCAGGCCGCACTGGAGGAACTGCTCCTCGAACTCGTCCACTGGCTGCACCGCGAGGCCGGGGGAGAGGCCCTGACCATGGCCGGAGGCGTCGCGCTCAACTGCGTCGCCAACTCGAAGATCGCCGCCCGTGGCCCGTACCGGCACGTGTGGGTGCAGCCCGCCGCCGGCGACGCGGGCACCGCCCTCGGCGGCGCCCTGCACGTGGCCGCCGCCCAGGAGGGCACCGCTCCCGAGGCCATGCCCGGCGCCGACCTCGGCCGCGGCTGGAGCGACGAGGAGATCCGCGCGTGGCTGGAGACCGCCGCGATCCCCTACGAGGAGCCGGACGACATCGCCGAGACGGTCGCCGAGGAACTGGCACGGGACGGCGTCGTCGCCTGGTTCCAGGGGCGCAGCGAGTTCGGGCCGCGCGCCCTCGGCCACCGCTCCCTGATGGCCCACCCGGGCCGCGCGGAGAACCTGGAGCGGCTCAACCACGTCAAGGGCCGCGAGGAGTTCCGCCCGGTCGCGCCGATGGTGCTGGCCGACCGCGCCGCCGACATCTTCACCGGGCCGATCCCCAGCCCGTACATGCTCTTCGTGCACGACGTCGCCCGCGCCTGGCGGGACCGCATCCCGGCCGTCGTCCACGTCGACGGCACCGCCCGCATCCAGACCGTCGAGGAGCGCCGCGAGCCGCTCGTCGCCCGGATGCTGAACGCCTTCGAACGGCGCACCGGGCTGCCCGTCGTGGTCAACACCAGCCTCAACACCGCCGGGCGGCCCATGGTCGACGACCCGCGCGACGCGCTGGAGTGCTTCGGCTCCGCACCCGTGGACCTGCTGGCCATCGGACCGTTCGCGGTGCGCCGGGGGAAGGCGTTCGCATGAGCGGCGCACCCGCGACCGGCGGCCCCAGGACGGGCTACGCCGTGGTCGTGCCCACCCTCGTCCGCGACACGCTGGCCGACTGCCTCGCGGCGCTGGCCGCCGCGACCGGGCCAGGCCCCGACGAGATCATCCTCGTCGACGACCGGCCCGGGCCGGACGCCGACCCGGACGCGCTGGAGCACCCCCTGACCGTCCTCGGCGACCTGCGCGAGCGCACGGTGGTGCTGCGCAGCGGGGGCCGGGGCCCCGCCGCCGCACGCAACACGGGCATCCGCGCGGTCACCTCACCCTGGACCGCCTTCCTCGACGACGACGTGCAGGTCGGCCCGCACTGGTGCGACCAACTGGTCCAGGACCTCGCCGAGGCGGCCCCCGACACCGGTGCCGTGCAGGGCGTGATCGCCGTGCCGCTGCCCGGCGAGCGCCGCCCCACCGACTGGGAGCGCGGCACCGCCGGTCTCGCACGGGCCCAGTGGATCACCGCCGACATGGCCTACCGCACGGACGTGCTGGGGCAGGTCGACGGCTTCGACGAACGCTTCACCCGCGCCTTCCGCGAGGACGCCGACCTCGCGCTGCGCGTCCTCGACGCGGGCTGGCGCATCCGGCGGGGCCGCCGCACCACCCGCCACCCCGTACGCCCCGCCTCCCGCTGGGTGTCCCTGAAGCAGCAGCGGGGCAACGCCGACGACGCTCTGATGCGGCGGCTGCACGGCCCCGACTGGTGGGCCAAGGCGGTGGCGCCCAAGGGCCGCATCCGACGCCACGCGGCGATCACCGCCGCCGGCGCGGCCGCCCTCGCCCTCGCCGCCGCCGGCCGGCCCCGCGCCGCCGCGGTCGCCGGGCTCGGGTGGGCCGCGGGCACCGCCGAGTTCGCCTGGGCCCGCATCATCCCCGGCCCGCGCACCCGCTACGAGGTCACGACCATGCTGGTCACCAGCGCGCTCATCCCGCCCGCCGCGACGTGGCACCGGCTGAGCGGACTGTGGCGGCACCGCTCCGCCCCCGCCTGGCGGGAGGTGGCCGCATGAGCCCCGTCAAGGCCGTGCTCTTCGACCGCGACGGCACCCTCGTCCACGACGTCCCCTACAACGGCGACCCGGAGCGGGTCCGGCCCGTCGAGGGCGCCCGTGAGGCGGTCGGGCTGCTGCGCGCCCACGGCATCCGCACCGGCGTCGTCACCAACCAGTCCGGCGTGGCCCGCGGCCTCATCAGCGACACCGACGTCCGCCACGTCAACCGGCGGATCGACGACCTCATCGGCCCCTTCGACGTCTGGGCGATCTGCCCGCACGGCCCCGACGACGGCTGCCACTGCCGCAAGCCGCAGCCCGGCCTGGTCCTCTGGGCGGCCGGACGCGTCTGCACCGCCCCCGCCGACTGCGTCGTCATCGGCGACATAGGCGCCGACACGGAAGCCGCCCGGCGCGCGGGCGCCCACGGCATCCTCGTCCCCAACACGCGGACCCGCCCGGAGGAGACGGCCACCGCGGCCCACGTCGCCCCGGACCTGCTGACCGCCGTACGGGCGGTCCTCGCGGGCCCGCCGAGGGGCCGGGTCCTCGCGGATGAACGCCCCTTCCAGGCGGCGTTCGGGACGGGCGGCGACGGAACGCGGCAGGAGGAGGCGTCCACCGGGGGCGCGGACCGCGCCGCTTCGGTCGCCGACGCCGACGGGGACCGCGCCGCTTCGGTCGCCGACGCCGACGGGGACCGCGCCGCTTCGGTCGCCGACGCCGACGGGGACCGCGCCGCGACGGTCGCCGACGCCGACGGGGCCGTGCCCGCGTCCGGGGCGGCCGGGTCCCGTGCCGCGGTGGACGCCCGCGGGAGGCCGCGCGCGGGCGTGGACGGTGCGGAGGCGGCCGCCGACGGGGCCGCACCGGCCCCCGCGCAGGGGGCGTCCCGGTCACGTACCGCCGCATACACCCCCGGGAGGCCGCGATGAAGGCACTCGTCACCCGGCTCGACAGCTTCGGCGACGTACTGCTCGCCGGACCCGCCGTGCGGGCCGTGGCCGCCCGGGCCGACCACGTCACCATGTTGTGCGGATCGCGCGGCGCGCCCGCCGCCCGCCTGCTGCCCGGCGTGGACGAGGTGCTGGTGTGGGACGCGCCGTGGGGCGGGTTCCAGCCGCCCGACGTCAGCCGGGAGGACATCGACGCGCTCGTGGACCGGATCGACGCCGACACCGCGCTGATCCTCACCTCCTTCCACCAGTCCCCGCTGCCCACCGCCCTGGTCCTGCGCCTCGCCGGCGTCCGGCACATCGCCGCCGACAGCGTGGACTACCCCGGCTCGCTCCTCGACCTGCGCCACCAGCGCGCCCCGCACGCCCACGAGGCCGAGGCCGCGCTCGACCTCGCCGAGGCGGCCGGGTTCCCCCGCCCCGACGACGGACGGCTGCGCGTGCGCACGCCGCCCCGCGCCGACGCGCTGACCGGCCCCGACCCCTACGTCGTACTGCACCCCGGCGCCAGCGTCCCCGCCCGCGCCTGGAGCCCCGAACGCGCCGCCGAGGCCGTGCGCGAACTCTCCGCGGCCGGGCACCGCGTGCTGGTCACCGGCGGCCCCGACGAACGCGACCTCACCGCGTACGTCGCCGGCGAGCACGGCACCGACCTCGGCGGCCGCACCGAGGCCCCCGAGCTGGCCGGCGTCCTCGCGGGCGCCGCCGTCGTCGTCACCGGCAACACCGCGCCCGCCCACCTCGCCGCCGCCGTCGGCACCCCGGTCGTGTCCCTGTTCGCGCCGGTCGTACCGGCGGAGCGCTGGCGGCCGTACGGCGTCCCGTACGTCCTGCTCGGCGACCAGGACGCGCCCTGTGCCGGCAGCCGGGCCCGGGACTGCCCCGTCCCCGGCCACCCCTGCCTGAACACCGTCACGGCCACCGACGTGGCGGCCGCCGTCGAGAAACTCCTGGGGGAGGCATGAGGATCCTCATCTGGCACGTGCACGGGTCGTGGACCACGGCCTTCGTGCAGGGCCCGCACACCTACCTCGTCCCCGTCACCCCGGACCGCGGACCCGACGGCCTCGGCCGCGCCCGTACCTGGGACTGGCCCGACTCCGTCGTCGAAGTACCGCCGGAGCGGCTGCGGGACGAGCACATCGATCTCGTGATCATTCAGCGCCCGCACGAACTCGCCCTGGTCGACCAGTGGCTGGGCCGCCGCCCGCCGCTGGTGTACCTGGAGCACAACGCCCCCGACGGCCGTTCTCCTGGGGTACCCGACACCCGGCACCCCGTCGCGGACCTCCCCGACATCACCACCCTCGTCCACGTCACCCACTTCAACCGGCTGATGTGGGACGCGGGTCCGGCCGACACGACGGTCATCGAGCACGGCATCATCGACCCCGGCCACCGCTGGACCGGCGAGCTGGACCGCGCCGCAGTCGTCGTCAACGAGCCCATCCGGCGCGGGCGCACGACCGGCACGGACCTGCTCCCCGCGTTCTCCCGCGCCGCCCCGCTCGACGTCTTCGGCATGCGCACCGAAGGGCTCGCCGAGCACATCGGCGTCGACCCCGGCCGCTGCCGCACCCAGGACGTCCCCCAGAGCGACCTGCACACCGAACTGGCCCGCCGCCGCGTCTACGTCCACCCCGTCCGCTGGACCTCCCTCGGCCTGTCCCTCCTGGAGGCCATGCACCTCGGCATGCCCGTGGTCGCCCTCGCCACCACCGAGGTGACCGAGGCCGTGCCGCCCGGCGCCGGAGTGGTCTCCAACCGCATCGACGTACTGACCGACGCCGTACGCGACTTCCTCGCCGACCCGCCGCACGCGCGGACGGTCGGCGACGGCGCCCGTGCGGCGGCCCTGTCCCGCTACGGGCTGTCCCGCTTCCTGGACGACTGGGAGCGGCTGCTGAAGGAGGTGACCCGATGAGGATCGCCATGGTGTCCGAGCACGCGAGTCCGCTCGCCGCGCTCGGCGGAGTCGACGCCGGTGGACAGAACGTCTACGTGGCCCGTCTCACCGAGGAGTTGGCGGGGCGCGGCCACGACGTCACGGTCTACACCCGCCGGGACGCCGCCGGTCTGCCCGACCGGGTGCCGCTGCCCGGCGGCGCGGTCGTCGAGCACGTGCCGGCCGGGCCGCCCGCGGTCGTGCCCAAGGACGAACTGTTCCCGCACATGCCCGCCTTCGGCGCACACCTGGCCCGCGCCTGGGCCCGTGAGACGCCCGACGTGGTGCACGCCCACTTCTGGATGTCCGGCATGGCCTCCCAGATCGGCGCCCGGCCGCACGGCGTCCCCCTCGTGCAGACCTTCCACGCCCTCGGCACCGTCAAGCGGCGCCACCAGGGCATGCGGGACACCAGCCCGTACGAGCGCATCGGCATCGAACGACAGCTCGGCCGCGCCTGCGAAAGAGTCCTGGCCACCTGCACCGACGAGGTCGTCGAACTCGGCGACATGGGCGTACCGCCCCGCCAGGTGTCCGTCGTCCCCTGCGGTGTGGACGCCGAGCACTTCCACCCCACCGCCGACACCGGCCGCACCCCCGCCCGCAAGGAGCGGCACCGCCTGCTGGCCTGCGGCCGGCTCGTGCCCCGCAAGGGATACGACCAGGCCATCCGCGCCCTGGCCCAGGTCCCCGACACCGAACTCCTCATCGCGGGCGGCCCGCCCGCCGGCGGCCTCGACGCCGACCCCGAGGCACAGCGCCTGACCGCGCTCGCCCGCCGCACCGGCGTCGCCGACCGGGTCCGGCTGCTCGGCGCGGTCGACCCGGAGGACATGCCCGCCCTGCTCCGCAGCGCCGACCTGGTGCTGTGCACACCGCTCTACGAACCCTTCGGCATCGTGCCGCTGGAGGCGATGGCCTGCGGCGTGCCCGTCCTCGCCACCGATGTCGGCGGCCACCGCGACTCCGTGGCCGACGGGACCACGGGCCGTCTGGTCACCCCGCAGGACCCCGAGGCCATCGCGGACGCCGCCCGCCAACTCCTCGCCGACGAACGGCTGCGCCGCCAGTACGGCAGGAACGGCCGCGAACGCGTCCTGCGGCACTACACCTGGGCGCGCGTCGCCGACGGCGCGGAACAGGTGTACCGCCTGACCCTCGCCGACCACGCACTGTCGAAGGAGGTGGCGTGATGACCGTGCACCCGCCCGTCGTCGGGCACTGCGACGAACTCCAGGAGGCGCTCGGGGCGTTCCGCGCCTCCGCGCACATCACCGAACGCTGGGGTTCGCGGCTCGCTGCCGTCCTCTCCGGCGGCGGCCGGCTGCTGGCCGCGGGCAACGGCGGCAGCGCCGCCCAGGCGCAGCACCTGACCGCCGAACTCGTCGGCCGCTACCGCGACGACCGCCCGCCGTTCTCCGCCATCGCCCTGCACGCCGACACGTCCTCCACGACCGCCATCGCCAACGACTACGGCGTCGACGAGGTGTTCGCCCGCCAGGTCCGCGCGCACGGCCGCGACGGCGACGTGCTGATGCTGCTGTCCACCAGCGGCGCCAGCGCCAACCTGCTCTCCGCGGCCGACGCCGCCCGCGCGGCCGGCGTACGGGTGTGGGCGCTCACCGGCTGCGAGCCCAACCCGCTCATGGCGGGCAGCGACGAGTCCCTGTGCGTGGACGCCCCCTCGACGGCCACCGTCCAGGAGATCCACCTGGTCGCCGTGCACATGATCTGCGCGGCCTTCGACGCCGCCCTGGAACGGGGTGTACGGCGTGTACGTGGCAAGGGAACGCGGAGGTGACCGGACGCATGGCTGACAGGACCCGGACCCCCCTGGTCGTGGTCGGCGACGCCCTGCTGGACCGCGACCTGACCGGCTCCGCCGACCGGCTGGCGCCCGACGCGCCGGTCCCGGTCGTATCGGAGTGCGCCGAGCGCGTACGCCCCGGCGGCGCCGCGCTCGCCGCGTACCTCGCCGCCCGCGACGGCCGCGAGGTCACACTGATCACGGGCGCGGGCGACGACCCGGCCGGCCTGGCCCTGCGCGAACTCCTCGACCCCTGGCTGACCCTGATCCCGCTCCCCCTCACCGGAACGCTGGCCGAGAAGACCCGCGTCCTGGCGCAGGACCGCCCCGTCGTCCGCCTCGACCGCGGCGGCGGCCGGGCCCGCGAGGCCACGGACGAGGCCCGCGCCGCACTGCGCTCCGCCCGGGCCGTCCTGGTCTCCGACTACGGCCGCGGTACGGCGGACGCCCTGCGGGACGTACTGGCCGCACGCCCGCCGCTGGTCTGGGACCCGCACCCGCGCGGAGGCCCGCCGGTGCCCGGCACCCGGCTGGTGACACCGGCCGAGAAGGAGGCGCACGGCTTCGCACCGCGCGACGGCCACCCGGGCGGGGGCCTGCGCGCCGCCGCGCTCAACGCCGCCGCCCTCGTACGCGACTGGCGGGTGGCCGCGGTGACGGTGACCCTCGGCTCCCGAGGCGCCCTCCTGTCCTACGGCGAACACCCTCTGCTCGTCCCCGCACCCGCCGCCCACCACGGCGACTCCTGCGGCGCGGGGGACCGGTTCGCCGCCACCGCAGCCGGGCTGCTCGCCGACGGGGCGCTGGTGGGGGAGGCCGTCGAGGGCGCGGTGGGCGCCGCGACGGCGTTCGTCGCCGCGGGCGGCGCGGGCGCCCTGCCCCCCGCCGGCACCGGCCCCGCGTCACCCTCCTCGCCCGACACCGACGACCCGCACGCCCTGGCCGCCCGCATCCGCGCCCAGCACGGCACGGTGGTCGCCGCGGGCGGCTGCTTCGACCTGCTGCACGCCGGGCACGTCGGCCTCCTCCAGGCCGCCCGGCGGCTCGGCGACTGCCTGGTCGTCTGCGTCAACTCCGACGCCTCCGTCCAGCGCCGCAAGGGCGACGGCCGCCCCGTCAACCCCCTCGCCGACCGCGTCCGCGTGCTGCGCGCCCTGGCCTGCGTCGACGCGGTCGCCGTCTTCGACGAGGACACCCCCGAACGCCTCCTCGGCGACCTGCGCCCCGACGTCTGGGTCAAGGGCGGCGACTACGCGGGCGCGGACCTCCCCGAGGCCGCCCTCCTCCAGGAATGGGGCGGCCAGGCCGTCCTCCTGCCCTACCTGGACGGCCGCTCCTCCACGGCCCTGATGGCCCGGGCCGCGGAGGGGGTGCGATGACCCCCGACACCCCGGCCAGGGGGCGCGGCCGGGCCGCCGCCCCACCGCCCGCCGGTGACCTGCCGGCGAACGGCACCACGTCCCGGACCTCGACCGACGGCCCGGTGACGGGCGACCCCGTACCTCCGCCGTCCGCCGGGACGGGGAGTGGTGGGCCGGGTGCGGGCTGCCGGCCGGCCGCGTCGCTCGCCGGTGATGCGACGCCCCCGGCATCCGCCGGCCGTGCCGGGGCGGGTGGCTCCGCGCCCCCTGTGACCGCCGGCGGCCTTGTCGCCCGGGGTCCCGTGCATGCGCCGCCCGCCGGGACGGCGCGTGGTGGGCCAGGTGTGGCTGCTGGTGGAGGTCGCGGGGGTGCGGAGCCTGCCGCGGGTGCGGACCCTGCTTCGGGTGCGGCTGCGGGCGCGGACCCCGCCGCGGGTGCGGAGGACACGACGCCTTCGGCGCCTGCGGGCGGGGCGGAGGGGGCTGACCCCGTGCCCGCGACGTCCGCCGGTGGGCCCGTGATGGGCGACTGCGTGCCGGTGACGTCTGCTGGTGGGCTGGTGATGGGCGACTGCGTGCCGGTGACGTCGGCTGGTGGGCTGGTGATGGGCGACTGTGTGCCGGTGACGTCGGCTGGTGGGCTGGTGATGGGCGACTGCGTGCCCGTGACGTCTGCTGGTGGGCTGGTGATGGGCGACTGCGTGCCCGTGACGTCGGCTGGTGGGCTCGTGATGGGCGACTGTGTGCCGGTGACGTCGGCTGGTGGGCTCGTGATGGGCGACTGCGTGCCCGTGACGTCTGCTGGTGGGCTCGTGATGGGCGACTGCGTGCCCGTGACGTCCGCTGGTGGGCTCGTGATGGGCGACTGCGTGCCGGTGACGTCTGCTGGTGGGCTCGTGATGGGCGACTGCGTGCCGGCGACGTCCGCTGGTGGGCTCGTGACGGGCGGCCCCGTGCATCCGCCCTCCGCCGGGATGGCGCACCCGCCCGACGTCGGGCCGGCGTACGCCGACTCGGACGCGGTGCCGGGCAGCGGGCCGGGGGAGCAGGAGGCCCGTGGCGGGGCGCGGCCCCGGGTGCTTGTGCTGCGGGCGCTCGGGCTCGGGGACCTGTTGGCCGGGGTGCCCGCGCTGCGCGCGCTGCGTCGGGCGTACCCCGGGCACGAGCTGGTGCTGGCCACCCCCGCCGAGCTGGCGCCCGTCGTCGCGGCGACCGGCGCCGTGGACCGGCTGCTGCCCGCCGCCGAACCCGGCCGTGCCGTCCCGCGCACCCTCGACTGGGCCGGACCGCCCCCCGACGTCGCCGTCGACCTGCACGGCAACGGACCGCCCAGCCACCGCCTGCTGACGCGCCTGCGCCCGCTGAAGCTCCTGGCGTTCGCGCACCCGGAGACGCCGGAGGTCGACGGGCCGCCCTGGTACGCCGAGGAGCACGAGCGCGACCGGTGGTGCCGGCTGCTGCGGGCGTACGGCATCGACGCCGACCCGGCCGACCTGCGGCTGCCGCGCCCGGCCGCACCGTCCCCCGCCCCCGGCGCCGTCGTCCTGCACCCCGGCGCCGGCGCCCCCTCCCGGCGCTGGCCCGTAGAACGGTACGCGGCCGTCGCGGAAGCGCTGCGCGCACGGGGGCGCCGGGTCGTCGTCACCGGGGGAGCGGACGAGGGAGACCTGGTGGCCCGGCTGGCCAAGCTCGCCCACCTGCCCGACACGGACGTGTTCGGCGGCGGCCTGCCCCACGACCGGTTCTCCGCCCTGGTGGCCCAAGCCCGCGCCGTCGTCAGCGGCGACACCGGCATCGCCCACCTCGCCGTCGCCCACGCCACGCCCTCCGTCACCCTGTTCGGCCCGGTCCCGCCCAGTCGCTGGGGCCCGCCCGACCACCCCCGGCACCGTGCCCTGTGGCACCCGGGCCCCGACGGCGACCACGGCGACCCGCACGGCCACGAGACCGACCCCGCGCTGCTGCGGATCACCACCGACGACGTCCTGGACGCACTCGACGCCCTGGACGCCCTGGGAGAGGCACCATGAACCACGCCACGAACCGCGGTCGGTCCAGCACCCGCGAACGGCCCCGCGCCGACCCCACGAAACCCGCCCCCGTCGGCATCGTCATCGCCACCCGCAACCGTTCCGCGAGCCTCGCCGTCACCGTGCGGCACCTGCGCGCCCTGCCCGAGCGGCCCGAGATCCTCGTCGTCGACAACGCCTCCACCGACGACACCCGCGCCATGCTGGCCCGCGACTTCCCGCAGGTCCGCGTCCTCTCCCTGCCGTTCAACCGCGGCGCCCTCGCCCGCACCCACGGCGTCCGCGCCCTCGACACCCCGTACGTGGCGTTCAGCGACGACGACTCCTGGTGGGCGCCCGGCGCCCTGCGCGCCGCCGCCCGGCACTTCGACGAGCACCCCCGGCTCGGCCTGCTCTCCGCCCGCACCCTCGTCGGTCCCGCCGACGCCGCGGACCCCCTCAACGACCTGCTCGCCGACTCCCCCCTCGGCCCGGCCACCGACCTGCCCGGCACCCAGGTGCTCGGCTTCCTCGGCTGCGCCGCCGTCACCCGCCGCACGGCCTACCTCGACGCGGGCGGCTACCACCCCCTGCTCTTCTTCGGTGCCGAGGAGACCCTCCTCGCCTACGACCTGGCCGCCCGCGGCTGGGGCGTCACGCACTGCCCCGACGTGACCGCCCACCACCACCCGGACCCCGGTCCCCGTACCGACCGCCCGGCCGTCGTGCGCCGCAACGAACTGCTCACCGCCTGGCTGCGCCGCTCCCTCCCGCACGCGCTGGCCCGCACCCGTGCGCTCGCCGCCGACGCCCGCCACGACCCGCACGCCCGGCGCGCGCTGCGCGAGACGCTCACCCGCCTGCCCGCCGCCCTGCGCGCCCGCCGGCCCCTGCCCCCGCACGTGGAACGCGCCGCACGCCTCCTCGACGGAGCAGCGGGAGCAGACGGAGCAGACGGAGCGGACGGAGCGACCTCATGAGCGACACCCGGACCACCGTCGTCGTCATCACCCACAACCGGCGCCCGGAACTCCTGCGCACCCTGGACCGCCTCGCCGAACTCCCGGAAAAGCCCCCGGTGATCGTCACCGACAACGCCTCCACCGACGGCACCGCCTCCGCCGTCGCCCGCCACCACCCGCGCGTACGGCTCCTGCGCCCCGGCCGCAACCTCGGCGCCGTCGGCCGCAACCTGGCGGTCCGCCAGGTCCGCACGCCCTACGTCGCCTTCTGCGACGACGATTCCTGGTGGGCGCCGGGCTCCCTGGCCGGGGCCGCCGACCTGCTCGACCGTCACCCGGCGGTCGGCTCGGTCACCGCCCGCATCCTCGTCGAACCCGACGGCACCGAGGACCCGATCGTCAAGGAACTGCGCGACTCGCCCGTGCCCAGCCCGGACTGGCTCCCGGGACCGGCCCTCGGGTCCTTCCTGGCCGCCGCGACCGTGCTGCGCACCGACGCCTTCCGCGCCGCGGGCGGCTTCCACCCCAGACTGTGGCTGGGTGGCGAGGAGGAACTGCTCGCGGCCGACCTGGCGACGAACGGCTGGTGGCTGACGTACGCCGACCACCTGACGATCCATCACCACCCCTCCAAGGCGAGGGACTCGACGCTGCGGCGGGCGCACGGCATCCGCAACACCCTGTGGTTCACCTGGCTGCGCCGCCCGGCCGGTCCGGCCCTGCGCCGCACCCTCCACCTGGCCCGCACGGTCCCGCGCGACACCGCGTCGCTGCGCGCCTTCGCGGAGGCGACGGCCGCCCTGCCGTGGGTGCTGCGCGAACGCCGGGTGCTGCCGCCGGAGGTCGAGGCCCGCCTGCGCTCACTGGAACCCGCCCAACGCGACTCGACGGCCCGCAGCTACACGGGCTGACGAACGCGACACGACGCGACCGCCCGCCTCCCCGACCCGCCGTCCCTCTCCTAACCCTCCGTCCACCGGCACAGCAACCGGAACGCCGCGAACAGCGTCACCGGCCACACCGCGGCGAAGGCCCAGATCACGCCGGGCTCGGACGTGACGATGCCGGTGACCATCAGGGTCACCGACAGTGCGAGCAGCAGGAGGACGGTCAGGGTACGCGGGCGGTACGCGGCCAGGCGGCCCAGGTCGGGGCGGCGGCCGAGCCGCAGCGTGCGCAGGCGCCTGTCCAGCCGGCGGTCGCGGCGCAGCGCCCGTTCGACCTCGTCGAGTATGCGCTGTTCGTGATCGGGGAGTCGGCCGATGCTCACGACGATGTCTCCTCCCGGGGGCGGACCGACGGCTCCCCGAGTGCCCGCGCGGCCGGCGAACTAACCGGCCGACCGCACCCCCGGCGCCTCCAGCGCCCGCAGGAGACCGTCCGCGGCGTCCGCGGCCGCGTCCGCCGCCCGGAACCCGGCACCGATCCGCCGTGCCTCCTCCCGTCCGCCGGTCAGGCACCAGTCCCACCAGTGCTCCAGCACGTCCGCCGCCGGCCGCTCGGCGGCCACCAGCGCCGGCCAGCCGCAGGCACGGGCCTGCGCCGTCACCTTCGCGCCGCCCGCGACCGGGTCGACCGCCAGTGCCGGCGTCCCGGCGCGCAGCGCCAGGACCAGCCCGTGCAGCCGGTCGGTGACGACCAGGTCCAGCCGGGCCAGTACCGCCTCCAACTGGGCCGGCGTGCCGCACAGCCGCCAGTCGTGCGCGTCGAGCCGTGTCTCCAGCTCCAGCCGGGCGCAGTCCTTGCCGGCCAGCCAGCGCGTCAGCCCCGCGGCGACCTCCTCGTGCCGCCGCCGCCCCCCGTACTCGTGCTGTCCGTGGGTGAGCACCACCCCGACGACGGGCCGGGCGGGCGACGCGGGTGCGCGGGCCGCGAGATCCAGGGTCGGCACGGCGCCGGCGGTGTCCCGGGCCAGCACCTCGTGGAAGCCCGTGACGGCCGGGGAGCCGGGGTCGACGACGGAGACGCCGACGGCGATCCGCACACAGTGCGCGAACCGCCGGTGCAACTCCTCGACCTGCGGCCCGTGCGCCGGCCCGCACACGAAGACCAGCCGGGAGTACGCCGCCGGGTCCACGTCCGCGAAGTGCGGCCCGTCCGCCCGGAACCCCGGGCTCCATACGACGTCGTACGCGAGCCCCGCGTCCCGCAGCACCTCCTCCACCCGCCGCAGCGCCAGCACGTCCCCGGCGGTCGCCTCCCCGTGCAGGAAGCTGAACCAGCCGGTCACCAGGGTCTTGTCTCGTCCGTGCACAGTGCGCACGGGTGCCCCGGCGCCGGCGCGGCAATCACCGCCGGTGGCCGGTCAGCGCTTGACCACCGACTCGAAGGCGTCGCGCACGTTCGCGTCCGAGGGCGTGACGGACTGCTGCGACGGCGGGCTGCCGTAGTACGAGATGAGGTACGGGCAGCTGGTGCCGCTGATCTGCAGCTTGCGGTCGGTCACGAGCTTCCCCGTCCGCAGCGCGTAGGCCTTCACCCGGACCTCGACCTTGTGGAAGGTGACGCTGCGGATTCGTTGGTCGTCGTCCCGGTACTGGCAGGTCTCGACGGTGTTCCCCACGCCCGCCGAGTCCACGCACACCACCAGCGCCGCCTTGGCCGCGTCGGAGGCGTGCCACCCGTCCGGCAGTTTGTCCGTGTACTCGCTGTCGCCCACGAACAGGGCGCGGTTCGTGCCCTTGCGGTAGGCGGGTGCCTGCGAGTACTTCGCGGGTTCCCGGCAGTACCCGGAGTTCATGCCGTCCGCCGCCGTCACCAGCTCCCTGACGTGGTCCAGTTCGATGGCCAGACCGGCCTTCCTGACCCCCTTGCGAGCGGCCTCCGCGCGGTCGTCGCCGGGGTGCTCGTCGAGCAGCCGCCGGTAGCGGTCGCGCGCGTCCGCCCACTCCCCGTCGGTCATGAGGGTGTCGGCGCACTCCATCAGCGCCTCGGGCGCTATCCGGGCCGCGGTGGCGGAGGACGGGCCGTCCAGGCTCTTCGGCCCGCTCTCGCGGTCGCGCAGCCAGTCCGCGATCCGGATGGTCCGGCAGCCGTCGTCGGTGGGCAGCTGCCCGAGGAAGCGTTTCAGGGTCGTGCCGACCGTCTGCTCGTTGCCGGGCTCGTCGAGGACCGTGCCGAGCCGTCCGAAGCCGGCCTCCAGCATCTCCAGGTCACCGGTGAGCCCGCCGCTCAGATAGCCCGCCGCCGTGTCCAGGCGCTCGCACGTCTCGACCTCCGTGTCGCCGCGGGCGGCCACCGGGGCGGCGGCCAGCCGGTGGCCGGGACCCACCCTGTCCTGGGCGGCCACCACGGCCACGCAGTCCCCGTCCTCGCGGGCCTCGGTGACGGCGTCCTCGATCCCGTGGGCGTCGAAGCGCAGCCACCCGGCGGTCGCCAGCACCGGGAGGGCGAGGGCGAGCGCGAGCACCCGCTGTCCGCGCCGGGGGCCCGCCGCCGGATTGCGCCGCGCCAGCCACAGGCCGTGCGCGACGACCACCGCCCACCACAGCAGCAGGAGCAGCTCGCACCACGTCTCGGCCTTCGAGACCGTCAGCCACACCAGCGCGCCGGTGACCACCGCGGCGCCCCAGAACAGCCCCCGCCGTCCCAGGATCAGGTAGCCCGCGCCGAGCAGTGAGGCGTTGCCGACGGCGACGGCGAGCGGATCGGGCTCCCGCGGTTCACGCGGCGGCGCGGGCGGCCAGTACTCCGGTTCGGGCAATTCGGACTCGGGGTACTCCGGCTCGTCGTACGGCGGCTGGGTCATGCCTCGCTCCCCTCGCCGTCCTGCCGGGCACGGACGTACGCCTCGGCGGCGGGCGCGTACAGCAGGAACAGCCCCGGGACCGCCAGAACCGCGGCCACCAGGAGGATGAGGCCGCCGTACAGCGGGTCGACGAGCGCGAACGGGGCCGCCAGCAGCAGGGTCAGCACGGTCAGACAGGCGGCCGTGGTGCGCGCGACCCGCCGCCCGCGGCCGGCCCGGACCGCGAACCAGACGCAGGCGAGCCAGAGCGCGGACATCAGCGTCCGCGTCTGCGCCTGCGGGTCGGTCGTCCCCGCGACGGCGGCCGTCAGGGTCCCCAGCGCCAGCAGGACCACGGCCAGCGTGACGCTGGCCGGTCGGCGAGTGGTGGCGGGAGTCATCGGATCACTTCCCTCGTGTGCCTTTCCCCGAAGCGGGCGAAGTGGGTGCGGGGTGGCACGGCCGTGATGGACACCGGACTCGACGTCCGCGCCGCCCCGCACTCCCCCGGCCACCGATTCCACCGCGCCGCACCGTTGTTCAGCAGCCCGGACCCGGCACTGAACAATGCGGAACGGCACGAATCGCCGCGGAACAATGCGGAACCGGAGTGAAGAGGCCGTGAACTCCCCGTGCGTCACCCGCCGATGATCACCCGTTCGCTTGCCGCCCCGTCCAGCGGCTCCCTACCGTGGGCGCCCGGACGGAAACCGAGAGCGACAGGCGACGACGGCGTGGGCGGGGATACGTGAGCGGAAGCGGAGTGGGGCGCCGGGAGCGACGGCTCGACCCGGGAGCCGGACCGGTGCAGCGGTTCGCCGCGGAACTCCGCGCGCTGCGGGAGTCGGTGGGGCGACCGACGTACCGGACGATGGCGGAGAAGGTCCCGTTCTCGGTGACCGCCCTGTCGCAGGCGGCGGCCGGCCGGCAGCTGCCCACGCTCGCGGTGACCCTCGCCTACGTCGACGTCTGCGGCGGCGACCCGGAGGAATGGGAGCGGCGCTGGCGCGAGACGAGCGCGGAGGCCGCCGCCCTCGCCGCCGCGGACGAGGACACGCGACCGCCGTACCGGGGCCTGACCCGGTACGAACCGGACGACGCGGCCCTGTTCTTCGGGCGTGACCGGCTGGTCGGCCGGCTGACCGAACTGACCCGTCGGCACCGCTTCACCGCCGTCTTCGGACCCTCCGGCAGCGGCAAGTCCTCCCTGCTGCGGGCCGGCCTGATCCCGCGCCTGCGCGAGCCGGGAACCGACGCGGACGCCCCGGAGCCCCCCGCGGCCGTACGCATCCTCACCCCCGGCGCGCACCCGCTGCGCACCCACGCGGACCGGCTGGCCCCCGTGCCGGACACCGACGCGGACACCTGGCTGATCGTCGACCAGTTCGAGGAGCTGTACACCCTCTGCACGGACCCGGCGGAGCGGAACGCCTTCGTCGACCGGCTGCTCGCCGCCACCGCCCCCGACAGCGCACTGCGGGTGGTGATCGCCGTACGCGCCGACTTCCTGGGACGGTGCGCCGAACACCCGGAGCTCACCGCGGCGTTGCAGGACGCGACCCTGCTCGTCGGACCGATGTGCCGTCAGGAGCTGAGGGAGGCCGTCGTCCGGCCGGCCGCCGCGGCGGGACTGGTCGTCGAACGCGCCCTGACCGCACGGCTGCTCGACGAGGTCGAGGACGCGCCGGGCGGACTGCCGCTGATGTCGCACGCGTTGCTGGAGACCTGGCGGCACCGCACCGGCCGGACCCTGGCCGAGTCCGCCTACGAGGCCGCCGGCGGACTGCGCGGCGCCGTCGTCCGCACCGCCGAGGAGGTGTACGGCGAACTCACCGGGCCCCAGGCCGACCTGGCCCGGCGCATCCTGCTGCGGCTCGTCGCCCCGGGCGACGGCACCCCCGACACCCGGCGGCCCGCCGAGCACGCGGAACTCGACCTCGGCGACCCCGACGGCGCCCGTGCCGTGCTGGACCGGCTGGTCCGGGCCCGGCTGCTCACCTTCGACGACGGCACCGTGGAACTGGCCCACGAGGCACTCATCACCGCCTGGCCGCGGCTGCGTGGCTGGATCGACGCCGAACGCGACCGGCTGCGCGTCCACCGGGCGCTGTCCGAAGCCGCCGGTACCTGGCTGACCCTCGGCCGGGAGAACGCCGCGCTCTACGCGGGCTCGCGCCTGTCCGCAGCGCACGACGCCTTCCCGCAGGACGACCGGAGTACGGAACTCACGGCGCTGGAGGGGGAGTTCCTGGCCGCGTCGATCCGCCGGCGGCGCCGCGCGGTATGGCTCCGGCGCGGCCTGTCCGCGGCGCTCGCCCTGCTGGTCCTGGTCGCCTCGGGCACCGCCGTCGTCGCTCTGCGGGCGTGGGCCACCGCCCAGGACGAGCGGGACGACGCCGTCTTCAGCCGGATCACCGCGGAGGCCGACCGGCTGCGCGGCACCAACACCGCACTGACCGCCCGGCTCGACGTCGCCGCGTTCGGCATGCGCTCCACCGCCGACCTGCGGACCCGGCTCACCACGGACGCGGGCCGGGTGCTGTCCACCCGGCTGTCCGGACACGAGGACATCGGCAGCGCCGTCGCGTTCGCCCCCGACGGCCGGACCCTCGCCAGTGGCGGCCACGACGGCACCGTACGGCTGTGGGACACGGCGGGCGCGGACGAGCCGCTCGGCGAGCCGCTGCGCCTCGCCGGCGGACCGGTGGGCGCCGTGGCCTACTCACCCGACGGCGCCCTGCTGGTGGCGGCCGGGCACGGCGGCGCCGTCCGGCTCTGGGACGCGCACGACCGCGAGCGGCCCAGGCCCGTCGGCCGGCCCCTGGTGAGCCACGACGGGGAATCCGTCGTCGCCGTCGCCTTCGCCCCGGACGGCGGCACGCTCGCCACCTCCGGCGACGACGGCACCGTCCGCCTGTGGGACGTGGGCGACCCGGCCCGGCCCGAGCCGCTCGGCGCACCGGTCCGCGCCGACGCCCGCAGCGTCCGCGACGTCGCCTTCGCCCCCGACGGCCGCACCCTCGCCACGGCCGGCCACACCGGCACCGTGCGCCTGTGGCGACTGGACGGCGCCGACGGGGCGACCCCGCTCGGCGAGCCCCGGCGCGCACACGAGGAGGCCGTCTGGTCGGTGGCGTTCTCCCCGGACGGCGACACCCTGGCCACCGCCGGCTACGACGAGACGGTGCGCCTGTGGGACGTGTCCGGCTCGGACGGCCCGACCCCGCTGGGTGATCCGCTCACCACGCACTCCGCCGCCGTGTGGGCCGTGGCGTTCAGCCCGGACGGACACACGCTGGCCACGGCCGGGCAGGACGACACCGTGATCCTGTGGAACGTGGCCAACCCGAAGTACCCACAGCAGATCGGCGAACCGCTGACCGGGCACACGGAGGGCCTGTGGGACGTGGCGTTCGCCCCGGACGGCCGCACCCTCGCCACCACCGGCGCCGACCGCAGCGTCCGCGTCTGGCATCTGCCGGAGAACGTCCTCACCGACTTCACCAACCCGCTCACCTCCGTGGCCTACGACCCGAAGGGCCGCCTCCTCGCCGCCGCCAGCACGGACGACGCCCTGGTCCGGCTCTGGGACGTCGGCCGGCCGGGACACCCCCGCGCCCTGCCGAGGCACCTCACCGGCCACGAGGCCCCCGTCCTGACCGCGGCCTTCGCCCCCGACGGCCGCACGGTCGCCACCGGCGCGGAGGACGGAACCGTACGTCTGTGGGACGTCTCCGAACCGGCCCGGCCCGCCCCCGTCGGCACCCTCCCGGACGCGCACCCGGGCGGCGTCCTCAGCGTCGCCTTCGCCCCGGACGGCCGCACCCTCGCCACCGGCGGCGCGGACGGCAGGGCCCGGCTGTGGGACGTACGCGGCCCGGACGACGTACGCCCCCTCGGCGAGCCCCTGACCGGCCACACGGACTGGATCACCTCCGTGGCCTTCGCCCCGGACGGCCGCACCCTCGCCACCGGCAGCCAGGACAAGACGGCCCGCCTGTGGGACGTGGGCGACCGCGACCGGGCCCGCCCCCTGGGCGAACCCCTCACCGCCCACGGGGACTGGGTCAACTCGGTGGCGTTCTCCCCGGACGGCCGCACCCTCGCCACCGGCGGCCGGGACCGCACGGTACGGCTGTGGGACGCCACCGACCCCGGCCGGATCCGCCCCCTGGGCGAGGAACTGACCGGGCACCGCGGCGGTGTCACCTCCGTGGCCTTCGCTCCGGACGGCCGCACCCTCGCGAGCGGCGGGGAGGACCACGAGGTACGCCTGTGGAACGTCGCGGACCCCGCCCACGCCGAGCCCTTCGGCAACGAACTCACCGGCCACCTGGAGACGGTCACCTCGGTCGCGTTCAGCCCCGACGGCGACACCCTCGCCTCCGCGGGCAACGACCTCACGGCGCGGCTCTGGACGCTCGACACGGAACGGACGGTCCGTCACATCTGCGCCCGCACCGGTGGCGATCTCACCCCCGCCACCTGGCACGAACTCCTGCCGCAGCTCGCCTACCGGCGCACCTGCGGGTGAGAGGCGGCTACGGATTCACACCGCGTTGGTGACGGTCACCGTCACCTGCGCGCCGGGCGCCGTCTCCGCGAGGGCGCTGCTCACCGCGTCGCGTACGGCGCGGGCGACGGTCAGGGCGCGGTGACCGCGGCGGACGACGACCTGGACGTCCACCTCCCACGGCCCCGACCCGGAGCCCCGGGTCACCCGCACGCCCGCCGGTGTCCGGCCGGGCGGGAGCGGCGGTCCGGTGCGGGCGGAGCCGCGGAACAGGTCCACGAGTCCCGGCCGCAGGAAGGCGACACCGGGCACGTCGGCGGTGACCCGCGCGACGGTGCCGGCGAGGTCGTCCCGGCCGGTGGCGGCAGTGGTCACGGTCGTTCCCCTTCTTCTTCGGTGGTGCCCGTATCCGCTTCGGCCGGGTCCGTCACGTCGGTGATGTGCACGTCCACGTCCTCCACCGGCAGTCCCAGAGCCTCGTCCGCCGCCCCGCGCACCCTTCGGCGGATCTCCTCCGCGAGGTCGTGCAGGCCCGGCGCGAGCGGCACGACGACCTCCAGCCGCACCCGGACCGGGCCGCGCGTGGGCGTACCGCCGGCTTCGGCGGGCCGGATCCGGCAGGAGCCCGCCCGCACGCCGGGAACGGTCTCGGCGGCGGCCCGCAGCGCCTTGGCGGCCATCGCCTCGCGCACCCACAGGTCCTCCTCGCGCTCCCCGAGGGGCAGCGGCCGTCCGGGCCGCAGCTCCAGCCGTACGACGTCCATGACACGTTCGGTCAGCGCCCCGGCGTCCCAGTCGGGCTCCCGCCCGCTCCCGGCCTCGCGCACCGCCGCACCGAGCAGGTCGAGCTGCCGGACGGCCGCCGCGCAGTGCGGGCAGGCGCGCGGGTGCGTGTCGTCCGCGCCCTCCTCCCAGGCCTCCCACACCTCGGACAGCATCCGCCCGCAGGCCAGCCGCTCGTCGTCCGTCATGCCGTCCGTCGCGCCGCCGGGCCCGGCGCCGGGCCCGGGCAGCTCCGCCCCGGTGTTCATCGCCATTCGGTCATCGCCTCCGTCAGGCAGCGTCGTGCGCGGAACACCCGGCCGCGGGCAGCCTCGGGGCTGATCCCGACCGTCTCCGCGATCGTCTCGTACGACAGACCCTCCAGCTCTCTGAGCACCCAGCAGACCCGCTGCTCGGGGGAGAGCGCGGACAGCGACCGGCCCAGCGCCACCGCGGCGGCGTGCGACTCGGCGGCCCGGGCGGGCGAGGCCACGTGGTCCGGCGCGACGGGCTCGGGCACGCTGTCGAGGGCCGTCACGGGGTGCCGGGAACGCAGCATGTTCAGGCACCGGTTGACGACGATGCGGTGCATCCAGGTGGCGAAGGCCGACTGCCCGCGGAACTCCGGCAGCCTGCGCCAGGCGCTCACGAACGCGTCCTGCACGGCGTCCTCCGCCTCGGACGGGCTCCCCAGCATGCGCGCCGCGAGCCGCAGCAGCCCGGGCGCGTGCCGGCGCACGAGCGCCTCGAAGGCGTCCTCGTCGCCCTCGGCGGCCCGTACCGCGAGCAGTCCGTCGTCCCCCGGCACGTGCGCTCCCTTCCGTCGTTCCCACAGTCCCCGCAACGGGTTCCCCGGTTGGACACGCCGACCGCGCCCGGCGTTACGCGGACCCACCGAAAAGGTCGGTGCGGAAGAAATTCCCCTCGACCGCGTAACGCCGTACCGCCGGCCGTGTCCAACGTCCAGAAGCACCAAACGACCACGGCTGACGGAGGACACCATGACGACGACACCGCAGACGACCTCGACGGAGAAGAAGAACGGCATCACGCCCCAGGCGGGCGGCACCGGCCGGAGCGCGCAGGGCGGCGCGACGACCACCGTGAGCGGCGGCTCCACCGGCGCCACCGAACCGGCCGGCACGCGGGGCCGTACGTCCATCGCCGACGTCGTGGTCGTCAAGATCGCGGGCACGGCGGCGCGGGAGATCCCCGGCGTGTACGACATGGGCGGCGGCCTGTCCCGCACCATCGGCGCGGTCCGCGACCGGGTGCCCGGCGGCCGGCCGAACGTGGGCCGCGGAGTGAAGGTCGAGGTCGGCGAGCGGCAGACCGCGATCGACCTGGACCTGGTCGTCGAGTACGGCGTGCCCATCGCCGACCTCGCCCGGGACGTCCGGGAGAACGTGATCGACGCGGTCGAGCGCATCTCCGGCCTGGAGGTCGTCGAGGTCAACATCACCGTCAACGACGTCCACCTGCCCGACGACGAGGACCCGGAGCGCCCGGTGGAGACGCGCGTCGAGTAGGGACCGGTTTCGCAGAGGCGGAGGTGAGTGATGAGCAGAGCGGTGATCGGCATGCTGGTGGGCATGGCGCTGGCCTTCGCCGGCTGGTTCGGCGGCTTCGGCGCGTTCCTGCTGGTGGCCGCGCTGGGCGCGGTCGGCGGCATCCTGGGACGCCTGGTGGACAACGGCACGGACTGGCGCGAGTTCCTGGCCCCCGGCGACCGGAGAACACGGTGACCGGGGCGCCGACGGGCGGCGGCGGTGGGGTCGGCACGGCGTCGGTGTTCGGCGGTGGGGTCCGCAGGGCGTCGGGGGCCGACGGTGCCTTCGGGCCGGCGTCGGTCTCTGGCGGTGGGGTCGACGCGGCTTCGGCCCTCGGTGGGTCCAGCGGCGTGGGCCGGCGTGAGTTCCCGGCCCCCGGGGATCGGAGGACGCGGTGACTGGGGCGCCGCCGGGCGGCGGCGGTGGGGTCGGCGCGGCGTCGGTCTCCGGCGGTGCGGCCGGCTCCGTACCGGCCCCCGGTGGTGCGGCCGACCTGGCATCGGCCCCCGGCGGTGGAGTCGGCACGGCTTCGGCCCCCCGCGGTTCCCACCGCACGGCACCGTCTCCCGGCAACCCCGACCGCACGGCGCCGGCCGACCGCGGCAGGACCGTCGTCGCCGACCGTGCCGTGCGCCGGATCGCGGAACGCGCGGCCGGTGAGGCCGACCTCGCCGGGCGGCGCGCCCAGGTGGTGCACGGCACGGCGACGGTGCACGGACGCCGCGCCGACGTCTCCGTCGACGTGCGGCTGCCCTACCCGGCGGCGCTCGGGGAGGCGGGGGAACGGGTCCGTGGCCGGATGACGGACCGGGTCGCCGAGCTGAGCGGCCTCTCCGTGCGGGCGGCGACCGTCCGCGTCCAGGCGCTGACCGCGGACCGGGCGACCCCGCCGCCGCCCGCCGCCGATCGGGAACGGCCGGCCGGCCGGGCCCGGCGGCCCTGGTCGCCGCGCCGGGCCCCGGCCGTGCTGGTGTCCCTGGCCGCTGCCGTGCTGTGCGCCGTCCTCCTCTACGACGTCCTGTCCGTGCACCTCGCCGACCGGCCTCCGGCCGCCTGGCGCACGGGGGCGGTCGACTGGCTGGCGACGCACGGGCCCGGAGACGGCCCGGTCGTGGCGGGGGGCGCCGTCGCCGCCCTCCTGGGCGCCTGGCTGCTGTGGCTGGCGGCGACACCCGGCCTGCGCGGGGTGCTCCCGATGGTCCCGGCGCCCGCGCACCGCCGCCAGCGCGCGGTGCTGGAGCGGTCGGCGGTGGCGGAACTGTTGCGTGACGCCGCCACCGCCGTACCCGGCGTGACGGACGTCCGGGTGCGCTGCGGCAGACGGCGCGTACGGCTACGAGCCCGCCTCGGCTTCGGCGACCGGCCCACGGCCCACGCCGCCGTCCGTGCCGCGGCCGACTCCACCCTCACCGGCCTGGGCCTGTCCAGGCCCCTGAAGCCACGCGTCACCCTGCGCACGGAGCCCTACTGGCGCCCGCCCGGGACAGCCGTCGCGGACGGGCCGAGGACTGCGGACGGTCCGGGGGAGTCCGCCGACTCGACGCCGGGGGCCCAGGGGGCGCTGGAAACGCCGGAGGCGCCGAGCGCCGTGGGGCGACCGGACCGCGAGGGAGGCGCGCCCTGAGCACGCCGCGCAGGCCCCCGCGCACCGAGCCCTCCCGGCGTCCGCCGGCCGCGACCGGGCGGCCGGCGGCGTCCCGCGACTCGACCCGCGGGGACACGATCGACGTCCGGCGGCACGGCCGCGGGGGAGACGCGTCGTGCCCCGCCCCGCACCGAGCCCCACCGGCGCACCGCCGTACCGGTGGCGGCGGCGAACCGGGGCAGCCGTATGACCGGACGTCCGTGAAGGAGACCGACTCGTGAACCCGTTGCGCACCACCGTCAACCGCACGCTGCTCGCGCTGACCGGGGCTGCTCTGCTGGCCGGCGGTGGGTGGCTCGTCCTCACCGCCGGCCCGGTCGCCGAGCGGCTGCCCGGATGGTGGCCCGGCCCGGGTGCCGGCACGGTGCTGCTGGACCGCGCGGGCCTCGCCGACCTCCGTGGCCACGGTTGGTGGACGCCGGTGGTCGTCGCCGGCCCGGCCTCGGCGCTGCTGCTGTGCCTCGCCTGGTTCCTGGCCCAGTCGCGACCCGGCGGACGCCGCCGGCTGCCGCTGGCCGGCCCGCCCCTCACCCTGCGCTCCCGCGCGCTGGCCGACGCCGTCGCCCGGCGCGCCGAGGCCACCCCCGGCGTCGCCCGCGCCCACGTACGGCTGCCCGCGGGCCCGAAGCGGTCGCGGGCCCGCGTACGCCTGCTGCTGGAGCCCGACGCCGCACCCGGACCGGTCCTGGAACGGCTCACCCACGGCGCGCTCGACGAGGCCCGCCGCTCCCTGGCTCCCCACCCCCTTGACACCGACGTCCGCGTGGGCGTGCGGTCCGGCCGCGAGCGGCGTACGCGATGACGGCGTACCTGGAGGCACGGCTGACCCGGCTCAGGGACCGTTCGGTGCCCTGGACCGGGGCGCTGCGCCGGGTGCCGCGGGCGATGTGGGACGACAACGTCTCGGACTGGGCGGCGGCCCTCACCTACTACGCCGTCCTCGCCCTGGTACCCGCCCTGGTCGTCACCGCGTCCGTCATCGGCCTGGTGGCCCCCGACCTGACGGACCGTCTCATCGCGGACGTGACGTCCTGGGCGCCCGCGCAGTCCGGTGCCGAACTGCACCGCACCCTGCACGAGATGGCCGGGCAGCGCTCCGCCGCCCTGACCGTGGCCGTGGCGGGTGGCGTCGGCGCGCTCTGGTCGGCCTCCAGTTACCTGGCCGTCTTCCGGCGCGCCCTGCACGACATGCACGGCGTCCCCGACCGGCGACCCCTGTGGCACCGGCTGCACCGAATCGTCCTGACCGCGCTGAGCCTGCTCGGTCTCCTCGTCGCCAGCGCCCTGGTGCTGCTGCTCACCGGACCGCTGGCCCAGGCGCTCGGCCGGTGGATCGGCATCGGCGCGACGGCGACCACCGCATGGTCCGTGCTGCGCTGGCCGCTCCTGCTGTGCCTGGTCGCGCTGCTGGTCCTCGTCCTGTTCCGCACCGGCCCCGCAGCGGCCCGCCGCAGCCGTCAGGCCCTGCCCGGCGGCGCCCTGGCGGCACTGCTGTGGCTGGCCTCCTCGGCGGCCTTCTCCCTCTACGCCTCCGGCATCGGCACCTACGGCAGGCTGTACGGCTCCCTGGCCGGCGTCGTCGTCTTCCTGGTGTGGCTGTGGGTGTCGCACCTGGCCCTGCTGGCGGGCGCCCGCTTCGCGGTGGAGCTGAGCCGGGCTGGGGACTGAAGCCGGGGATCGGCCGAGGGCTGAAGCCGGGGACCGGCCGAGGACTGAAGCCGGGGATCGGCCGAGGGCTGAAGCCCGGGACCGGACGAGCGGTGCCCCGCGCACCCGGGCCTCTCGCGGACAGAAGCTGTCCGCAAGCCCCGCTACCGTGCACACCATGACGACCAAGGCACGAACGACGACGGCCCCCGTCCTCGGCACCCGCGCCCTCAACCGGGCCACCCTGGCCCGGCAGTTGCTGCTGCGCCGCGCGTCGATGCCCGCCGAGGCCGCCGTCGCGCACCTCGTCGGACTCCAGGCGCAGAAAGTGAAGCCCCCGTACTACGCGCTCGCCGCCCGCCTCGACGGCTTCACGCCCGACGACCTGTCCGAACCGATGGCCGGCCGCCGCGTCGCCCGCCTCGTCACCATGCGCTCGACCATCCACACCCACACCGCCGAGGACTGCCTCACCCTGCGTCCGCTGGTGCAGGCCGCCCGGGACCGGGAGCTGCGGAACTTCCGCGACGGCCTCGTGGGCGTCGACCTGGACCGGCTCACCGTCCTCGCCCGCGAACTCGTCGAGGCCGAGCCGCGCACCCTGGGCCAGTTGCGCGAGGCCCTCCTCGCCGAGTGGCCGGACGCCGACCCGCAGGCGCTGTCCGTCGCCGCCCGCTGCCGGCTCCCGCTCGTGCAGGTGACGCCGCGTGGACTGTGGGGGAGGAGCGGCCAGGTCACGCTCACCACCGCCGAGCACTGGCTCGGACGCCCCGCCCGGCCCGCGCCGGCACCCGACGACACCGTGCTGCGCTACCTCGCCGCCTTCGGTCCCGCCTCCGTGAAGGACATGCAGACCTGGGCGGGCCTGACCCGTCTCCGGGACGCCTTCGAACGGCTCCGCCCCCGGCTCGTCACCTTCCGGAGCGTAGACGGCACCGAGCTGTTCGACCTCCCGGACGCGCCCCGCCCCGACCCGGACACGCCGGCCCCGCCGCGCTTCCTCCCGGAGTTCGACAACCTGCTCCTCTCCCACACCGACCGCACCCGCGTCGTCCCGCCCGCGTACAAGGGCCGCACCTGGAAGAAGAACCAGGCCTACCGCGTCCTCCTCGTCGACGGCTTCGTGGCCGGACTGTGGAAGCTCGACGACGACGCCCTCGTCATCGAGCCCTTCGAACGCCTCACCAAGGCGCGGAAGGACGAGGTCGCGGCCGAGGGGGAGCGGATGCTGGCGACGATGCACCCGGGGGCCGCGTACGACGTCCGTTTCGGGACGGTACGCGGGTGACATGGGGACGGGCATGGAGAGGGGGCGTTGCGGGCCGCTCGTGGAGGCTCGCAACGCCCCCCGGTCTTTCACCTGAGAGGTACTCAGGAGATCAGGAGAGCCGCCGGTTCGGGGCTACGAGGTGACCTGCGCGGTCACCAGGTCCGAGAACGTGGTCAGCCGGGAGTAGACACCCGGGTAACCGGCCCGCGCGCAGCCCTCGCCCCAGGAGGTGACCCCCGCGAGGACGCCCCCGACGAGCAGGGGCCCGCCGCTGTCGCCCTGGCAGGTGTCCACACCGCCGGAGGTGTATCCGGCGCACACCATGTCGCTCGCGACGAAGTCGGAGCCGTAGGAGCCGCGGCAGCTCGTGTCCGAGACGACCGGTACGGTCGCGGTCCGCAGCTGGTGGGAGGAGCTGCCGTTCTCCCGGGTGGTGCCCCAGCCGAGGACGCGGGCGGTGGTGCCGGCCGCGTAGACGGAGGTGTCCGAGGAGGAGACGTACTTCGCCGGGGTGTACGGCATCGACCTCGACAGGGTCAGCACGGCCACGTCGTCGCCGCTGGTGGCGCGGGTGTAGCCCGGGTGGATCCAGATCCTGCTGACCTGCGCGACCGTACCGTTGGTGCCGTTGAGGTAGGTGCGTCCGCCGACCACGCGCACGCTGCGGGTGGACTCGCCGACCATGCAGTGGGCGGCGGTGACGACCTTGGTGGGACTGACCAGGGTGCCGCCGCAGAACTGGTTCTGCGAGGCGTCAGTGATCTGCATGACGAACGGATACGCGCTCGTCGTGGTGGTCGTACCGCCGACGATCGGCTGCGGTGCGGCGACGGCGGAGGGGGCGGCGAGCAGCGCGGTGGCGGCGGCGCCGGCGGTGGCCAGGGCGGCGGCGGCCGATCTGGCGCGGGTGAGCCCGAACATGAGTCTCCTCAAGGGGTTGCCGGTGGGGGGTCGCACGGGCGTGGGGGGTAGCACGGGGGTCTCGGGACAGACCCCCGTATGCCCGGGCGAGCGGCACGTGCTCACGCTAGAACCGGCGGTACGGACCGCCCAATGAGGGAAGCCCCTAGGGGAGTCGGGCAGGGAAAACCCTCGGTTCACCGTCGGTAAACCCTGCCCGTCCCAGGGCTGGTGAGCCGTGCTCTCTCAGTCGGGTCGCCGGCCCGCCGCCAGTCTGACGATGTCGACCCGGGATCGGATCCCGAGCTTGCGGTAGACCCGGGTCAGGGTCGCCTCGACGGTCTTGACGCTGACGAACAGCCGGGCGGCGATCTCCCGGTTGGTGGCGCCCTCCATGACGAGCGCGGCCACCTGACGCTCCATCGAGGCGAGCCCTGCGAGGCCGTCCGGCACGGCGGGCGGCGCGGGGGGCGGCCCCGCCGCCTGCGCCGCGACCGCCGCCTCCACCTGCCGCAGCCAGGGCAGCGCCCGGCAGCGCCGGAACAGCCGGGCCGCCTCGTCGTACGACGCCGGTCCGGGCGCCCGCCCCGGCCGTCCGGCGTGCAGCGCCGCCAGCGCGAAGGCCGCCCGCGCCTCCTCCAGGCCGTAGCCCAGCCCGGCGAGCCGCTCCCGCGCCGACGCCAACCGGGTGACGGCGGCCCGGTGTTCGCCCCGCGCCGCCCGTACCTGCGCCTCGGCCCGGTCCAGCACGGCGAGCACACTCTCCCGCCCGAGCCGGAGCGCGTGCGCGCGCGTGACCTCGATGACGTCCTGGGCCTCGGCCGGCTCCCCGGTACGCACCAGCGCCTCCGCGAGGTCGCCCTGCCACCGGCCGCGCGCCGGGTCGGTGATGCCCGCGCCGGCCTCCAGTTCCCGCACCCGGCGCAGCGCCCGCACGGCCGCCCCGGCGTCGCCCGCCACCAGGCTCGCGTGCCCGAGCGCGGCCAGCGCCCGCGACAGGTACACGGCGTCGCCGTCCTCCTCGGCCCGCCGCACCGCCTCCCGCCCCAGCGCCAGCGCCCGTTCCACGTCACCGCCGGCGGCCTCGGCGAGCGCCGCCTGCATCGCGCCCGCGCCCTCGCCGATGCCCGCGTCCCGCGCCAGCGTCAGACTCTCCCGGGAGAGTTCCAGGGCCCGGCCGCAGTGCCCGGAGTGCAGTTCGGTCTCGGCGAGGAAGCGCAGGTAGTGGACCTCGCTCTCGGCCATGCCGCGCCGGCGCACCTCGCGCAGCAGCGCGGTGACGGTGGTCCGCGCCTCGGCCAGCCGGTCGCTCATCACCAGCCACCGGAACCGCGACGAGCCGGCCCCGTTGTGATGGCACGCCACCCGGGGGTCCTGCGGCTCCTCCAGCGCCCGCTGGATGGTCGCCGGGGCGGCCGGGTGCCCCATCAGCGTCTCGGCCTGCGCCTGGAACGCGAGCGCGAGCAGCTCGGTGCGCCGGTCCCCGGCCCGCGCCGCCAGCCCGGCCGCGTGCGCGGCCTCCTCCCGGCCCTGCGCGAAGTCGCCCTGCACCACCAGTGAGCGCCAGGCCAGCTGGTAGTGGACCAGGGCGAGCAGCCGCGGGTCGTCGCCCGCGTCGGCCAGGGCCTGCGGGAAGACGGCGTCGACCTCGCCGATGGCCTGCCCGGCCGCCTCGATCACCACCATCCAGGCGCGTACCCGCTCGCCGGGCACGCCGGTCCGGGTCAGCACCTCGCGGGCGATGTCCCGGGCGAGGTCCGGCTCGCCGGCGGTGATCGCGTCCTCGGCGGCCGTCAGCCGGCGCTCGTCCGGTCCCGGTGCGCTGTCCGCCGGGGTGTGCCGGGCCGCGAGCAGCCCCAGCGACGCGGCCACCGACGGCGCCCCGCGGTCCCGGGACAGCGCGGCGGCCTCCGCCAGCCGGGCCGCCACCTCCGGGTCGGTACCGGTGGTGGCCAGGGCCAGGTGCCGGGCGCGCTCGATCGGGTCGGAGGCCGCCGTGGACAGCGCGGCGTGCGCCGCCCGCCGTTCCGGCGCCGGTGCCTCGGCGTACAGCGCGGCCGAGATCAGCGGATGCGCGAACCGTACGGTCGGACCCTCCGGGTCGGTCGCCAGCAGCCCGAGCGTCGCCGCCTGGGCGGTCTCGGCCTCCGCGTTCTCCCGGCCGGCCGCGTGCAGCAGCGCCGGGGTGGGGCGGGCGCCGGCGCTCGCGACCAGGAGGGTGCGGCGCGCCTCGTCCGACAGCATCTCCAGCCGGGACAGGACCAGGGCGCGCAGCGAGGTCGGCACCGGCAGCGGCTCGCCCGGCCGCGGCGGGGTGGGGCTCTCGGCCAGCGCCCGGCCCAGCTCCAGCGCGAACAGCGGATTGCCGCCGCTGGTGCGGTGGATGTCGCGGACCGTGGAGCGGGGCAGGCCCGCGTAGCCGCGCTCGTCGAGCAGCGTCGACACCTGGGCGCGGGTCAGCGGGCCGAGGCGGACCGCGCGGGTGTCCGGCGGGGACGCGCGCAGATGGCGGTCGTACGCCGCGCCCTCGGTCTCCGGTCCCTCCGTGCGCACCGCGCACAGCAGCCGTACCGGGGTGTCGCCCAGGCGGCGGGCGGCGAAGCCGAGGAGTTCGGCGCTGGCCGGGTCGAGCCATTGCAGGTCGTCGGCGACGACGAGGACGGGCCCGTCGGCGGCGAGCGCGCGCAGCGCGGAGAGCACGGCCAGGCGCAGCGCGAGACCGTCGCGCTGGAGCGTGGACTCGCCGCGACCGGTGAGCGCCGACTCCAGCGCGGTGCGCTGGGCGGCGGGCAGCCCGTCCGACACGTCGTCCAGGACCAGCCCGAGGAGGTCGGCGAGGGCCAGGAAGGGGAGATGGGATTCGGACTCGGTGGCCGAGCACCGCAACACGGTGTGTGCCGTGCGGGCATATTCCGCGGCCAGGGTCCGCAGGACGGTCGACTTTCCAATTCCGGCGGGCCCGTGCAGCAGCACACTCCCCCCTCGGGCGAGCTGCTCACGCGCCGCGCCGAACGACTCCTCCCGCCCGATGACCAGGTCGGAACGGCACCCGCCAGACTCCGCGAAGTCCCCTCGCACGGTGACCGCTCCCCTCGTATGTCGTGTCCCGGCCAATATTAGGCAACGGTCCATTGAATTACGGGGGGACGAGCGGGTGAGGCGAATAACAAACGGCGGCACCGAAAACAAAGGCCCCGGAAAACACCGCGATTCCCCGCCCACGACAGCGGCACCGCTCCGTGCACGGGCTACGGCAGCCACCCCGCCCTGCGCGCCGCGACGACCGCCTCTCCGCGCGTCCGGGCGCCGAGCTTGCGCATGGCCGAGCGCAGGTAGCCCTTGACGGTCTCCGGCCGCAGGCCGAGCCGCTCCGCGGCCACCGCGTTCGTCGCGCCCGCGGCCACGCAGGCCAGCACGTCCATCTCGCGCGGAGCCGGCCGGGGCCCCGCGGCGGCGGGACCGCTCCCCACCGCCAGCAGCCCGCACGCGCGCAGCAGTTCGTCCCGCAGCGACGGGTCCGCGATCCTGGGCGCCAGCGCCCGCAGCGCCGCGTGCGCCTCCCGCACCCGTTCCCAGGCCCCGGCGCCCGCGGGGTCGCAGGCCGGCTCCGGCCGGGCCGCCGCCAGCAGTTCGCCCGCCTCGTCCCGCAGCACCAGCGCCTGCTCCACGTCCCGCGCCGCCGCCACGGCCGCGCTCAACGTACGGTCGCCCAGCGGCTGGGCCGTGCGCAGGGCGCCGTACAGCACGCCGCGCACCCGGCGCCGTACGACCACCGGCACCGCGAGCACCGAGCGCAGGCCCTCGGCGGCGACGGGGAGGTCGTACTCGTGGCTGATCTGCCGGGAGACGGAGTAGTCCGTCACGGCGCACGGCCGGGTGAGCTCCACGGCCCTGCCGCCCAGGCCGTTGCCCGAGGTCACCGCGAGGGCGCTGAGCGCGGTCGTGGCGGTGCCGCTGAGCTCGCTGATGCGCACCCGTCGCCGCCCGGCCTCCACCAGCCCGCCGAAGGCGACCGGCAGCCCGGTCGTGCGCCGCATCCTCACCAGCGCGTTCCGGATCTCCACCACGTCGGCCGCGTCCACCGCCACTCGTTCCGCCCTCCCTCGCGCCCGTTCGGGGACCCACGCCCCCGTCCCGGGACGCACACCCCCGTTCGGGGGTAGTGAGACCTGCATCACGGATTAGACGATGGCACAGAGCCGCCCGGCAAGGTCCGGCACAGAGGAGGACAGATGACGACGGCCACGGAGCTGTTCCGCAGCGCACGGGACTTCCTGCTGGAACACCGCGAGGACTACACCGCCGCCCACGAGGGCTTCACCTGGCCCCGCCCCGAGTACTTCAACTGGGCGCTGGACTGGTTCGACGTCATCGCCGACGGCAACGAGCGCACCGCCCTGCACATCGTCGAGGAGGACGGTTCCGAGGTCCGGGTCTCCTTCGCCGAGATGTCCGCCCGCTCCGACCGGGTCGCGAACCGGCTGCGCGAGTGGGGCGTCGGCCCCGAGGACCGCATCCTCGTCATGCTCGGCAACCAGGCCGAACTGTGGGAGACGGCGCTCGCGGCGATGAAGCTCCGCGCGGTCGTCATCCCGGCCACCCCGCTGCTCGGCCCCGCCGACCTGCGGGACCGCGTCGACCGCGGCCGGGTGAGCCATGTCGTCGTCCGCGCCGAGGACACCGGCAAGTTCGCCGACGTACCCGGCGACTACACGCGCGTCGCGGTGGGCGGAACGACGGAGCCCGGCTGGCGGCGTTACGAGGACGTGTACACGGCCTCCGACGCCTTCACCCCCGACGGCCCCACCGCCGCCGACGACCCGCTGATGCTGTACTTCACCTCGGGCACGACCGCTCGCCCCAAGCTGGTCGAGCACACCCACGTGTCGTACCCCGTCGGGCACCTCGCGACCATGTACTGGATCGGGCTCAGGCCCGGCGACGTGCACCTGAACATCTCCTCGCCCGGCTGGGCCAAGCACGCCTGGTCGAACCTGTTCGCGCCGTGGAACGCCGAGGCGACCGTCTTCCTGTACAACTACACCCGGTTCGACGCGGCCCGGCTGATGGCCGAGATGGACCGGGCCCAGGTGTCCACCTTCTGCGCGCCGCCGACCGTGTGGCGCATGCTCATCCAGGCCGATCTCACCCAGCTCGCCACCCCGCCGCGCGAGGTCGTCGCCGCCGGTGAGCCGCTGAACCCCGAGGTGATCGAACAGGTCCGCCGTTCCTGGGGCAGGACCATCCGGGACGGCTTCGGCCAGACCGAGACCGCCGTCCAGGTCTCCAACAGCCCCGGCCAGGTGCTGAAGACCGGCTCCATGGGCCGCCCCAGCCCCGGCTACCGCGTCGAACTCCTCGACCCGGTCACCGGCGCGCCCGGCGCCGACGAGGGCGAGATCGCCCTGGACCTGTCCGACCGTCCCGTCGGCCTGATGACCGGCTACCACGGCGACCCCGACCGCACCGCCGAGGCGATGGCCGGCGGCTACTACCGCACCGGCGACATCGGCGCCCGCGACGCCGACGGCTACCTCACCTACGTCGGCCGCGCCGACGACGTCTTCAAGGCCTCCGACTACAAGATCTCCCCGTTCGAGCTGGAGAGCGCGCTGCTGGAGCACCCGGCGGTCGCCGAGGCCGCGGTCGTGCCCGCCCCGGACGAGCTGCGCCTCGCCGTGCCGAAGGCGTACATCGTCCTGGCGGCCGGCTGGGAGCCGGGCCCGGACATCGCGAAGGTGCTGTTCGAGCACTCCCGCGAGACCCTCGCCCCCTACAAGCGCGTCCGCCGCCTGGAGTTCGGCGAGCTGCCCAAGACCGTCTCCGGCAAGATCCGCCGCATCGAACTGCGCGAGGCCACGGCGGCGGGCTCGGACGCCGAATACCGCGAGGAGGACTTCCGGTGAACTCGTACACCCACGGGGTCGGCGACACCCCGCTGCTCGGCGACACCATCGGCGCCAACCTGGACCGCGCGGTCGTGGCCTGGCCGGATCGCGAGGCGCTGGTCGACGTGGAGACCGGGCGGCGCTGGACGTACGCCCGGTTCGCCGCCGACGTCGACCAGTTGGCGTACGCGCTGCTCGCGAGCGGGGTCGCCCGGGGCGACCGGGTGGGCATCTGGGCGGTCAACTGCCCCGAATGGGTGCTCGTCCAGTACGCGACCGCCCGGATCGGCGCGGTCATGGTGAACATCAACCCGGCCTACCGCACCCATGAGGTCGAGTACGTCCTCAACCAGGCCGGTGTCTCGCTCCTTATCGCCTCCCTCAGCCACCGGACGAGCGACTACCGGGCGATGGTCGAGCAAGTGCGCGGCAGGTGCCCGCGGTTGCGGGAGACGGTGTTCATCGGCGACCCGAGCTGGGAGGCGCTGACCGCGCGCGGGACGCCGGTGCCGTTCGAGGAGCTGTCCTGCGACGACCCCATCAACATCCAGTACACCTCCGGGACGACGGGCTTCCCGAAAGGGGCGACGCTCTCCCACCACAACATCCTCAACAACGGTTACTTCGTCGGTGAGTCGGTCGCGTACGACGAACAGGACCGGATCTGCGTCCCGGTCCCGTTCTACCACTGCTTCGGCATGGTGATGGGCAATCTCGCCGCCACGTCCCACGGCGCATGCATGGTGATCCCGGCCCGCGCGTTCGACCCGAAGGCCACGCTGGAGGCCGTCCAGCGGGAGCGCTGCACCTCTCTGTACGGCGTCCCCACCATGTTCATCGCGGAGCTGAACCTCCCCGACTTCGCCTCCTACGACCTCACCTCCCTGCGCACCGGCATCATGGCGGGCTCGCCCTGCCCGGTGGAGGTCATGAAACGGGTGGTCGCCGAGATGCACATGGAGCAGGTCTCCATCTGCTACGGCATGACCGAGACCTCCCCGGTCTCCCTCCAGACCCGGATGGACGACGACCTCGAACACCGCACCGGCACCGTCGGCCGGGTCCTGCCGCACATCGAGGTCAAGGTCGTCGACCCGGTCACCGGCGTGACCGTGCCGCGCGGCGACGCCGGCGAGCTGCGCACCCGCGGCTACAGCGTGATGCTCGGCTACTGGGAGGAGCCCGAGAAGACCGCCGAGGCGATCGACCAGGGCCGCTGGATGCACACCGGCGACCTCGCGGTGATGCGCGACGACGGCTACGTCGAGATCGTCGGCCGCATCAAGGACATGATCATCCGGGGCGGCGAGAACATCTACCCGCGCGAGGTCGAGGAGTTCCTCTACGCCCACCCGAAGATCGCGGACGTCCAGGTCGTCGGCGTACCGCACGAGCGCTACGGCGAGGAGGTCCTCGCCTGCGTCATCCCGCGCGACGCGGCCGACCCGCTCACGCTGGAGGAGCTGCGCGCCTACTGCGAGGACCAGCTGGCCCACTACAAGGTGCCCAGCCGCCTGCAGATCCTCGACGCCTTCCCGATGACCGTCTCCGGGAAGGTGCGCAAGATCGAGCTGCGGGAGCGGTACGGCACAGCAGGGCCACCTCGCGCCGGCGCAGCGGGGCCTACAGCGTGACGGCGATGGCCAGAATGACGGCCATGAGCGTGAGGATGAAAAGGGCGATCTGCCGGCGCGTCGGCTCTTCCACGGGCTGTCCGGAACGAGCCAGTCGGATCTGGCGTCCGATGTAGCCCGCGAAGACGACTCTCGTCAGGGCCAGTCCGAGCATGGCCACTGTGTACAGCGCCAGCGGGGTGTTTCCCTCGTAGTTCCGTACCGCCGAGTCCAGGGCGATGCCGACCGCGCTGCCCAAGGGGAGCACGATCACCTTCCACTTGTTCTTCTTCTCCAGGATCAGCGACTGGAACGCCACCGCCGCCGCGGTGCCCGCCACGAAGGCGGCGATCCACCAGTCGACACGGGAGAATTGGGAGGTCAGCACGGCAGGTCTCCGTTTGGTGCGGGCTTACGGCGTGACGGCGACGGCGCCACTAGAGCGGTCGCCGGGGCCGGGATGCGGATCGAGCCCTGCTCGCCGGTTGCGGATGGCGGCGGGGTGATGCGCACCCACCCTATGGGTGCGTGGGCATCACCCCAAGTGCGTGCTTCCTACCAGGTGAGAAGGCCGATCACCGTGGTTGCCGTGTCACCGACGGCGCTCGAGATCCGGGACCCGACCTCTTCGGCGATGCTCTTGCCGCCGATCTTGAAGTTGCGGAAGATCGCGCTCTTGCCCTGGAAGATGCCGCCGATGACGAAGACGCCGAGCGCTGTGTGGAACTCGGGGGACCTCCAGCCGCCGTCGTATCCGAGGGACAGGAGGGCGCTCACACCCTGAATGCCCCAGGAGACGAGCCCGACCCCGACGGCGACTCCTCCGACGATGGGCGCGAACGGCCCGGTGAACGGGGCGACGAGAGAGAGTCCGAGCGAGATCCCGCCGAGCACCGTGCTCCAGTGTCCGGTGGCCGCCGCCCAGTCCCTGACGTCGCTCGCGTCCTCCGGCCACAAGCCCAAGTAGTCGGTGTCACCGGTGTTGTCGTGCTCGGGCTTGTCGGAGGGATTGGTGCCCTCCGCCTCGGCCTTCTTGGCCGCTTCGGCCACCTTGCGGGCGGCTGCGGCGGCCTCGGCGCGCCGCTTCTCGACGACAATGGCGCGGGCCTCGCTGGCGGCGGCAGCGGCGGCCTGCGCGTCCTTGCCCGCCTGGATGGCCGAGGCCCGGGCCGCGGAGGCCGAGGACTGGGCCGAGGCGGCGGACGCGACAGCCTGTTTGGCGGAGGCCGCCGCCTGCCTCATCGAGTAGTTCGCGGAGCGGGCGGCGCCGCGCGCGGTGGCCGCCGCCGACGTGGCGGACTTGGCGGACTGGGCGGCGGCCGCGGCCGAACGGTCGGCGGCGTCCGCGTTGTCCTTGGCCTCCTTGGCGGAGTTCGCCGCGTCCTTGGCGTACCCTTGCGCCTTGGCCGCCCACTCCGACGCCTCCGAGGCGGCCTCGCGGGCCTCGGCTGCGGCCTTGGACGCCAGCGCGGCGTTCTCCAGGGCCTTGGCCGCGACTTTGGCGGCATGCGCGATGGCGGCGCGTATCGCGGCCACATGGGTGGCGTGGTCCTCGTCGAGGCGGGCGACCTTGAACTTGTCGTGGACGACGAAGGCGCGGCGCATGCGGGCGGAGCCCTCCAGCACGATCTGCGCCGCCTGTTTCATGTAGGGGCCGCCCGAGTTGAGCAGGCGGAATATCTCTACGTTGTCGTCCTCCTTCGTGGCGTCCGCCAGTTCCACGGTGAGGAAGCGGTGCAGGGCGCGGGCGCTGCCGTCGTTCAGTGCCGCCTCTGCCCCTGCCTTGACGGCCGCGCCCGGGTCGTTGTTGAGGAGTGCGAAGACCGCCACGCGGTTGTCCTCGGCCGCCGCCTCGATGGCGCCGCTGTGGAGGAAGTCGGGGATCGCGTTCGGGGCTGTGCTCGCCAGTGCCAGGGCGGCGGCCTCGGCGACGGCGGGCGTTGCGAGCTCAGCGACGGTGAGGACGTTCTCCCGGTCGTCCTGTCCCTGGGCGAGGAGCCGGTCCGCGCCGAGCCAGTTGAGGATGTCGTCGTCGGAGCCGGAGAGTGCGTACTCGGCAGCCTCCCGGGTCCAGCTGCCGGTCGAGTCGAGGAGCTCGACGGCGGCTTTGCGGCCGTTGGTGACCGCGGTGGCGGTGTCTCCCGAGCCGAGCGCCGCCTCGGCGGCGGCGACGAGGTCCTTGATCTCGGTGGCGGTCGCGTCCGCACGGGTGCGCTGCTGGTCGGCGCGCTTGGTGTCCTCGATCTCGGCCTGGGCCCGCAACCGCGCCTCGGCGACGCCGAGTTCCGTGTCTTCGGCGATGCGCGCGGTCTCGGCCTCGCGGGCCGCCTGCTCCACCTCCTGGGCTTCCTTGACGGCGTCGGCGGCGGTGTTCGCCGCCGTCACCGCCGCGTTGGCGTACTCGGTGGAGCGCTTGGCGTACTCGATCGCCTTGCCCGCGTTGTCGGCCGCTTCCTCGGCGGCAGCGGCGGCCTTCAGGGCGTGCTCGGCGGCGCTGTTCGCTGCATCGCGGGCGACCCGGGCAGCCGGGGCGGCCCGGCCTGCGAGCGTCTGGGCGATGCCGGCC
>NZ_JBHJRX010000019.1:48641-135515 GCF_042268605.1 Streptomyces sp. NPDC056296 | reverse complement strand
ACGGGGCGTCAGAGCGGCGTTAGCGTGAGACATGAAGGCCTCCTGGTTGGCGGAGCGGTTCCTCGACAGCTCCACTCCACAACCGGAGGCCTTCGCCGTCCTACAGATTCAGACCGTGTCGTCGCACAAACTCGACCAACCTGGCTGGGCAGTACAACTAGGCGAGCGTTCGCGCCTGGTGTCCGCTAGCCGTTGAAGACGGCTTTCTGCACCTCGTTCGGCCCGTCGAAGCTGTTCTCCTTGAGACCGTCGAGACGGCTCACGACCTTGTCGTCGGCCTTGTTGTTGCGGGCGCAGTCGACGAGCGACTTCTTGTCCGCCGGGTAGTCCATACCGCTGAGGGCCTTCTGCAGGTCGATGGGGCTGAGGTCAGCCATGGCAGGCTCCTTGTCATGCTGGTCACTGGGGCGGAATGTCCGCTATGTCGCGGTACCCATCCCCGTCCGGCGCATGCGCCCCTCTACTTCGCCGTCCGCTCCAGCACCGCCATCGCCGCGTTGTGTCCCGGCACGCCGCTGACCCCTCCCCCGCGCACCGCGCCCGCCCCGCACAGCAGTACGTTCGCCTGCCCGGTCTCCACGCCCCAGTGGCCGGTGCCCTCCTGGGCGTGGGGCCAGGCCAACTCGCGGTGGAAGATGTTGCCGCCGGGCAGGCGCAGGTCGCGTTCCAGGTCGAGCGGCGACCTGGCCTCGACGCAGGGCCGCCCGTCGGCGTCGGTCGCCAGACAGTCGGCGAGGGGCTCGGCCAGGTGGGCGTCGAGCTGGGCGAGGGTCGACTTCAGCAGTTCCTCGCGTACGGCGTCGTTGTCACGGGCGAAGAGGCGGGCGGGCGTGTGCAGGCCGAACAGGGTGAGCGTGTGCATGCCCTTCGCGGCCAGGTCCGGGCCGAGGATCGTGGGGTCGGTCAGCGAGTGGCAGTAGATCTCGGAGGGCGGGGCGGCGGGCAGCTCGCCGACCGCGGCACTGGCGTGCGCGGTGGCCAGTTGTTCGTAGCCCTCCGCGATGTGGAAGGTCCCGGCGAACGCCTCGCGCGGGTCGGCCGCGGGGTCGCGCAGCGCCGGGAGCCGCGTCAGCAGCATGTTGACCTTGAGCTGGGCGCCCTCGGCGGGCGGCGGCGGCGCCTGCCCCGTGAGCGCCGCCAGTTCCCGCGGAGAGGCGTTCACCAGGACGTGGCGTGCGGCGGCGACGCCCTCGCCGTCGGCCGAGCGGTAGGTGACCTCGGCCGTGCGCCCGTCCGTGTCGATCCGCACCGCCTCGTGCCCGGTGGCGAGCACGGCGCCCGCCGCGCGCGCCGCGCCCGCCAGGGCGTCGGTGAGGGCGCCCATGCCGCCGACCGGCACGTCCCAGGCGCCGGTTCCGCCGCCGATCACGTGGTAGAGGAAGCAGCGGTTCTGGCTCAGGGCGGGGTCGTGGGCGTCGGCGAAGGTGCCGATCAGGGCGTCGGAGAGGACCACTCCCCGTACCAGGTCGTCCGCGAAGTGCTCCTCGATCGCAACGTCGATCGGTTCCTCGAACAGCGCCTTCCAGGCGGCATCGTCGTCGACCCGGCGGCGCAGCTCGTCCCGGGTGGGCAGCGGCTCGGTGAGGGTCGGGAAGACCCGCTGGGCGACGTGTCCGGTCATCGCGTAGAAGCGCTGCCAGGCGCCGTACTCCCGCTCCGAGCCCGTCAGCCGGGCGAACGACTCCCGGGTCCGCCGCTCGCCCCCGCCGACGAGGAGCCCGGTGGGCCGGCCGTTCCGCTCGACGGGCGTGTACGAGGAGACGGTGCGTCCACGCACCCGGAAGTCCAGGTCCAGGTCCCGCACGATCTTCTTCGGCAGCAGGCTGACCAGGTACGAGTACCGCGACAGCCGCGCGTCGACCCCGGCGAACGGCCGGGTGGACACGGCCGCCCCGCCGGTGTGGTCCAGCCGCTCCAGCACCAGCACGGAGTGCCCGGCGCGGGCCAGGTAGGCAGCGGCGACCAGACCGTTGTGACCACCGCCGACGATGACGGCGTCGTAGGTGCGGGATGCTCGGGGCTCGGTGGGCGGCGTCATGGCTCTTGGTAACACGGGGTGGCAGTGGGCTGCCAGAGGTCCGTCGGGGCAGGACCGGGCGGCGCGGGTGCCCACGGGCACAGACACGTACGGCCGCCCAGCTCCGGCTCGGGTCGCCCGCTTGCCCGAGCTCACCGACACGGGCGCCCACGGGGCGGTGCCCGGCGCGGGGCTGGTCCCGGATCGGCGCAGTCGGAACTCGGCACGGGCCGGACGCGGCGCAGGCCGGACGCGGCACGTGCCGAAGGTGGCACGGGCCCAAGCGCAGCACAGGCCGGACGCGGCGCGGGCCCGAGCGCGGCGCGGGCCCGGACTCCCCGCGTCCCGCCTCGGACGTGCCGCGCCCCGTCCGGCTCAGCGTGCCCCCGTGGGCAGGGCGGCGCGCGGTGCCTACGGGGCATGGACGCGTACGGCCGCCCAACTCCGGCTCGGGGCTCCCGCTGCCCAGGCTCACCGGCGCGAGCGCCCACGGTGCGGTGCACAGCGCGGGGCTGGTCCCGGATCGGCACGGGCCGGAACGCGGCACGGGCCCGGACGCAGCATGGCCCGGACGCGGCACGGGCCGGACGCGGCGCGGGCCCGAGCGCGGTGCGGGCCCGGACTCCCCGCGTCCCGCCTCGGGCGGGTCGTGCCCCGGCCGGGTCAGCGTGCCCCCGCGCCGCGCAGTACCGCCACCCTGCGGTACAGCTCCACGGCCTCGGCGCCGCGGCCGAGTTGTTCCAGGCAGTGGGCCTCGTCGTCGCGCCCGGCGAGGGTGTCGGGGTGGTCGGGGCCCAGGACGCGTTCGCGGGCGGCGGCGACCCGGCGGTACTCGGTGAGGGCCACGGCCCAGCGGCCCAGCCAGCCCAGGCCGACGGCGACCTCGCGGCGGCTGACCAGCGTGTCCGGGTGGTCGGGGCCGAGGACGCGTTCGCGGATCGCGCACACTTCGCGGGACTCGGCGAGGGCCTCCTCCCAGCGGCCGAGCCGGCCGAGGTTGACGCCCAGGCCGTGCCGGGCGCGCAGGGTCTCGGGATGCTCGGGGCCCTGGGCGCGGGTGCGGTCGTCGATCAGGTCCTGGTAGAGCGCCAGCGCTTCGGCGCTGCGGCCGAGGCGGCCGAGGCTGATGCCGATCTCGTAGCGGGCGGCGAGGGTGTCGGGGTGGTCCGGGCCGAGCGCGCTTCCACGGGCCTCGGCGACCTCCCGGTAGGTGACCAGGGCCTCCTGCCAACGGTCCAGCCTGCTGAGTTCGTAGGCCACCTCGTAGCGGGTGACCAGGGTGTCGGGGTGCTCGGGGCCGAGCACGCGGGCGCGGGCGGCGGCCACCTCGCGGGCCATGCGGTGGGCGTCCTCGGGGCGGCCGAGCCGGCCGAGGTTGAAGGCGAGGTTGTGCCGGCAGCGCAGGGTGTCGGGGTGGTCGGCGCCCATGACGCGCTCGCGGGCCGCGAGGACCGACGTGTAGACCTGGTGGGCGTCGGCGTGCCGGCCCAGCCGACCCAGGGCGTACGCCATCTCCTGCCGGACGGCGAGCGTGTCGGCGTGGTCGGTGCCCAGCACCCGGATCCTCGCCTCGGCGACACGTTTGTACGCGCGCAGTGCGTCGGCGGCATGTCCCGTGCGGCTGAGCGTGAAGGCGACCTCGTAGCGGCTGGCCAGCGTGTCGGGGTGGTCGGGCCCGAGCAGGCGCTCGCGCTCGTCGGCCACCGCACGGTGCACCTCGCCCGCCTCCTCCCAGCGGCCGAGCCGTCCCAGGCTCAGGCCGGCGCCGTGCCGACCGGCCAGCGCGGCGACCGCCTCGGGCGCCGGGGCGGGACGCTCGTCGGGGACGGGTGCGGCGGCCTCGTCGCCCGCGGGCCGCGGAATCCACTCGCCGGACAGGCCGGCGGCCGGGTCCGGGGGTGTGGAGCGCGGCCCCGTGCCGGTCGCCTTGTGGCCGGTGGTCATGCCGTGGGTCCAGGACGGCAGCGCGGCCCGGCCCCCGACCGGCTGGGGCATCCGCGTCCGGGGCGAGACCACGGCCGGCGCGTACGCCGGTGCCGTGCGGCCGGCGGTGATCCGGCGGCCCAGCTCTCGGGCGTCGTGCGGACGCTGTTCCGGCAGTTTGGCGAGCAGGTCCAGGATGATCCGGTCCAGGTACCCGGGCAGTTCGGCGCGGTGGGTGCGGGGCGGTTCGGGCTCGGTGTCGCGGTGGCCGACGAGGATCGCCCAGGCGTCGTCGAGGTCGAACGGCGGGACGCCGGTGGCGATCTCGTAGAGCACGCAGCCCAGCGAGTACAGGTCGCTGCGCCGGTCGACGTCGTCGCCGCCGATCTGCTCGGGCGACATGTAGTGCGGGGTGCCCATGGCGATGCCGGTGCCGGTCAGCCGGGCGGTGAACCCGACGTCGTGGCCGAGCCGGGCGATGCCGAAGTCGCAGATCTTCACGGTGCCGCCGGCCAGCCGGACGATGTTCGCCGGCTTCAGGTCGCGGTGCACGATGCCCTGTTCGTGGGTGTAGGCGAGCGCGGACGCGACCTGTTCGGCGATGTCGACGACGTCGGGCACCGGCAGTGGATGGTGTTTGTTGTCCTCCAGGAGCCGGCTCAGGTCACGGCCCTCCAGCAGCTCCATCACGAGGAAGAGCACACCGTCCGACTCACCGAAGTCGTGGACGACGGTCACCCCGCGGTGCTGGAGCGCGGCGGCCACCCGGGCCTCGCGCCGGAACCTCTCCCGCAGGACGCGGGTGAAGGAGTGGTCGTGCTGAGTGCCCAGTGGCTTGAGGCACTTGACGGCGACGCGACGGCCCAGTGACTCGTCCCGCGCCCGCCACACCTCGCCCATGCCGCCGCGCCCGATCCGCTCCAGCAGCCGGTACCGGCCCTGGATCAGCGTGCTGTCCCCCATCTCGCTGCCCGCCCCCGTAGCAGTCCGCCCCGCCCTCCCCTGGCCGGTCCAGTATGGCGGCTTATGGTCCGAGTTTGTATGGTGCCGGGCGCGCGGCCGGTCCGAGCCGCGCCATGGCGCGCAGAATGTGTTTGGGCGGCAGCTGCCAGCGCAGACGTGCGGGGATGCCGCGCAGCAGGGTGCCCGTGGCGCGCAGTCGCCGGGTGACGGTGGCGGGTGCGGGGGCCGGTCTGCCGTAGAGCTCGTGCGCGTGCCGCGGTAGGGAGTCGTACGCCAGATGTGCCACCCGCCGCCACAGCAGCTCGCGTGCCGGGACCAGGAGGGGGTGCGTGGGCGGACGGAGCGGGAAGTCGTCCACCTCGTGCGCGTCGTCGCCCGCGGCCAGCTCGGGCCGTACCCGCGCGAAGTAGGCGGCCAGCTCGGACCGGCTCGCGGGTACGGCGTCGGGGTCGAGTCCGACGAGGCGGGCACTGTGCCGGTGTTCGGCGAGGTAGCGGTCGGCGTGGGCGTCCGTGAGCGGGAATCCGGAGCGGCGCAGCACGTGCAGGTAGGAGTCGATCTCGGCGCAGTGCACCCACAGCAGCAGCGCGGGTTCGTCGACGCCGTAGCGGGGTGCATCGCCCCGAGCATGCGGTGGATCTTCCGCACCCGGGCGCCGGCCCGCTCGGCGGCCTCGGTGGTGCCGTACGTCGTCGTGCCGACGAAGCTCGCGGTGCGCATCAGCCTGCCCCAGGTGTCGCGCCGGAAGTCGCTGTTCTGCATCACGCCGCGCACGGCGCGCGGGTGCAGGGCCTGGAGGTAGAGGGCGCGGATGCCGGCGACCCACATCATCGGGTCGCCGTGCGCCTGCCATGTCACCGAGTCGGGGCCGAACAGTCCCGGATCGCCTGCCGGGTCACCCGCCCGATCACCCGTCGGTATGGCCGTCATACCGGCAGGCCAACGCCCCGCGCCCGGCCGACCCCAGGGTCTCAGCGCAGGGTGGCCAGGAACTCTCCGCAGGCCCGGGCGCAGGCGCGGCAGGCCTCCGCGCTCTCCTCGGCTCCCGGGTGCTGGTCGAAGACGTGCGCGCTCTCCAGGCACACCTGCCGGCACCACTCCAGCTGGACGCGGATCGCGGCCTCGTCCACCTGGTTCTGTTCGGACAGCACCCGGCAGGTCGCGTCGCACACCTCCGCGCACATGATGCCCTTGCGTCGTACGAGCTCCTGGTTCTCGGTCCCGTCCGGGTCCACGAGGCTCGCCCGCAGCGCGCACGCCCGTGCGCACTCGGTGCACGCCTGTGCACAAGCGAAGCGGTCCTCCAGGAAGCGGAACAGTTCCTGCTGGGAAGTCGTCGTCGATGTCACACCGCGCGGGTTGCCGCTGCGGAGTGCGCCAAACCGCCGGGCCCGTTGTTCCCAAGGGTTCCGGCCCGTTTTCCGGGCGCGCTGCCGGGCACCCGTGGACTCTTCCGAAGCTGGTGACAGCGACGACGTCGACCGCACACGGAGGTGCCCGACATGCCGGGACGACAGGAACTGCCGTCGACCCTGGAACGCTCCCCCCGGGAGGCCCAGCGCACTTGGATCAAGGCCCATGACTCGGCCGTGGAGGAGTACGGCGAGGGCGAGCGCGCCCACCGGGTGGCGTACGGGGCGCTGAAGCACAAGTACGAGAAGGTCGGCGACCACTGGGAGCGCAAGGAGGGCGGCCGCAAGGGCCCCTCCGACCCCCAGTCCGGGCGGCCCCGCGGACAGGGCGGACGCAGCGGCGAGGGCATCGACGAGAAGGCCTCGAAGGAGCACCTGTACGGCGTCGCCAGGCGACTGGGCGTCGAGGGCCGGTCGCGGATGTCCAAGGCGGATCTGCTCACGGCGATCCGGAAGGCAAACCGTTCGCAGACGCGAGCGGCCCGGTCGAGCTGAGCTGGTTGGTGACCTGGTCCGGGGGTACCCGCGCCCCATGACCAACGCATGGATGGACCTGGCGGTGAGCTCCAGCGGGATCGGCATCGGGATCGGTGCTGCGGCCGTCGTGGTGGTGGGCCTGCTGATCGGCGCGTTCGCCTTCGGCAGCCGGCAGAAGCGCAAGGAGTCGCCGCCGCCGCGTCCCGAGGAGCAGCCTCGTATGCCCGATGAGGGGCCCGTCCACGAGACGCGGGAGCGGCGGGAGCCCGACGAGATGACCAAGAGCGACGACCGGACGCTGCCGCACGACCTCGGGCACCAGGGCAGCCGCACCGCCGCCGATCAGGAGCGGCCCCGCTGGGACGAGGGCAGCAGCGGTTCGTTCGGCAGCGGCGGACCGGGCGGACGCTGATCCCGAGGATGTCGTACAGGTCGTACAGAGGGAAGTGAGAACAGAGGGAAGTGAGAACCATGGCCGACCCCGCTCGCAACACCCTGCCGTTGCCGGACTACGACCAGCTGCCGATCGGCGGGCTGGAGAGCCGGATCCGGTCACTGGGCACGGAGCAGGTGGAGGATCTGCTGGCGTACGAGAGGTCGCACGCCGACCGCCTCCCCGCCACGGAGGTGCTGGCGGCCCGGCTGGAGCAGCTGAAGTCCGGTGCGGAGCCGTCCTTGGGCGATCCGAACGCCGTACGCCCGGAGCAGGGGCAGGGCCGCACGGGCTCCCCCGTCTCGCCCGCGACCTCCCCGGAGCCGTTCTCCCCGCCGCCGCACGGCACCCCGGACCAGCCGGGCAAGCCGAAGGGTGACCGTACGTAGTCGGTGTCCGGTGCGGGCGTAGTTTCCGGCCCGGGCGGCGGGGAACTCATGCGCCGTGCTGTTGCAGAGGAGAAGGGCCCGCGCGGGTGCGCGGGCCCGCTACGCGGCCGAACACACCGTCAACTGGGCCGACGGGCGGTTTCCCGTTTCCGAGGGCGGTGGGCTGCTGCGCAAGGCCTTCCCGGAACACTGGTCCTTCCTCCTGGGCGAGATCGCCCTCTACAGCTTCGTCGTGCTGCTGCTGACCGGGGTGTGGCTGACGCTGTTCTTCAAGCCGTCGATGACGGAGGTCGTCTACGACGGGTCGTACGAGCCGCTGCTCGGGCTGAGCATGTCGGAGGCGTACCGGTCGACGGTGGACATCAGTTTCGACGTGCGCGGCGGGCTGCTGATCCGGCAGCTGCACCACTGGGCGGCCCTGGTGTTCCTGTCGGCCATCGGGGTGCATCTGCTGCGGATCTTCTTCACCGGGGCGTTCCGCCGTCCGCGTGAGGTGAACTGGCTGATCGGTGTGACGCTGTTCGTGCTGGCGCTCGCCGAGGGCTTCGCCGGCTACTCGCTCCCCGACGACCTGCTGTCCGGGACGGGGCTGCGCATCGCGCAGGGCATCATGCTGTCCATCCCGGTGGTGGGGACGTACATCAGCATGTTCGTGTTCGGCGGCGAGTATCCCGGCGACGACGTGATCCCGCGGCTGTACTCGCTGCACATCCTGCTGCTCCCCGGACTGCTGCTGGCGCTGGTCACGCTCCATCTGATCCTGGTCTTCTACCTGAAGCACACCCAGTGGGCGGGCCGCGGCCGGACCAACCGCAACGCCGTGGGCAAACCGATGTTCCCGCAGTTCATGACGAACTCGACGGGTTTGTTCTTCATGGTCTTCGGCGTCCTGACGGTGCTCGCGGCGGTGGCGCAGATCAATCCGATCTGGGCGTACGGCCCCTACCGGCCCGACATCGTCTCCTTCGGCTCGCAACCGGACTGGTACGTCGGCTTCCTGGAGGGGTCGCTGCGGCTGATGCCGCCCTTCGAGACGGAGGTGGCGGGGCACACCGTCATGTGGAACGTGCTGGTGCCCGCGGTCGTGCTGCCGGGCGCCCTGTTCGCGGTGCTGTACGCCTACCCGTTCTTCGAGCGCTGGGTGACGGGCGACCACTCGGAGCACCATCTGTGCGACCGGCCCCGGAACAAGCCCGTGCGGACCGGGCTGGGCGTCGCCGCGATCTGCTTCTACGGGGTTCTCCTCCTCGCGGGCGGCAACGACATCCTCGCCCACGTCTTCGACGTCTCGATCAACCTGCTGACCTGGGTGTTCCGGATCTCCCTGGTGCTGCTGCCGCCGATCGCCTTCATGGCGACCAAGCGTGTCTGCCTGGCACTGCAGGAGCGGGAGCGCGAGCGGCTGGCGGAGGGCGAGGAGACGGGCGATCTGGTGCAGACCCTGGCGGGCGGCTACGTCGAGAGCCACGCACCCCTCGACGCCGAGGAGCGGTACGTGCTGCGGTCGCGCAAGGAGCCCGAGCCGCTGGCACCGACGGCGCCCGACGAGGGCGCACCGCAGGTGGGGCGGCTGCGGGCGACGCTCAGCGAGTGGTACTACGGCGACCGGGTCGACGTGGAGGAGACGGAGTCCGAGCCGGGATCCTCCTCGGGCGAGTTGGAGCGCTGAGCGTCCCGGCCGGCGTACTGGAAGACGAGGCCGAAGACGGCCAGGGCGAGCACGCCGAAGCCGATCAGCGCGAGCCACAGGCCGTAGACGATGCCGAGCGCGAGGACGACGGCGCCGAGGGCGGCGACGATGGGCCAGGGGCTGTGCGGCGGGAAGAAGTCCAGTGGGCCCGCCGTCTCCAGGACCTCGGCGTCGCCGCGGTCCTGTGCCCGCGGACCGCGCTTGCGGTGCTGCACGTACAGGAAGAACGCGACGAGCGAGGCCATCAGGAAGGCGAGGGTCAGTGCGGCGGTACCGGCGGGTTCCTCGGAGAACCAGCCGTACCCGGCCGCGGTGACGGCGAAGAAGGCCGCCACGCCGGTGAACAGACGGGCTTCGGTCTTCACTACTGGTACCTCTACTCGTTCCTCTGCTGGTGCCTCTGGTCGTGTCGGCCGATGTCGGGGTGGTGCAGGTCGAACGCCGGGGACTCGGAGCGGACCCGGGGCAGCGACGTGAAGTTGTGCCGCGGGGGCGGACAGGTGGTGGCCCATTCGAGGGAACGTCCGTAGCCCCAGGGGTCGTCGTGCTCCACCCTCGTGCCGTACTGGCGGGTGCGCCACACGTTGTAGAGGAACGGCAGCGTGGAGAGGCCGAGCAGGAAGGCGCCGATGGAGCTGATGGTGTTCAGCGTGGTGAAACCGTCCGCCGCCAGGTAGTCGGCGTAGCGGCGGGGCATGCCCTGCTGGCCGAGCCAGTGCTGGACGAGGAACGTGGTCTGGAAGCCGACGAAGAGCGTCCAGAAGTGGATCTTTCCGAGGCGTTCGTCGAGCAGTTTGCCGGTGAACTTCGGCCACCAGAAGTAGAAGCCGGCGAACATCGCGAAGACGACCGTGCCGAACAGCACGTAGTGCAGGTGGGCGACGATGAAGTACGAGTCCGTCAGGTGGAAGTCCAGGGGCGGTGAGGCGATGAGGACACCGCTCATGCCGCCGAGCAGGAACGTCATCAGGAAGCCGGTCGACCACAGCATGGGTGTCTCGAAGGACAGGGAGCCGCGCAGCATGGTGCCGATCCAGTTGAAGAACTTCACTCCCGTCGGCACCGCGATGAGGAACGACATCAGGGAGAAGAACGGCAGCAGCACGGCCCCGGTGGCGAACATGTGGTGGGCCCACACCACGGCGGACAGCATGGTGATGGCGATGGTGGCGCCGACCAGGCTGACGTAACCGAAGATCGGTTTGCGGCTGAACACCGGGATGATCTCGGAGACGATACCGAAGAACGGCAGCGCGACGATGTACACCTCGGGATGCCCGAAGAACCAGAACAGGTGCTGCCACAGCAGCGCCCCGCCGTTCGCCGCGTCGAAGATGTGCGCGCCGAACTTCCGGTCGGCCTCCAGCGCGAGCAGCGCGGCGGTCAGCACGGGGAAGGCCGGCAGCACCAGGATCGACGTGAACAGCACGTTCCAGGTGAAGATCGGCATCCGGAACATGGTCATGCCGGGGGCGCGCAGACACAGGATGGTGGTGATGAAGTTGACCGCGCCGAGCGTGGTGGACACGCCGGTCACCACCAGCCCCATGGTCCACAGGTCACCGCCCGTGCCGGGACTGAACACCGCGCTGTTCAGCGGCGCGTAGGCGAACCAGCCGAAGGCGGCCGCTCCCCCGGGCGTCAGGAAACCGGCCACCACCATCAGGCCGCCGAACAGGTACAGCCAGTAGGAGAGCGCGTTGAGCCGGGGGAACGCCACGTCCGGGGCGCCGATCTGCAAGGGCATGATCGCGTTGGCGAACCCGGCGAACAGCGGGGTCGCGAACAGCAGCATCATGATCGTGCCGTGGACGGTGAAGAGCTGGTTGTACTGGTGGTTGGTGACCAGCTGGAGTCCCGGACGGGCCAGTTCACTGCGCATCAGCAGGGCGAGCAGGCCGCCGAAGAGGAAGAACCCGAAGGCGGTCGTCATATAGAGGTTGCCGATCGCCTTGTGATCGGTCGTCGTCGCCCACCGGGCCAGCGCCCGCCCGAGCGTGCGGTTCGTCCGCTGCCGCGCCGGCGCCCGGCGCGGCGGCTCGGTCCTCCTGTCCACCGCCATGCGGCGGAGGGTACCCAGGCGTTGTGGGCTCAGTCGTACGGCCACGCCGGAGCCGGTGTCACGCGTCCGGGCCCTCGTCCGCACGGAAGACGTCGTCGGTGTGTTCGCCCAGCTCAGGCGGTGCGAGCCGGTAGCTCGCCGGGGTGGTGCCGAGGCGGATCGGATGGGCCACCTGGCGGGTACCGCCGACGTCCACCACGGCCTCGACGCCCAGTCGTTCGGCGTAGGCGAAGGCCTCGTCGAGGGCGTTGACCGGACCGGCAGGCACTCCGGCCGCGGGCAGCACGTCGGCCCAGTGGTCGGCGGTGCGGGTGCGCAACCGGTCCTGGAGGAGCGGGCGGAGTTCACTCCGGTGGGCCACGCGGTCGGGGTTGGTGCGGAACCGGGCGTCGTCGGCGAGCCGGGGTGCGCCGAGCAGCGCGGCGAGCGCGGCGAACTGCCGGTCGTTGCCGACCGCGAGGGCGATCGGCCGGTCCGCCGTGGGGAAGGTCTCGTACGGGGCGATGCTCGGGTGGGCGTTGCCGAGCCGGCCCGGGACGACGCCCGCCGCGAGGTAGCCGGAGGCCTGGTTGGCCATCGCCGACAGCAGCGAGCCGAGCAGGCTGACCTCGACGAGCTGGCCCTCGCCGGTGCGTCCCGGTGCCGGAGGGCGGCGAGGATGCCGACCGTGGCGTGCAGTCCGGTGATGACGTCGACGAGGGCCACGCCCGTCTTGGTCGGTTCCCCGTTCGGGGCCGGCTCGCCGGTGACGCTCATCAGTCCGCCGACGGCCTGCACCAGCAGGTCGTAGCCGGGCAGTCCGGCGCCCGCTCCGGCACCGAACCCGGTGACGGAGCAGTGGACGAGCCGCGGGTCGGCGGAGCGCAGCTCCTCGTGGCCGAGGCCGAGCTTTTCCATGGTGCCGGGGCGGAAGTTCTCCACCACGACGTCCGAGCCGGCGATCAGCGCGCGGGCCCGGTCCCGCCCCTCGTCGGTGGTGAGGTCCAGGGCGACGGACCGCTTGTTGCGGTTGACGCCCAGGAAGTACGTGGAGGTGCCGGAGGCGTCGGCGGGCGGGCGCCAGGCCCGGGTGTCGTCGCCGGTGCCGGGCCGTTCCACCTTGACGACCTCGGCGCCCAGGTCGGCGAGGAGCATCGTGGCGTACGGCCCGGCCAGCACGCGGGAGAAGTCCGCGATGCGCACACCCTGGAGGGCTCCCGTGCCGTGCGTGCTGTTGGTGCCGGTGTCGGTGTCGGGTGTGCCGTTCTCGGACGGGGTGTTCATGGGCATGGCGCGGCTCCTCGTGGGGTCCGGTTCGTCGGCTCCGGTCTCCTGATCGGCATGCGCGCTCACCGGTGTCCTCACACGTGACCTGCGCCACGTGCACGCGGACCCGGTCCGGGCGGTGCCGGTGAGGCGACACCGGGCGGCAGTTCGGCGGTGCCGTTCAGCTCCCGCCGGAGCCGGCCGTCCCACTGTTCCGGTCGGCCTCCCGGGCCGTGCCCGTCGGGCAGTCGTCGCTGGACCGGCCCGCCAGCCGGCCGCCGGGCTGCTCCACGGTCACCTGCGCGCTGCCCAGTGCCGGGTCCTGGCGCAGACGGGCGACGGCGACCGTGCAGGCCAACTGGTCGACGGCCGTGCCGCTCAGACTCCCGGCGCTCCGCGGCAGCTGGACGACGACCGCCGCTCCGTCGGTCCGGATGGTGGGCACCACGGAGGCCGGCGGCAGTTCGGTCGTCAGCCCTCTCTTCCGCTCCTCCTCGTCCGGGCCCTCGAACAGCATGAGTACGGTGCTGCCGAGGTCGGCCGCGCCGGGCGTCGTGCGGGAGACCGCCACGAGGGCGCCGTCCGTGACGAAGTAGAGCGGGACCGCGGTGACGGGCACGGCAACGGACTCGGCCGGCGACGGGGTGGGGGCCCGGCCCGGTTCCAGGACGCCGGTCGCGGGTTCGCCCGCCTCGACCACGCCGGTCGCGGGGATGCCGCAGGCGGAGAGCGGGAACAGCGCCGCCGCGAGCAGGAGGGGGAGCCTGCGTCGGGCGCTGTCGCCTGCCGGTCCTACGCCCGGGGCCGTCGTGGTCGCCGGTGGTGGGGTCGGCGGGTTCATGGTTGTTCCTCCTTCGCCGCGTGCGGCGCCCGGTCCTCCGTCGCGTCCGCTCTCAGCGGGAGGACGACCGTGAAGACGGCGCCGCCGTCCGGATGGTTGGCCGCCCGGACGGTGCCGCCGTGCAGGCGTACGTTCTCCGCGGTGATGGCCAGCCCGAGGCCGCTGCCCTCGCTGCGGGTCCGGGCGCTGTCCGATTTGTAGAAGCGGTCGAAGACATGCGGCAGGACGCTGTCGGGAATGCCGTCCCCGCCGTCGCCGACCACGACGACCGCCTGCCTCCCCGGGTGGGGGTCGTCCTCTTCGTAGAGGTGCAGGCGAACGGGGGGTGCGCCATGACGGAGGGCGTTGGCGACGAGGTTCGCGACGACGACGTCGACGCGGCGCGGGTCCACCCGGCCGCGCAGCGTGCCCGGTTCCGGCAGGCCGGCCTCCACCGTGTCCAGCCAGCCACGGGAGGCGAGCGTGCGTCGTACGGACTCGGCGAGGTCGATCTCGTCGAGGTGCAGGGCGGCGGCGCCCGCGTCGAACCGGGAGATCTCCATCAGGTCGTCCACCAGGCCGGCCAGTTTCGTGGTCTCCTCGCTGATGAGGCGTACGGCCATCGCGGTGTCGTCGTCGAGGCCGGCCGCGTCCTCGTCCAGCACGTCGGTCACCGCCGACATCGCCGCCAGCGGGGTGCGCAGTTCGTGCGAGACGTCCGCGGCGAAGCGGCGGGCGCCGGCCTCCATGCGCCGCAGTTCCGCCACCGACCCCTCCAGCGCGGCGGCCGTCTCGTTGAAGGTGCGGGACAGGTCGGCGAGTTCGTCGGAGCCCTGCACCGCGAGCCGGGTGTCCAGACGGCCCTCGGCGATACTGCGGGTCGCCCGGCGCAGCGCCCGTACGGGTCGCAGCACCCCGCGCGCGGCCAGGAGGGCGATCAGCACGGCCAGGGCCAGGGCGGGCACGGTGGCGCGTTCGATGGCGGTGACCAGCGCGTCGACGTAGCCCTGTTCCTCCCGCTGCGGCACGGTCAGGTAGACCTCCAGTCCGGAGGCGCGCCGCTCGGTGCCGTACTGGCCCGCGTAGGTGACGGGCATGCCGACGACCAGTGAGGGGTGGCCGTCCCGCGTCACCCGTTGGAACACGGTGGCGCGGCGGGTACGCACGGACTCGCGCATCGCCGGGGACAGTTCCCGGAAGGAGTCCCCGGGGCCGGACGTGGCGCTCGCGTCCCGGTAGGCGACCAGCACCCGCCAGTTCTGGGACCGCCCGCCGCGCGACACGTCGACGGCGAACGACCGCAGGTCGGACTGGTCGGGCGGGAAACGGTAGTTGGGGACCAGGGTGTTGACCCGGTGCCGGAAGTCCTCGATCACCGTGTCCTGGCTCTGCTGCAGGACCCCGGTACGTGCCTCACGGAAGGTCAGCGCGCCGGTGGTCACCGTGGCCACGACGGCGACCAGCGTGAAGGCCACCACCAACCGCACGCGCAGGCCGCTCAGCGCGCGCAGCACCCGGGGAACTCTCACCGGGTCCCGAACCGATAGCCGAAGCCGCGCACGGTGTGGACGTAACGGGGTCTGCCCGCGGGTTCGCCGATCTTGGCCCGCAGGCGCTTGACGCAGGCGTCCACGAGCCGCGCGTCCCCGTGGTAGCTGTGCTCCCAGACGGCTTCCAGGAGCTGTTGGCGGCTGAACACCTGCCCGGCCGAGGCGGACAGCGTGAGCAGCAGCCGCAGTTCGGAGGGGCCGAGGGCGACGGGCCGCCCCTGGTGGGTGACGGTGAGTCCGGCCCGGTCGATGACCAGGTCACCGTGGTGTTCGGTGCGGGGCGTGCCGTGCTCGTCCGACGCGCCGCCCACGCGGCGCAGCACCGCGCGGATGCGTGCGTCCAGTACGCGGGCGCGGACCGGCTTGACCACGTAGTCGTCCGCTCCGGCCTCCAGTCCGACGACGATGTCGGTGTCGTCACCGCGGGCGGTGGCCATGATGATCGGCACCTGGTCGTGGGCGCGTATCCGTCGGCACACCTCCAGGCCGGACACGCCCGGCAGCATCAGGTCGAGGACCACGGCGTCGGGCCTGAAGGACCGCAGCTGCTCCAGTCCGTCCTCGCCCGTGGCGGCCGCGGCGACCTCGTGTCCCTGGCGGCGCAGGGCGAGGCGCACGCCCTCCCGGACGGCGCGGTCGTCTTCGATGATCAGGACCCGTGGCATGGATCTCAGTATGCGTATGAACGTGCGAACGTCCGCGCGTGGGTGGCGGCTGTTACACAGCGGTCCAAAAGCCGTCCACGGGCGATCACACGACGACGGCACGCTTCGTGATCATGAACGAGCACCGATCGACGTCCTCGCCGACCTCCGACGCGGGCCACCGACGCGGCCGCGGCAGCCGCGCCCGCCGCCGACGGGGCGGGAAGCCGCCGAGGCTGTGGGCGGGGCTCGCGGCCGGCGTCGTGCTGCTGCTCGCCGGCGGTCTGGTCCTCAAGGAGCGCGCGGACACCTCCCCTCGCTCCGTCGACGCGACAGACGCGACCGATGCCGCCGGGCCGTCCTCGGCGTCCGAGCGGCCCGCGTCGCGCGAGGTCGTCGAGACGGAGGCGGCGAAGGAGGACGAGCCCGAGGTCGGGACGGAGAAGGAGAAGAAGAAGGAAAAGAAGGAGGAGGGGTCAGAGAGCCGCCCGGATCCCGGCTCGATTCCGTCGTCGGGCCCGGGGACGTTCGCCACCGCGAGCGGCGGCGGCGACCGGGTCGGCGGGAGCGGGCGGACGCTGACCTACGTGGTCCAGGTCGAGGACGGCATCGGGATCCCGGCGCGGGACGTCGCGACCGAGGTCGAGCGGATCCTCGCCGACGAGCGGGGCTGGACGGCCGACGGGAAGGTCGGGTTCCGGCGGGTGTCCGGCGGCACGTCCGACTTCCGGGTACGCCTCGCCACGGCGGAGACGGTGGACGACATATGCGGCCAGTACGGTCTGGACACCGGCGGCGAGGTCAACTGCAACGTGGGTCAGGACGTCATGGTCAACCTCAAACGGTGGCTGCTGGCCACGCAGTACTACGCGGACGACGTGACGTCCTACCGGGCCCTGATCATCAACCACGAGGTCGGGCACTTCCTCGGCCACGGCCACGAGGGGTGCCCCGGGGCCGGGCAGCCCGCTCCGGTGATGATGCAGCAGATCAAGGGACTGCACGGGTGCCGGACCAACGTCTGGCCCTACGACAGCGAGGGCCGGCCCGTCACCGGACCGGCCGTCGGCTGAGAAGAGCGTGCGTACGCGTCGGAGGGCCGCCTCGGAGCGGGCCCGGCCGCTCAGGCGGTGGTGGTCCGCTCCACGGGAATCCACAGCTCCGCGTCGGCCTGCGCCCCGTCGTCCGACAGACGGACGCGCAGGATCTCGGGGCCGGGCCTGCTCCGGTACGGGTTCGAGGGGAACCACTGCGTGAACACGTCCCGCCACAGGTACTGGAGGGCCTGCGGGAACGGACCGGAGCTCTCGAACACGGCCCACGTCCCCGCCACGACCGGGAGGGCGTCCAGGTCCGGGGGTGTCTCCGCGCGGGTCACGACGCCGTGGTAGTAGTCGAGTTCGGTGCCCTCCGCGCGGCTCGGGTCGATCTGGTCGGAGACCCCTACGATCCCTTCCGGCTCCTGGTCGGAGAGCGACGTGATCCGCTCCAGCGTGCCGGGACCGATGCCCCGGATGAACTGGGCGATCGCGGGGTTGGCCCCCTCGTGGACCAGGGGGACGCGGGCCTTCTTCCCGACGACACGGAATTCCTCCTTGTCCTGGACCCGGTATCGCATGCTGCTGCTCCCTTCGATGATGAGGCGGAAGGACATCCGGGGCTGGGACTGCAGAGCCGCGCCGGTTCGCCGGGCCTCGCCCGGGCCCACACCGTGCATGGCGCGGAACGCCCGCGCGAAGGCCTCGCCCGAGCCGTAGCCGCAGCGGACCGCGATGTCCAGCAGCGTCCGCTCACCGGCGAGCACCTCGGCGCCCGCCACGGTCAGCCGCCTGCGGCGGACGTACTCCGAGAGCGGTATGCCGGACAGCGCGGAGAACATGCGCCGGAAGTGGTACTCCGACGTCACCGCGATGCGCGCGAGTTCGGCGACGTCGACCGGCCGGTCGAGATGCGCCTCGATGTGTTCCATGGCCTGGTTCAGGCGTTCCAGCACCCCGGGCTCCTTCCCTTTCGCTCATCACGTTAGGGAGCCCGCGTCCTTTGGGACCCGACATCCTGTGCCCGGCGCGGTCGGGTCGTGCCAGGTCTCGCGGCGCCGAGGAGCGCACGGCGGCAGCCTGCCGGCGGAGGTCGTCGGCAGGCTGGGGGCCGCGTCGTTGTGGTGAACCGGCGGTTACTGATGCCGGTCGGGTGCGGACTCGGCGCAGTCGGGGTTCCGGCAGGTGCCCCGGTGCCACTCCGGGACGTAGATCCCGAGGGTCTTGTGCCGTTTGATCTCCGCCGGGACGTGGTGGCCGCAGGACGGGCAGGTGTGCCCGCGCTGCACGTCGGCCTGCCGCGGTTCGGCCTGTGTCGTCTTCGTGTGCTGCGTGTGACTGCTCATGATTCTCACGTCCACGCTAGGAAGAGCCTTTTAGAAGCTTTTGCCCCTACTTTACGTTCCCATGTCCGGGGGGACCAGTCCTGTGCCGCGTCGGGCTTCACCGGGGGTCCTGCCGCCCTCCTGGGGGTGGCGCCAGGGCCTCCTCCTCGTCCGGGCCGTCCGTGTCCTCGCCGGCCCCGTCGGCCCCGTCGGCCGTGTCGGCGGGGCGTCGCAGGCTCAGGATCACCGAAACGGTCAGGACCACGACGATGACCGCCAGGCTCACCGGGGAGGGGATCTCCGGCACGGAGGGGCTGACCATCTTGTGGAGCGCCTGGAGGATGAGCTTGACGCCGATGAAGCCGAGGATGATCGCCAGGCCCTTGCTCAGGTAGTGGAAGCGGTCCAGAAGCCCCGACAGCAGGAAGTACAGGGCCCGCAGGCCGAGGATGGCGAAGGCGTTGCTGGTGTAGACGATGAAGGCGTCGTCACTGACGGCGAGCACGGCCGGCACGCTGTCCACGGCGAAGATCAGGTCGGCCGCCTCGATCGCGGCGACGACGGCGAGCAGCGGCGTCGCCACCCGCTTGCCCGCCTCCTTCACGAAGAACTTCGGGCCCGCGTAGGTGTCCCGCACGGGGATGACCTTGCGCAGCAGCCGGACGGCGAAGCTCTTGCCCGGGTCGAAGCTCTCCTCCTCACCCTTGAGGATCTTGTAGACGCTGTAGAAGAGAATGGCCGCGAAGACGAACAGAACGGCGGTGAACCGGCTGACCACGGCCACGCCCGCGGCGAGGAAGATGCCCCGGAACACCAGGGCGCCGATGACGCCGAAGAAGAGAACACGGTGCTGGTAGGCGCGGGGCACCTTGAAGTAGGCGAAGATCAGGGCGAAGACGAAGAGGTTGTCGACCGAGAGGCTCTTCTCCAGCAGCCACGCGGTGGTGTACTCCGTGCCCGCCGTCCCGCCGAGGACGAGGAAGACGACCCCGCCGAAGACGAGGGCGAGGCCGACCCACAGCGCGCTCCAGGCCGCGGCTTCCTTGAAGCCGATGACGTGCGTGTCGCGGTGGGCCAGCAGGTCGACGGCGAGCGACACGACGACGGTGGCGGCGAAGGCTATCCAGAGCCAGAACGGCACATCGAACATGCGGGCCTCGCAATGATCCTCAGGGACACACCCCTACACCCGAGTGTGCCCCACGCGACGGCCGGGGACGATCTCAGCGGTCCTCGGGCAGGGGGGCGGGGCGCAGCGCCTCGGACGGCACCCTGTTGGCCTTGGCCGCGTCGGCGAGGGCCTGGGCGGCCGCCTCCGCGGCCTGCGCCGTGTCGTCGGCCGCCTGGGCCGCGCCGTCGTCGGAGTCCTTCTCGCGGGTGGCGGGCGACTGGGGCAGCGCTTCGGTGAAGGCGCGGGAGACCCCCTGGAGTGCGGAGGTGACCTCGCTGGGGATGACCCAGAAGGTGCTGCCCGACCCCTGGGCGAGCTGGGGCAGCACCTGGAGGTACTGGTAGGCGAGGAGTTTGGGGTCGGGGTCGTTGCGGTGCACGGCCTGGAAGACCTCGTCGATCGCCCGGGACTGTCCCTCGGCCTTGAGGATCTCGGCGGTGCGGTTGCCCTCCGCGCGCAGGACGGCGGCCTGCTTGTCGCCCTCGGCGGTGAGGATCTGCGACTGGCGCTGCCCTTCGGCGCCGAGAATGGCGGCCCGCTTGTCCCGCTCGGCCCGCATCTGCTTCTGCATCGCGTCCTTGATGGACTGCGGGGGGTCGATGGCCTTGATCTCCACCCGGTTCACTCGCAGCCCCCATTTACCGGTGGCCTCGTCGAGCACACCGCGGAGCTGGCTGTTGATGGTGTCGCGTGACGTGAGGGTCTTCTCCAGATCCATGGAACCCACGACATTGCGCAAAGTGGTGACGGTGAGCTGCTCGACCGCCTGGAGGAAACTGGCGATCTCGTAGAAGGCCGCGCGTGGATCGGTGACCTGGAAATACAGCACGGTGTCGATCTCGACGACCAGGTTGTCCTCGGTGATGACCGGCTGCGGTTTGAAGGAGACGACCTGTTCCCGAAGATCGATCACCGGGTAGACGCGATCGATGTACGGAATGACGAGGCTCAGGCCGGGTTTCAGGGTGCGGTGGTAGCGGCCGAGCCGTTCGACGTTGCGGGCGCGGGCCTGGGGCACGATGCGTACCGCCCGCACCACGGTGAAAACCGCGAGAAGCGCGACGATCACACCGGCGACGAGGAACGCCGAGACTTCCATGGTCACTCCCGGGGGTAGACGAGCGCGGTGGAACCGCTGATCTCCATGACGTCGACGGTCGTTCCCCGCGGAATCACCAGCGTCTCGTCATAGGAACGGGCCGTCCACTCCTCACCGCCGATACGGACCCTGCCCTCCATGCCCGTCACCTCGGAGACGACGTAGGCGGCTTTCCCGACCAGCGCTTCCACCCCGAACCGCTCTCTCTGGGGCTGGATGACGTGGCGCAGCGCGATGGGGCGCACGAAAAGGAGGGTGACCGTGGCGACGACGGTGAAGACCACGAACTGGAAAGGCGGTGAAAGTCCGGCCGCGGCGGACCCGGCCGTGATCAGCGCGGCCGCGCCCAGCATTCCGAGCGCGGCGGTGAGAGTGAAGATCTCCGCCACGATCAGCACCACCGCGACGATCAACCAGATCAGCCATGGATCCATTACGACCCCCTCCTGGAGGGTGCGGGTACGCGAATGGCTGGGCGTAACCTCTATACCTCTGTTTTACCTTCTTCCAGGAAAACAGAACCCTTTCGGTGCTGTCACGGTTCCGTACGTAGAAACGTCCCGGACCGAAGTGGGAGTCGAGGCCGTACGAGTGCCCCTTGCGCCGCGTGGTGCCGTGCAGTGGGCTGTCCCCATGAAGAAGAGAAGCCTTGCGGCGCTGACCGCTGCCCTGGTCGTCACCCCTCTCTTAGCGGCGGGTGCGCCGGGGCAGCGCGCGGCGGCCGCCGAACCGGGCACCGCCGGTCCGTCGCCGTCCGCCGACGCGCCCCTCGCGCCCCTCGCGCCCCTCGCGCCCCTCGCGCCCCTCGCGCCCCTCGTCGACGGGGGGGACCTCGACACGGTGACGATCCCCGAGTTGCAGGCACGCATGAAGCGCGGGTCGCTGACCTCGTCGGCGCTGACCCGGGCGTATCTGCGCCGGATCGAGGCCATCGACCCGAAGCTCGACGCTGTGCTGCGCACCAGCCCGACGGCCCTGCGCCAGGCCGCCGCCAGCGACGCCAGGCATCGTCACGGCGAGGTCCGCGGCCCGCTCGACGGCATCCCCGTCCTGCTCAAGGACAATGTGAACACCCGCGACATGCCGACTACGGCCGGGTCGCTGGCCCTGGCCACCAGCCCGCCGGAAACGGACGCGGTCCTGGTCGGGAAACTGCGGGCGGCGGGCGCGGTGATCCTCGGCAAGACCAACATGTCCGAATGGGCCAACTTCCGCGCGGCGAAACCGACGTCGGGGTGGTCCGCGGTGGGCGGGCAGACCAACAACCCGTATGTGCTGGACCGGAACCCCTGCGGTTCGTCCTCCGGTTCGGCCGCCGCGCTCGCCGCGTCCTTGGCGCAGGTGGCGATCGGCACCGAGACGGACGGCTCCATCGTGTGCCCGGCCGGGATGAACGGGGTGGTCGGCCACAAGCCCAGCCTCGGCCTGGTCAGCCAGTCCGGTATCGTCCCGATCTCCGCCGAGCAGGACACGGCCGGCCCGATGGCACGCAACGTGATCGATACGGCGCTCACGCTTTCGGTGCTCACTGGCCGGGACACCGTGCGGGCGGGCAGCGCTCTCGGCCTCACGGACGCGGGCCCGCGTCCCGGCGGTCTGCGCGGCAAGCGGATCGGCCTGTGGCGGCTTCCCTCGCTCGGCACGGAGGTGGACGCCCTGATGACCGGCACGGCGGCACGGCTGCGCGCCGCGGGGGCCCGGGTCGTCGAGGTGACCCCGCCGTACCAGGAGCGGCTCGCCGAACTCGAGTTCCCGGCGCTGCTGAGCGAGTTCCACCGGGACATCGACGCCTACCTCGCCACCCGGGACGGGCCCCGGAACCTCGCCGAGCTGATCGAGTTCAACCGCACACACCCGGCCGAGCGGACCTGCTTCGCCGGTCAGGAACTGTTCGAGCAGGCCCTGGCCGCTCCCGAGACCACCGACCCGCGATACCGGGCCATGCGCGCCGAGTTGACGGACCTCTCCCGGCGCTCCATCGACGAGACCATGACCGAGCACGACCTGGACGCCATCGCCTCCCCGACGAATCCGCCCGCGTGGACGACCGACTGCGCACGGGGCGACAACGACGTCATCCCGTCCTCCACCCCGGCCGCCGTCGCCGGGTACCCGTCGCTTTCCGTGCCCGCCGGGTTCGTCGGCGAACTGCCGGTCGGCGTGCTTCTGATGGCCGGCGACCACCAGGACGCCGAACTGCTGTCGCTGGGCGCGGCGGTGGAGGACCGGCTGGACGCCTGGCGGGCGCCCCGGTACCTGCCCACGTTGCCCCACGAAACGTCCCGGCCGGAAGGTCGCTGACGGTACCGGGTCGGCGTGCGCCCCGCCGAGCGCGCGCCGACCCGGCCACGGTCACGCGGCCGTGCAGGCTCCGAGGTCTTCCCAGACGCCCCACTCACCGGAGGTGCCGGGCTCCTCGCCCGTCACCCACCATTTGGCGCGCCAGTTGTGGCCGCCGAAGGAGACCGTGTCGCCGCCGGTGTAGACGCTCCCGTCGTTCCACGGCGGGGCGGTGCAGTCGCCCGGATCGCCTCCACCGTCGCCGCCGCCGTCGTCGCCGCCACCGTCACCGCCGATGTTGACGTCGATGCAGGAGTAGAAGGCGTTGCCGGTGTCCGCCACGTTCCAGACCGCGAGTACCTTCTGACGGCCGGTGAAGCCGCCGAAGTTCACCTGGTGGCTGACGTCCGGAGCGGGCTGTGCGCCGTGGCCGTCGAATTCGGCGACCTTCTGGCTGCCGATGAAGTACTGCCAGGTGTCGGTGGCGTGCCGTGCCGTGTGGTGCCAGGTGAAGGTGTGCGTCGTACCGACCGGGGTGACCCGCCAGCCCTTGCTGTCGTCGTCCAGTTCGGCGAACTGGCTGTTCCCGCCGCTGCAGCTGCGCAGGCCCTTCGGCCCCTCGACGCTCTGCGGCTCGTACTTGATCTGGCCGCAGTCGACGATGCCCGCGGCGCACTGGTCCTGTCGACTGCCGGGTGAGGTCACCCAGCCGTGGGCGTTCGCCGTGCCGGCCGGAAGGCTGACGGCGAGCAAGGGAGCCACCAGCGCTCCGACCGCGAAAGCCGTCCGTCTTTTCGTGTTCATGCCATGCCCTTTCCTCGAAAGCGTCGATGCCGCCGCCCGCGAGGCCCCTCACCACCGGGCGCGACCGGCGGTGGAGACCGGGGACGGAGGCCGATATAGGTCTAGACCTAGCGGCACTAGGTCTAGACCATAGTCATCGACGGGATCCGGTCAAGGGCCTGCGCAACGTCCTGCCGAGATCGCCCAGCGAGAGAGGAGCCCCCTGTGGAAGCACTGGAAAGAAGCCGGGAGCACGTGATCGGACTCTTCCGCATCGTCGTAGGCCTGCTGTTCGCCTGTCATGGCGCCGCCACCCTGTTCGACGTGCTGGGTGGTCCGCACGGAGCCGGGCCCGGCCTCGGCGAGTGGCCCGGCTGGTGGGCGGCCGTCATCCAACTGCTCGGCGGCACTGTGGTTCTGTGCGGAGCGGGGGCCCGGGTCGCGGCCGTCCTGTGCTCCGGGTCCATGGCGTACGCCTACTTCACCGAGCACCAGCCCGACGCGCTCTTCCCCATCGAGAACGGCGGCGAGACGGCAGCCATGTTCTGCTGGTCCTTCCTGCTCATCGCCGCCATCGGACCGGGCCGCTGGACACTCGCCCCCCTCGTGCGCCCCCGGCGGCGGACCGCCACCCGGCGGATCGGGACGACGTCACTTCACTGAGCGAGGTCGGTTCTCGTCCGTCCCGGGGCGGCGGGGTCGTCATCGGCCGGCGCCGTGCTGGCGCGGACGATCAACGTGGGCTGGACGGACGCGGGTTCCGGCGCCGCCCCCGGGTCCGCGATGTGCCGCAGCAGGTGGCCGACCGCGAGGGCCCCCATCTCGGTGAACGGCTGGGCCACCGTGGTCAGCGAGGGCGAGCAGTACTCCGCCAGCGCGATGTCGTCCACACCGACGACGGAGATGTCCTCGGGCACCCTCCGGCCGAGTTCGTGCAGGGCGCGGATCACCCCGAAGGCCATCTCGTCGCTCGCCACGAACACCGCGGTGACGTCGGGAATCTTGCCCAGGATCAGCCCGTTGCGGTACCCGGAGGCGGGTGTCCAGTCGCCCTCCAGCACCGGCGGCACGGACAGTCCGGCCTCCTCCAGGGTGTCGCGCCAGCCGACGCGGCGGCTGGCGGCGTCGAGCCACTCCTCGGGCCCCGCGACGTGCCAGACGGTCTCGTGGCCCAGCCCGATCAGATGACGTGTCGCCAGACGTGCCGCCAGGGTCTGGTCGACGGCGACGACCTCGGTGGCCGAGGTCCTCGATCCGTCGACGGTGACGGTCGGCACCGAGCGGGTGAGCTGCTCGATCCTCGGGCTCACATGGACCAGCGGCACCGAGAGGATGACCCCCTCGACGCCCTGCTCCGCCAGCCGGGACAACGCCCCCTCGATGGCCGCGGTGTCCAGCGACGCGGTGGTCGCGGTGCTGACCGCGTACCCGGCCTCGCGTGCCGCGGTCTCGATGCCGAAGGTCAGGTTCGTGCGCGAGTAGAAGTTGGTCTGCAGCGTCACGACGCCGATCGTCCGGCTGCGCCCCGACGACAGCACGCGCGCCGCGTTGTTCTTGCGGTAGCCGAGCTGTTCGACGGCGGCGAGCACCTTGGCGCGGGTCTTCTGCTGGACGTTGGGATGACCGGCCAGGGTCCGGGACACCGTCTGGGCGGAGACCCCGGCGAGCCGGGCCACGTCCGCCATGCCGGGCTGCCGCGCGACGCCGTCGTCGGCCGTCGGCCTGCTCACGGGCCTCTTGCCGGCCGCCGGTGTTTCCGATGACATCGCTCGCCTCTCCGGAGACGACGCGGTCCTGGCCGCGCCGTCGCAGATGGTGGTCCCGCACGGCAGTCTAGCCACGTGAGCACTATTCGTTAGCACTATTGGCATCGATAACATTGTCTGCCATAGTTCCCGCCAGCGCATGGAGCCGAGCCGATCGGTTCCGTGCGGAGAGCCGTAGCCGACGCCGAGGAGGCGGAATGGCACCAGGGTGGCAGCGATAACATCGCAGGCGGCCCCATGAACGGCGCTCCGGCCCGGGAGGACCCCGCGCCCAACCGCCTCGATGTGCGCCCACTGCTGCCCGCTCCGCCGGTACCGCGCGACCGGCCCCCGGCGCGTCCTCCCCCTGCCCGCCCCTCGCCCGCGTCTCCGGGCCGGTGCCGGCCGCGCGTCACGAACTCGCCGCCGTCTCCGTCCCTCATCCGATCCGAGGAGGAAGCACCAAGTGGAAACCATGACGTCCCCATCACCTCGCCCACCGGGGCGCGGACGAGTGCCACGCCCCGGCGCCGTCGCCGCGGCGCTCGGCCTCACCCTCGGCATGCTGTCGACCGCCGCGGTCCCCGCGGGCGCGGCTCTGCCCCGGGCGGTCGCCGCCCCGGCGCCGGCGGGGACGCCGGTGGAGCTGAGCCGCGGCGGGCTGACCGTCACCGTGGCGAAGGAGTTCCCCCAGGTCATCTCGTACCGGCTGGGTGAGCGCGGCCTCGGCGGGCAGGCGTCCGCCCTGGACAGCTTCACCATCAACGGCACACCGCACCGCGCCACCACGACCATGCGGGCGAAGGACGGCAGGGCGACCTACACGTCCACCTTCGAGGACCTGCCCCACCTCACCATCACCTCGACCATCACGGTGACCGAGGAGACGACGGTCGTCTTCGCCGTCGAGAAGATCTCCGGGGAGGCCGCCGCGACGGTGCGCACCCTCTCGATCCCCGGTCAGTCCCTCGTCTCGGTGGACTCCTCCGAACCGGGCGCGAACCTCGCCCGGACGAAGATCTCCACGGACTCGACGACGACCGCCGACCGGTTCATCCCCATCACCGCCGACACGGCCCCGGACAAGGAGCCCGTCGGCACCCCGTACGCGTTCGTCGGCAACTCGCAGCTGTCGGCGGGCGTCATCACCAACGCGACCGAGGATTCGCCGCAGAACGACAACACCAACTGGAACACCCGCCTGCGGTCGCGCGTCGTCGACGCCGGCGACGGCAGGCGACGGGCGGAGCTGTCGGTCGGCACCTACACCTACCGGCCCGAGGGCGCGACCGATCCGCGGGTCGACACCTACGAGCTGCCCCGGGCGACCGTGGTCCTCGCCGCCGACGCCAACGACGACGGCACGGTCGACTGGCAGGACGGCGCGGTCGCCCACCGGGAGCACATGCGGCGCCCGCTCGGCGCGGACCGGGTGCCGGAGCGGGTGGTGCAGCGGATCCCGTTCAACTTCGCGAGCCAGGCCACCAATCCGTTCCTGAAGACGCTGGACAACACCAAGCGCATCTCCATGGCCACCGACAACCTCGGGCAGTGGGTGCTGGAGAAGGGCTACGCGAGCGAGGGCCACGACTCCGCCCACCCCGACTACGGCGGCAACGAGAACGTCCGCGCGGGCGGCCTGAAGGATCTGAACCGGCTCACCGGAACGGGCGCCGAATACAACGCCGACTTCGCCGTGCACGTCAACGCCACCGAGGCGTACGCGCAGGCGGAGACCTTCAGCGAGGAACTGGTGGCGGGCCAGAAGAACGGCTGGGACTGGCTCAACCAGGCCTACCACATCGACCAGCGCAAGGACCTCGGCACCGGCGCCGTCCTGGACCGGTTCAAGAAGCTCCGTGAGGAGGCGCCGGGCATCAGGACCGTCTACATCGACGCCTACTACTCCAGCGGCTGGCTGGCCGACGGACTGGCCGCCGAACTGCGGAAGATGGGCTTCGAGGTCGCCACCGAGTGGTCGTACAAGTTCGAGGGCTCCTCGGTGTGGTCGCACTGGGCCGCCGACAAGAACTACGGCGGCGCCACCAACAAGGGCATCAACTCGAACATCGTCCGCTTCATGTCCAACTCCGACCGCGACGTGTGGAACGTCGACCCGCTGCTCGGCGGCGCCAACATCGTCGAGTTCGAGGGCTGGACCGGTCAGGACGACTGGAACGCCTTCTACCGCAACATCTGGACCGACAACCTGCCGACCAAGTTCCTCCAGCACTACCAGGTGATGGACTGGGACCTCGGCAAGTCCGCGACGCTGACCGGCGGCGTGCGCGTGAAGTCCGTCGACGGCGAGCGGCGGATCTCCATGGGCGACGCCGTCGTCCTCAAGGGCGACACCTACCTGCTGCCGTGGGGCAACGCCAAGAAGGGCGACGGCACCTCCTCCCCCGGCGACGCCGACAAGATGTACTTCCACAGCGCCTCCGGCGGCACGCACACCTTCGAACTGACCGAGCAGTTCGCGGGCAACAAGAACTTCACCCTGTACGAACTCACCGACCAGGGCCGGGTGAAGAAGGCCGGGGTGAAGGCCGACGACGGGCGGGTGACGCTCACCGCCGAGAAGGGGCAGCCGTACGTCCTGGTGCCGAACGGCGGCAAGGCGCCGCACAAGGACCCGCACTACGGCGAGTTCACCGGGCTGTCCGACCCGGGCTTCAACGGCGGGGACCTGGACGACTGGAACGCGCGGGGCGGCGCGGAGATCGTCCGGGCCGGCAACGGCGACAACGTCGTCCGGCTGGGCGGCGACGCCTCCGGCATCTCCCAGAAGATCTCCGGCCTCACCCCGGGCAAGCGGTACACGCTCGGCGCGGACGTCGAGATCGGTCCCGGCGAGCGGCGGGACACCACGCTCCGGGTGCGCGGCGGCAAGGACCTGGCGGTGAAGACCTTCGACATCACTCCGGCGATCAACAAGATGGCGGCCGACGAGAAGCGGGACACCTACTCCCAGCGGGCCTCCGTCGCCTTCACGGCACCGCGTGGCGGCAAGGTCACCGTGGAGCTCGGAGCCGTCGCGGGCAGTGCCCCGGTCGTCCTGGACGACGTGCGTGTCATGGCGGACACCACCGCGCCACTCCCCCGCGGCGAGGACGGCACCGTGATCGCCCATGACGACTTCGAGGGCAACCAGCCGGGCTGGGGGCCGTTCGTCAAGGGCGACGCCGGCGGTGTCACCGACCCCCGCACGAGCGTCAGCGACCTGCACGAGCCCTACAGCCAGAAGGAGTGGAAGAACACCTACTCCCCCTACGACACGGGTGCGTTGAAGGGCAAGGCGGTCGACGACGTGCTCGCCGGGCGGCACTCGCTGAAGTCCCACGCGGAGAACACGGGGCTGGTCCACCGCACGACCCCCGCCACGGTGCCGTTCGAGGAGGGCCACAAGTACAAGGTGTCCTTCTCGTACCAGACCAACATCGAGGGCCAGTGGGCCTGGGTCACCGGCGCGGACCGGGTCGCCGACGGGAAGACCGCCTCTCGGGACATCACCCGTGACGTCCTGGAGCCGGCCCTGGACACGGCGACCTACTCCCGTGAGATCGTCGCCGGCTGCGGGGACACCTGGGTCGGGCTGCGCAAGCTCGGCAGTGCCCGGGGCACGGACCTGGTGATCGACGACTTCACCGTGACCGACCTGGGCAAGGCCGATGCCGGGGCCGCCTGCGCCGGTGTCACCGCCCCGTCCGGCGCGGAGCTGAGCCCCGGCGTGCCCGGTGAGTACGTCACCACGTTCACCAACCACGAGTCGGCCGACGCCGTGAACGTCGGTGTCCGGTTTCAGGGGCTGCCCGAGGGCTGGAAGGCCGAGGTGAAGGAGAAGGACGGCAACCTCTTCGAGCGCGTGCGGCCGGGCGCGAGCGTGCGCACCGCATGGCTCCTCACACCACCGGCCGACACGTCCGACACGTCACCCGCCTGGAAGGTGACGGCCACGTACGCCCACGCGGGGGCGACCAAGACCGTGTCGGCGGACGCCCGGGCCGCGGTGACCGACGACCCCGTGCTCTCGCCCGGCTCGATGACCGCGACCGCCGACTCCGAGAACGGCTCCTCCGGTTCCGGTGAAGGGCCGGTGTCCAACGTGCTCGACGGTGACGCCGGCACCATCTGGCACACCGACTACACCGCCTCCCAGGCCCCGTATCCGCACTGGGTGACGCTGAAGCTCGACGGCGCGGCCGACATCGACGGCTTCGGCTGTCTGGGCCGGCAGAGCGGCGGCCAGAACGGACGCGTCGCCGACTACGAGGTGGCGGTGTCCCAGGACGGCGAGGAGTGGACGACCGTGGCCGACGGCACCCTGAAGGACGTCCCGGGGACGCAACGGGTCTCCTTCGACCGGGTGCGCGCCTCCCATGTGCGGTTCACCGCGCTGAACGCGCTCAACGGGCAGCCGTACGCGGCCGCCGCGGAGATGCGGGTGTACGGCGTGCCGGTGGACCTGCCGACGGGCTACCCCCCGGGCGAACGCCCTGCCGACGCACGAGGCCGTGAGGAGGTCAGTCGAACGTCTCGACGTACTCCTCCGCCGGTCCGAGGCCGGGTCGGTCGTGCAGGGTGATCCGGGCGCCGAAGCGTTCGAGTTCCAGCACGGTCAGGGTGTTGTCGCCTGGGTGCAGCAGCGGGCCGGGCAGGTAGAGCGTGGCCTGCGGTCCGATCTCCCAGTAGCGGCCCAGCAGGGTGCCGTTGACCCAGAGGAAGCCCTTCCCGAAACCGGGCAGGGCGACGAAGGTGTCCGCCGGCTCGTCCACGGACAGGGTGGCGGTGGCGAAGCCGGCCCGGCCGTCCGGCGGGGCCGCCGCGGCGGCGCGGGCCGTGTCCTGTCGTGTCCACTCGTCGAGCGGCAGCGGACGGATCGTCCAGCCGTGCACCAGCCGGCGTTCCACCCGCACCCCGCCGAGGATGCCCTTGCCCTGGCCGAGCAGCGGGCCGTAGTTGATCCGCCCCTGGTTCTCCACCAGCAGCGCCAGCCGGACGCGCGCTCCGGTGCCGGAGACGGTGAACGAGGCGCTCTCGCGGTCCAGTACGGCCACGGGTGTGCCGTCGACGAACACCTGGGCACGGTCGTGCAGACCCGTGACGGTCAGTTCGTGGCTCCCCGGCGGCAGCAGCGGCTCGGCCTCGTAGAGGACCAGGCCGGAGGCCAGGGAAAGTTCCTCGAAGCTCAGGGGCAGCGGTGCGGGTACCGGTTCGGCCGCCGCGCGCAGCGCGGCCAGCAGGGCCGCTCGCCGGGTGACCGGGAGTTCGCGGGGTGCCAGCAGCGGCGGATCGGCGGGCAGCGGGCGCCTTGCTCCGGCGCCGTCGAGCCCGGTCAGCCTCTCCCTGAGGGCGAAGAACTTCGGTGTCAGGGCGCCGTTCTCGGCGATGGGTGCGTCCGAGTCGTAGCTGGTGACGGTCGGCTGGATCCCGCCGCCGTCGTGGTTGGCGCCCGCCCACAGCCCGAAGTTGGTGCCGCCGTGCGCCATGTAGAGGCTCACGGAGCCGCCTTCGTCGAGGATGCCGTCGACGGCCTCGGCGGCGCTCTCGACCGACCTGACGTGGTGCTTCTCGCCCCAGTGGTCGAACCAGCCGTTCCAGAACTCGGCGCAGAAGAACGGCTCCCCGGGCCGGCGCGAGCGCAGCAGCGCCGCGGCCTGAGCGGGACGTGAGCCGAAGGTCGCCGCCGCCAGTTCGCCCGGCAGGGCGCCGCCGTCCTGCATCAGCGGGGTCGGTCCGTCGGCCGTGTAGAGCAGTTCGGTGATGCCCCGCGCGACGAGGGCGTCACGAACGTGGCGGACATAGGCCTGGTCGTCGCCGTAGCTGCCGTACTCGTTCTCGATCTGGACGGCCACGACCGGCCCTCCCCGACCGGCCTGGAGGTCGGCGACGCGCGGGATCAGCTCGTCGAACCAGCGGTCGACCGCTGCCAGGAAGGGGCCGTGGGAGGTACGCAGCCGCATGCCGGGAGTACCGGTCAGCCAGGCCGGCAGACCGCCGTTGTCCCACTCGGCGCAGATGTACGGGCCCGGCCGCACGATGACGTCCAGCCCCTCCTCCTGGGCGAGCCGGACGAACCGGGCCAGATCGCGCGGGCCGTCGAAGCGGACGGCACCCTCGGTGCGCTCGTGGAAGTTCCACGGCACGTAGGTGTCCACGGTGTTCAGGCCGAGGGCGGCCAGCCGCCGGAGCCGGTCGGCCCACTGCTCGGGACGGACCCGGAAGTAGTGCAGCGAGCCCGCCAGGACGCGGTGCGGGCGCCCGCCCCGCAGGAGGACGCCGTCGCCGTACGCCAGGGTGGCCGCGGCCGGCGGCGGGGAGGCCGGGGAGGAGGTGCTCACTTGACGGCTCCAGCGGTCAGGAGGGGAGGAGGACACCAGCGATCGGAAGTTGGAACTATGGCAGAGAATGTTATCGATGCCAATCCATGCGCGATGCCGGCGTCTGTGCTCCTGGTCGAGCAACTTTCTCCCTATGAGACCGATGCCACCACTCCCCTCCACGGTGCCGCGTCCTCCAGCTGCGTCGCCAGCGCCAGCAGGAGGCCCTCTCCGCCGAGGGGTGCGGCGAACTGCGCCCCGAGCGGCAGGCCCTCGCCGTCGCGGCCGAAGGGGACGGACATCGCCGGCATCCCGGTGACGTTGTGGACGCTGGTGAAGGCGGCGTAGACGGAGGCATGCCGGTGGATCGACTCCGGGTCGGCCGTGTCGAGGGTGCCGAGCAGCGGGGTCGGCTGCGCGAGGGTCGGGCTGAGCAGCACGTCGGACTCGCGGAAGGCGGCGCCCACTTCCCAGCCGATCTCCTGGGCCCGGCTGATGGTGGTGGCGTGGAAGTGCCTGGACGGGGAGAGGGCGGGGGCGCCGTTGCCCTTGGGGTTGGCGACGGGACCGCCGTGGCCGATCTGCGCCGAGACCGCGGCACCCTCGGCGTGCACGGCGTCGGTGAGGACGCGCAGGCCCGGCATCGCCTCGTCGGTCCAGTGGATCTGGTGGCGGTCGGTGCGTCCCTCCTTGGCGACGGCGCAGTAGGCGACGGTCGTCATGCCGACGCCGCCGCGGGCGTAGGCGACGTGGAAGTCGACGAGGTCCCTGGTGACCAGGGACTTGTGGCTGAGTCCCTCGTAGGTGGCGGCCTTGATGACGCGGTTGCGCAGCTCGACGGGGCCCAGCTTGGCGGGGGCCAGGACGTCGGGGGCCTCGGGGGTGTGGGAGGCGTCGGGAGTGTCGGATGTCTCGCTGGTGGTCACGAGTGGTTCCTCCTCGGTTCGGCGTGGTGGCAGGCGATCCGGTGGCCGGGGCGGATCTCGCGCGGCGCGGGTTCCTCGGCGGCGCACCGTTCGGTGGCCAGCGGGCAGCGGGTGCGGAAGCGGCAGCCCGACGGCGGGTTCAGGGGGGAGGGGAGTTCGGCGGCCGGGTCGGAAGCGTCGTCGGTGGCGGCGGCCCGGTCGGTGCCGAGCTGGGCCTCGGGGAGGGAGGCGAGCAGCAGCCGGGTGTAGGGGTGCGCGGCCTGGTGCTGCATGCCGTCGGAGGGCAGCACCTCGCAGACCTTGCCGAGGTACATGACCATGACCCGGTCGCTGATGTTCTTCACCACGGACACGTCGTGGGCGATGAAGACCATGCTCAGCGCGCGCCGACGGGTCGTCGTCTCCAGCAGGTTGAGGATCTGCGCCTGCACGGACACGTCCAGGCTGGAGACGGGTTCGTCGCAGATCAGCACCTCGGGGTCGAGCATGAGGGCGCGGGCGACGCAGACCCGCTGGCACTGGCCGCCGGAGAGTTCGTGGGGCCGGCGGTCCCGTACGGTCGCGGGGTCGAGGCCGACGTCGCGCAGGGCGGCGTCGACGCGGACGTCCTTGTCGCGGGTGTCCTTCCCGGCCCCCCAGATCGACGGGCCCTCCCACACCAGGTCCCTGACCCTGCGGCGCGGGTTCAGGGCGGAGACCGGGTCCTGCATGATGATCTGCATCCGGGCGCGGGCGCGGCGCAGTTCACGGGGGGCGAGTCCGGTGAGGGTGACGTCGCCGAGGCGCACGGTGCCCGAGTCGGGGGGCGGCAGCTGGATCAGGGAGCGCCCGACGGTGGACTTGCCGCAGCCCGACTCGCCGAGGATGCCGAGGGTTTCGCCCGCCGCGACCTCCAGTGTGACGCCGGAGACGGCGTGCACCTTCTGCCCGCGTCCGGCCGGGAACTCCACGACCAGGTTCTCCGCCGTCAGCGCGGGCCGGCGGTCCGGTGCCGCGGGGGCGTCTTCGGTGGTGGTCACTGGTGGCCTCCTCGGCGGCGCCCAGGGGGTGGTGGCAGGCGACGACGCCGCCGGCGTCGCGGTCACCGGCGTATCCGGTGAGGCGGGGGGCCTCGGTGGCGCAGCGGTCGGTCGCCGCGTCGCAGCGCGGGGCGAACCGGCATCCGGGGGGGGCGGGTGCAGCAGGTTGGGCGGGCGGCCCTCGATGGCGGGCAGCAGGGTGTGCGGGGGCAGGTCCAGGCGCGGGATCGACGCGATCAGGGCGCTGCTGTAGGGGTGGCGGGGGCGGTCGAAGACGGCGGCGGTGTCCGCGTACTCGACGAGGCGGCCCGCGTACATGACGGCGACGCGGTCGGTGCGGCCCGCGACGGTGGCGAGGTCGTGGCTGATGAGAACGGTCGCCATGCGCAGTTCCTCGGCGAGCGAGGCCAGCAGGTCCAGGATCTGCTTCTGCACCGTGACGTCGAGCGCGGTGGTGGGCTCGTCGGCGATGAGCAGCCGCGGGCCGCAGGCGAGGGCCATGGCGATGACCACGCGCTGGCGCATTCCGCCGGACAGTTCGTGCGGGTACTGGCCGGCGCGCCGGGAGGGCTCGGGAATGCCGACCTGCCGGAGCAGCTCGACGGCCCGGTCCCGGGCGTCGGCGCGGCCCACGTCGATGACCCGGACCTCGTCATTGAGAGCAGTCATCTTGTCCCTCCAGTGTGGGATGGGGTCCTCCGCGGTGGGCGTCGAGCTGTTCCGGGAGGCTAGGCGGGGCGCGGCGCGAGCGGGGAGCGCGAATTCCCGCTCACCGGGAAAGGCGACGGCGTGCGGGCTCGGAAGGGTCCCGGGAACCGTGGCGCGCTGCTACCTTCCGCCAAACAAACGCTTGGTGGTCACCGTGCCCGTTCCCGGGCGACGCCCTCCCGGCGCCCCGCACCCCGCCCCCTCTCCACCCCACCCTTCCGGAGAAGTCCCCTCCCACCGCTTGGAGTTGTTCGCATACGTGGTTCCCGTATCCGTCGTACGGGCGGAGCGTTGATGTCCGCCTTCCTCCTCGGTTCCCTCCCCGCCTGCGCGGTGCCCGAGGCCACGGCACAGACCACCGCCGCCGCCTCGCGCCCGGCCACCACGGCCGCCGGCTCCGTCCGCCACATCGCGCTCCAAGGCGCGGTCAACGTCCGCGACCTCGGCGGGTACCGCACCGGCAAGGGCCGTCAGGTGCGCTACGGACAGGTCTTCCGCGCCGACGCGCTCGCCAGGCTCACCGACCGGGACCTCTCGAAGCTGTCCGGGCTGAAACTGCGTACCGTGGTGGACTTCCGTCTCCCGGCAGAGGTCCGGCGCGACGGCGCCGACCGCCTCCCGGAAGGCGTCACCGCGGCCTCCCGGCCGGTGGACGATCTGGGGCTGTACGCCAGGACGACGGAGGTCATCGGTTCCAAGGACCCGGTCGAGCAGCAGGCGGCGCTCGGTGACGGCAAGGCCGAGCGGATGATGCGGTCCATCTATCGCACCTTCGTCACCGACGCGGACAATCGACGCCAGTTCGCCACGGTGGTGAGGGACGTGGCGCGCGCCAAGGGCACACACCGCTGCTCTACCACTGCACCTCCGGCAAGGACCGCACCGGCTGGATGAGCTATCTCCTGCTGCGCGCCGCCGGCGTCCCGGCCGAGACCGCCGAAAGGGACTTCCTGCTCTCCAACACCTTCTGCCGCGAGCCTGACCGCAAGGTCCGCGAGGAGCTGAGGAAGTCCGGCTACATGCGCGACCCGGACCTGCTCATCCCCCTCCAGGAAGTCCGCGAGGACTATCTCGAGGCGGCGCTGGAACAGGCCGAGGAGGACTACGGCGATCTGTACGGCTATCTGACGGAGGGCCTCGGTCTGGACACCCGGACCCTGGCACGGCTCCGCGCCCGGCTCCTGCGGTAGGCACCGGATCTGCGCCCGACGGCGACGGCGCCCTCGCGCGGTTCCGGCCGCGGCGGCTCGCCACTACCGCACGGCCGCTACCGACAGGACAGCGCTCCGGGGCGGCGGGCCAGGTGCCGCCCCGGAGCTGATGGTGGTCCGCTCGTCAGAGCGCGAGCGGTGCGGTGAGGCGGATATCGGCGAGGGAGCGGGCCGCGTGGACGTCATAGGTGCCCTCGACGCGGCGCCAGCCGTCGCCGTCCCAGATCTCGAAGGCGCGGTCGGGCAGCTCGACCGTCACCGCGGCGCTCTCGCCGGGCGCGGCCGTCACATGGGCCAGGCCGGCGAGCCACCGGGCCGGGCGGTCCGGGCCCGGGCCGGTCGGTGAGACGTACAGCTGCACGACTTCCCGGCCCGTCCGGCTGCCGGAGTTGCGGACGGTGACGGTGACCGAGGTGCCGTCCAACTCGATCGACTCGTATGCCCAGTCCGTGTAGCCCAGCCCGTGGCCGAAGGCGTACGAGGGTGTCCGCCCCGCCCGCTCCCAGGCGCGGTAGCCGATGAACACGTCCTCGTCGTAGTCGAGTTCGCCGTCGGTGGGGACGACGTTGGTGACCGGTGCCCGGTCCAGGTCGCCCCACGTGGTGGGCAGCCTGCCGCCGGGTTCCGCCACGCCGAGCAGCACATCGGCGAGCGCGGCACCGCCTTCCTGGCCGGGGAACCAGCCCAGCAGCACGGCGGCGACCTCGTCGCGCCACGGAAGCTCCACCGGTGAACCGGAGTTGACGACCACGATCGTGTGCGGGTTCACCGCGGCCACCGCCCGTACGAGGTCGTCCTGGCGGCCGGGCAGCTTCAGGTCCACGCGGTCGAACCCCTCGGACTCGACGCGTTCGGTCGTCGCGACGACGACCACGGCCGCGTCCGCGTCCCTGGCCGCCTCGACGGCCTCGGCGATCAGCTCGTCCGGGTCCCGACGCGGCCCGAGGTGCGTCAGCGAGAACATCACGCCGAACACCGGGGCGGCGGACCCCTGGGGCAGGGTGTGCAGCAGCGACACCTCCACCGGTTCACCCTCGGTCAGCGCGGCCCTCCCGCGCTCGACGGGCGCACCGAAGAACGCCTCGAACGGATCGGCCTCCGAGTCCAGCGGCTGCCCCCCGTCGAACAGCGTCTCGCCGGCGACCGTCAGCCGGTAGCCGCCGATGCCCCGCGTGCCGAAGGTGTGCTCGCCGCTCTCCCGCGGCCGGAACGTGCCGGTGACCTCGATGCTGTGCAGCGCCTCGCGGGTCACGCCGTCGGGCAGGTCGTCGCCGATCCACTGCACCTGGCCGCTCGGCAGCCGGCCTTCGCCGAGCACGTTCCCGGCGGCGTCCCGGCAGACCGCCCGCAGGGTGAACCCCTGTCCGGCGACGGCGAGTTCGTCACTCGGGTCGGCCCCGACCGCGAACGACAGGGTGCCTTGGGGCAGCGCGGCGGTCAGTCCGTCGAGCGGGGAGACGATCCGGGCGGGGAACACGGTCGCGGAGCCGCCACCCAGGATCCTCGCGTCCCGCGCCGCCGCACCGAGCAGCGCGACCTTGCGCGTGCGGGCCGGGTCCAGCGGAAGCCCGGGGCCGGTGTCCCGTACGGGCTCGTTGCGGAGGAGCACGAAGGCGCGGCGCGCGATCTCGCGGGCCAGCTCGATGCCGTCGACCTCGGCCGGGGGCTCGACGACCACCGGGTCGGCGCCCTCCAGGACGCCGACCCGGGCGGCGAGACGCAGCACGTTGCGCACCGCCTCGTCGACCGCGGCCTCCTCGGCCTCGCCCGCCCGCACGGCGGCGGCCAGCGCCTCCCCGTAGACGGTGTGCGGGCCCGGCATGGCCACGTCCAGGCCGCCCTCGATGTCGCCGGTGGTGGAACGGGCCGCCATCCAGTCGGAGACGTTGACGCCGTCGAAGCCCCACTCGCCGCGCAGCACCTCGCGCACCAGACGGCGGTGTTCGGTCATGGTCGAGCCGTTGACCCGGTTGTAGGCGGTCATGATGCCCCACGGGTGGGCGTTCGCGACGATCGCCTCGAACGGCGCCAGGTACAGCTCGCGCAACGCCCGTTCCGACACGAGATTGTTCACGGTGAAGCGGTCGGTCTCGGCGTCGTTGGCGACGAAGTGCTTCACCGTGGTGCCCACCCCACCTGACTGCACGCCCCGCACATACCCGGTGCCGATCTCGCCCGTCAGGCGCGGGTCCTCGCTGTACGCCTCGAAATGGCGTCCGCCGAGCGGTGACCGGTGCAGATTGACCGTCGGCGCGAGCAGCACGTGTACCCCCTTGCGGCGCGCCTCCTGGGCCAGCAGCACTCCCGCGCGCCGGGCCAGTTCCGGATCCCAGGTGGCGGCGAGCGCGGTGGGGGACGGCAGCGCGATGGACGGGTCGTCGGCGGTCCAGCGCACACCGCGCACACCGATCGGGCCGTCCGACATCACGATCGACGCCAGGCCGATCTGCGGCATGGCCGGCAGCGACCACATGTCCTGGCCGGCCAGCAGCCGGGTCTTGGAGTCGAGGTCGAGCTTGCCGAGCGCGGCCTCGACCGCCGCCTCGCGGGCCTGGTCCGGATCCGCCGCTGCGGTGTGCGCTGCCGTGACGTGCGGTTCGGGCATGGCGGTGCCTCCTTGTTCGTGTGCGTGGCGACCTGGATTGGGTGCGCGTCGCTCCGGCCATAGTGGTCCACCTACCTGTTGATCGGTAGGTTTCGTTACTCACCCGTTATTACCAGATGTCTCTTGCGTATTCAGGGATTGAACGAGAATGCTTACACGTGTAACCACTACTCGCTTCCCCTGAAAGGTCTCGTCCCGATGAAGCTGAACGTCCATGAGCGCGGCTCCGGCGACAAGGTGGCGCTGCTGATCCACGGCGCCATGTCCGACCACCGCACCTGGCATGCGATCGAGGACCACCTCGTCGGCCTCGGCTACCGCGTCGTCGCCCCCGATCTGCGCGGTCACGGCCGCAGTCCGCGCGGCGAGTACCGCCCGGAGCTTCTCGCCGACGACCTCGTGGAAAGCCTGCCGACCGGCGCCGACGTGGCGATCGGCCACTCGATGGGCGGCCTGTCCCTCGCCCTCGCGGTTTCCCGACTGCGCCCCGCGCGCGCCGTCTACTCCGACCCCGGCTTCCAACTGCGCAACGTACCGGCCGGGGCTACGGCCGGCATGCGGGAGATGGTCGCCGCCGCGACCGCCGAGAGCGTACGGGCCATGAACCCGCGCTGGTCGGACGAGGACGTGGCGGCCGAACTGGCGGGCTTCGGCCTCTTCGACCCCCAGTTCCTGACGGCCACGAGCCGGTTCGCGCAGGACTACCTGCCGGAGACGGCCGTCGTCCCGTCCCTGGTCCAGCTGGCCGACCCCAGCCTTTGTGTCGACGCGCGGGGCGCGGCGCTGCTGAAGGAACGCGGGCTGGAGGTACGCGTCGTGCCACGGACGGGGCACTGCATCCACCGTGACGATCCGCAGGCTTTCCTGAAGTCCCTGGACGGCTGGATCTGACGTCTCCTGGAGTCGTGACAGGCCCCCGGCGCTTCCCCTCCTGGGCGCCGGGGGCCTCTGCGGTGGGTGGCGACGGAACTCGCGGGCTCCGCCGCCACCCACCGGGTTCCGTCAGCGCCCGCCGCGTACGAACCGCTGAAGCCTCCAGGTGTCCCGCCCGGTGTGCGTGCGGTCCGGGCTGATCGGGGTGACCGTCACATGGCCCCGCTGGAGAAGAGCGAAGTCCGGGCGGCGCTTGGTCTCGGGACGGCAGTCCGGGGCGCCCGGCGGGCAGAGTTCGCCACCGATGGTGAAGGTGTCACCCTTGGCCGTGTAGCGGAACCTCACGAGCTTCTGGGTGCCCACCGACGTCCACTCGGTGCTCTTGGGGCGCTGTCCCTTCTCCCGGTGCGGGTAGTTGACGTTCACGACGAACTTCGCGGTCAGCAGGCCGCGTTCACGCAGGTCGCCGATGAACTTCGCCCCGAACTCGGCCGTATCGCGGTACGTGTGGTCCGCGACCTCCAGGGAGTCCGTGACGGCCGGGTCGTACGAGCTGTTGAGCACGACCGCCGGCACCCCCTCGTCGATCGCGGCGAGCGCGGCACCGACCGTGCCCGACTCGTTGACGACGGAGGCGACGTTCGGGCCGTAGTTGCTGCCGGTGACGACCAGATCCGGACCGTCGGCCCAGCCGGCCTTCGCCGCCAGTCCGCCGCCGATCCCGAGGCGCACGGTGTCGGCGGGCGTCGCGCTCGGCGTGGACGGGCCGCAGGGCGCGCTCCCCTTGCACACCCCGTAAACCGCGCCGCCACTCGGCGCTCCGGAACAGTCGCCCTCGTAGCCGGCGGGCAGCGCGCTCCGGCGCTGGACGGTCAGTTGACCACCGCCCGTGGCGCTGGTGCCGACGCCGCTCTGATTGGCCCACGGCGCCATGACGACCACATCCGCACCGGCCGCGCACAGGGCGCGGCGCACCTCGTACAGGCCCTTGCCGTCGGAGGCGTTGGGGCGGGCCATCTGCATGGAGTCGTCGTTGCTGAGCAGGACGCGCAGGCCCGCGAGGGACCGCCGGTCGTCGTCAGGCTCGGGCCGGTCGTGTGCCGCCTGCGCCTGAGTACAGGCGAGCAGCACGGCGCCTGTGGCTGCGAGGGCGGCGAGTGTTCTGCGGTGGGTCACGGTGACCTCCGTGGGTGTTGGGGGTTGGGGTCGGGGTTAGGGCCGGGGGCCGGGGGCGACTGCGGGACCCCGGCCGTGCGATCCCCGCTCACCGCACCTTCCGCACCGGCAGCACCCCGAGCGCGCCGATGAGGGAGACGGCCGCGGCGACCGGGAAGATCGCCGCGTAACCGCCCGCCGCGACGATCCAGCCGGCGATGCTGGGGGCCAGGATCTGCGGGCCGGCGTTGGCGATGTTGATGACGCCCATGTCCTTGCCCGCGTCGGCGGTGCGCGGCAGCACCTTCGTGATGAGCGCCATGTCGACGGCCATGTACACACCGAACGCCAGGCCGCCGAAGATGTTGTAGGCGAGCATGCCGCCCTCCGTCGGCCACACCATTGGCACCGCCAGTGCCAGCGCCGCCGCGATCCCGGACGTGAGGACGAAGGGCTTGACCCTGCCGACGCGGTCGGCGATCGGACCCACCAGGAGGGCGGCGATGACGGTGCACACGGCGTTGACGATCATCAGGAAACCCTGGGTCGGCAACAGGTCCACCGCCGGGATCTTGATGTGCTCGGCGAGCAGGTACATGTTGTACGTGAGCACGATCATGTAGCCGAGCATCACCCCGAGCCGCGACAGGAAGGCCCAGCCGAAGTCGGGGTGGTCCTTGGGACTGACCCAGAAGTTGGCGAGGAATGCCTTCGCGGAGAACCGTTCCCGCGGGAGGGCACGGGCGTCCCGGTCGGGCGAGACGGTCACGAAGACCAACGCCGCGACGACCACGATCGCCGCGATCAGGTAGTAGCCGTTCTCCCCGGCGAACCGGCCGCCGAAGCCGCCGATGACCCCGTCCAGACCGAACTTCCCCCCGGGCACACCGCCGATGACCAGCGCGGCGACGATCGTGCCCAGCGGCACGCCGAGCCCTACCAGTGCGGAGAACGTGCCGTACTTGCGGGCGGGTACGCGGTCGGGCATCGCTGCGGTCAGGGCCGCCTGGTAGCCGTTCATGATGAACTGCACCACGCCCCAGCTCATCCCCAGCATGGCGATGCTCGCCGCGTGGGCCTGCATGACCAGGGCGAGCGCGCCGAGCAGCGCGCAGAACAGGATCCACGGGGCGCGGCGCCCGAACCGGGACCGGGTGCGGTCGGAGAGCTGGCCGAAGATCGGGTTGCCGACTGTCGCGAGGACGGCGCCGATGGTGCTGGCCGTGGACAGCGCGGTGGTGTCGTTCGTGCCGGTGATGTGGGCGACCTGGATGGGAAGCAGGAAGCCGCCCACGCCCATCCACACCAGGTACAGGGCGACGTTGGCCATCGGCAGCGTCAGGTGGAGCGGCCCGAGCCGCGAGGGGACGGCGGGCGCGTCTTCGGTGCCCGCGGGCGCGTCGCCGATGCCTACGGGCGCTTCGTCGGTGCCGGCGGCGGGATCGGCCACGGCGGTCGACGGCGGGATGTTTCCAGGAAGTGAATGAGTCATGTGGGGCCCCTTGGAAGGCGATGCCGAAAGAGCGGGACGCGGCTGGGGCACGCGTTCGGCAGGAGCGTAGGTGACACGTGTAAGCATGGCTAGATGTCGCGCATCACGCGATGGTTTCGTTACTTGTCGGCGAGGGGCCCGTGCAGGGGGCGCCGATCAAGGATGCGTTGAGAAGTTGAAGGCCCTAAGACGCGCAACAGCGCGCCGAATCAGGCCGATTCGCGCACGACGAGACTCGTACGGAGGATGTCGTGCGTCTCCGGAGGTGTGCCGGGGGCGCCGATCAGCCGGTTGAGCAGCTGGGCGATCTCCCGCGACGGCGGGTAATCCATGCGCACGGTCGTGAGCCGGGGCCGGAGCAGCCGGCCGATCAGCAGATCATCGGCACCGACGACCGCGACGTCCTCCGGCACCCGCTTCCCCGCGTCCTGCAAGGCGCGGACGGCGAGCGCGGCGTACTCGTCGTTGTACGCGAACAGGCCGTCGATCCCGGCCTCGGCGCACTGCCGCGCCCAACGCGCCGCCGCGCCCTCGTCAAGCGCGAGGTCCTGCCGTACGACGGTGACGGCGTCCTGCGCCCGCGCACCCTTCTCGGCGCCTGCCAGCCGGGGCTCGGCGAATCCGCGCAGCGAGGCGTCGGCGGGCACGATCACGCCGAGGGTCCGGCGGCCGACCGCGGCGAGATGTTCCACCGCACGGAACCCGACCTGCTCCTGGTCGGCCACCAGCGCGTGCGCGCCCGGAACCGGCACCGGACCCCAGCCGAGGACCACCCCGACGCCTGCCTTGTGCAGCACGGCGACGGCGTCCTCGTCCATGCTGTCGTCCATCAGCGACAGCACGGCGTCGGGACGCAGCTCGGCCCAGCGCCGGCCGGCCTCCGCTCCCCGCGCCCCGGTCGGGCCGTAGAGCACGGCGGTGTGGCCCAGTTCGGCGAGGGCCTGCTGGAGGTCGGCGTAGGCGTGCGCGAACAGCGGTCCCACGGTCACCGCGGGCGCGGTCAGCAGCACGATCCCGCTGCGCCCGGCGCGCAGGGCGCGCGCCACGGCATGCGGCACATAGCCGAGCTGCCGGGCCGCGTCCCGCACCCGCTCGCGAGTGGCCTCGCTGACCCTCCCGCCCTCGGTGTTGTTGAGGACGTAGGAGACGGTGGCCCGGGACACCCCCGCGACGCGCGCCACATCACCACTGGTGGGCGGGGTGCCGGCGGCGCGGAGCGGGGGCGTGGAGGCCATGCCGGTCATCATCGCAGAAGGGTCGTGAGTCATGATGGGCCACCTGGTGGCGAGAGCGTATGCCGGGCGTACGGGAACCGTCGTCAGCCGTCTCGTGTGACGGTCACGCCCGCGAGCAGCGTGATGAAGTCCCGGAACGCCTGGGGCATGTCGACCTCGTCGGGCGCGAGCAGCCACTGGTACTGCAGGCCGTCCATCACGGCGGTGACCAAGGGCGCCACCTGCTCGGGCGTGAGCCCTCCGGGCAGGCGGTCGCCGTACTCGGCTCGCAGCAGGGCGGCCATGGTCTCGCGTACGGCCTCGTAGCGGCGGGTGAAGAACTCGCGCGCCGGGTGGTCCTCGGTGACGCTTTCGCCCAGGAGGGCGGAGAAGGTCTGGATGACGGTCGGTCGCATCGCGTTGTAGTCGACCAGCGATGTCAGCAGGTCCAGTCGCCATTGGCTGTCGGGCATGGCGTCCCATTGGTCCCGCTCTCCGAGGACGGCGATCAGCAGCGCCTCCTTGGTGGGGAAGTAGTGCAGGAGGCCCTGCTGGGTGAGCCCGACGCGCTCGGCGATCGCTCCCAGGCTGGCTGCCCGATATCCACGTTCGGCAATGACCTCGAACGCGGCACGCAGAATCTCCGCGCGCCGCTCCTCGCCCCTCGTCCCGGCTCCCACTGTGCCCCTTCCCGAAGCTGACCGCGCCCGCCGCCGCCTGTCGGCCCAAGGGGACCGTACGTCAGTCGCTCGCGAGGTGAGGACAACGACCATTCTTCGCAGCCATCGCGTTCGCGCTTCGGCGGATGGGCCGCATTGAACCCGTGCCTCGTGGGACGAAGCCGTCGGAGCCGGGATCCTGAACTCAGTGAGGGATCCGGGCCTCTGGGTACAACGCACGGACCTCTTCGGTGAACGGAGTGGCAGCAGCCGCTCTTCAGGTCTACGGCGACTTTGCGAAGGGCAGTTGCCTGCCACGCTTGCTGATGGGGGCGGGCGGCGGGCGGGCGTGCCTGGACGTTGCGGACACGGGCGAGGCTGGTCTCCGTCGCTTGTGGGTGTGGGTCACCACCGGGCATTGCGCCGGACGACCTCGCCCATGGGCTTCGGCCCGGCCCCAGCCGGTCTTCCGTCTCTCATCGAGCAGGACCCGACGCTCCGCGCCGTCGAACCATACGGGTGGTCAGTTCACCTCGGCTTCCCGGAATGCGCCGGCGCCCCATCAAGGGGAGGAGCGGGGCGCGTGCCCTCACAGGCCATGTGGGACGAGGCCGGTCCAGCCGGTGCACAAAAACACCGGCATCCGGCCTCAGCCGAACACCTTCTGATCGGTCCGGGGGCGCGCCCATGACGTTCTCGCGCGTGACCTTCGCTGCCGCAAGGCCGATACTGCCGACAGCAGCACGGACCGCCAAGAACAGGAATGACCCGAACTACGTCTGAGCAGTAGAAACGCAGGCCAAGGACTCGCCTGTCGCCCCTTCCCAGGAGGTACCCATGAAAATGCTCATCAACGTCCCGGAGACCGTGGTCGCGGACGCGCTGCGCGGTATGGCGGCCGCCCATCCCGAGCTGACCGTGGATGTCGAGAACAGGGTGATCGTGCGGCGGGACGCTCCCGTCGCCGGGAAGGTGGCGCTGGTGTCGGGGGGCGGCTCCGGGCACGAGCCGCTGCACGGCGGGTTCGTGGGGCCCGGGATGCTGTCGGCGGCCTGTCCGGGTGAGGTGTTCACCTCGCCGGTGCCGGACCAGATGGTGCGGGCGGCGGCGGCCGTGGACAGTGGGGCCGGTGTGCTGTTCGTCGTCAAGAACTACACCGGTGACGTGCTCAACTTCGACATGGCCGCCGAGCTGGCCGAGGACGAGGGCATCCAGGTCGCCAAGGTGCTGGTCAACGACGACGTGGCGGTGACGGACAGTCTGTACACGGCCGGGCGGCGCGGTACGGGAGCGACGCTGTTCGTGGAGAAGATCGCCGGAGCCGCGGCGGACGAGGGCCGGCCTCTGGAGCGGGTGGAGGCGATCGCCCGGCAGGTGAACGACAGCTCCCGCAGCTTCGGTGTCGCGCTCAGCGCCTGCACCACGCCGGCCAAGGGCAGCCCCACCTTCGACCTGCCGGCCGGCGAGCTGGAACTGGGCATCGGCATCCACGGGGAGCCCGGCCGGGAGCGCCGCCCGATGATGACCTCGGGAGAGATCGCCGAGGCCGCCGTGGACGCGGTCCTGACGGACCTCACCCCGCGCAACCCGGTCCTGGTCCTGGTCAACGGCATGGGCGCGACGCCGCTGCTGGAGCTCTACGGCTTCAACGCCGAAGTGCAGCGCGTACTCGGCGAGCGCGGCGTCGCCGTCGCCCGCACCCTCGTCGGCAACTACGTCACCTCGCTGGACATGGCGGGGGCCTCGGTCACCCTGTGCGAGATCGACGAAGAACTGCTCGGGCTGTGGGACGCGCCGGTGAAGACGCCTGGTCTGAGGTGGGGCATGTGACGGCGGACGGGGAAGGGATCGCAACGTATCTACCAGGCAAGGAGATCCAGTGCTCGACGCCGAATTCTTCCGCCGTTGGATGACGGCGACCGCCGCGTTGGTCGACCGCGAGGCGGAACGGCTCACCGCCCTCGACTCACCCATCGGCGACGCCGACCACGGCAGCAACCTCCAGCGCGGGTTCACGGCCGTGGCGGCCACCCTGGACAAGGAGGCACCCGACACGCCCGGCGCCGTACTGACCCTGGCCGGGCGGCAGCTCATCTCCACGGTCGGCGGTGCCTCGGGGCCGCTGTACGGGACGCTGCTGCGCCGCACCGGCAAGGCGCTCGGGGACGCCGCCGAGGTGAGTCGGGAGCAGCTGGCCGAGGCGTTGCGGACGGGAGTGGACGCCGTCCGGACTCTCGGGGGTGCCGCGCCGGGTGACAAGACCATGATCGATGCCCTGGTGCCCGCCGTGGACGCCCTCGGCGACTCGTTCGCCGCGGCCCGCGCCGCGGCCGAGGAGGGGGCCGAGGCGACCGTGCCGTTGCAGGCGCGCAAGGGCAGGGCGAGCTATCTCGGCGAGCGCAGCATCGGGCACCAGGACCCCGGGGCGACCTCGGCGGCGCTGCTCGTCGCGGCGCTGGAGGAGGCGGCCGGTGAGTGACGAGAAGCTGGTCGGGATCGTGCTGGTGTCGCACAGTGTCGAGGTCGCCGCGTCCGTGGCCGAACTGGCGAAGGCCCTGTCGGGCGGTGGCGTGACGGTGCCGATCGCACCGGCGGGCGGGACCGCGTCCGGCGGATTCGGGACCAGCTCCGAGCTGGTGTCGGCCGCCGCCGCGTCCGTGGACCGGGGCGCGGGGGTCGCCGTCCTCACCGACCTCGGCAGCGCGGTACTCACCGTCAAGGCGCTGCTCGCCGAGGGCGACGAACTCCCGGAGAACACCCGTCTGGTGGACGCCCCCTTCGTCGAGGGTGCGGTGGCCGCGGTCGTGACGGCCGCGACGGGCGCCGACCTCGCGGCCGTGGAGGCGGCGGCCGCGGAGGCGTACTCCTACCGGAAGGTCTAGCCGCAGACGTCCGATGCCCGCAGACGTCCGGTGCTCCGGGAGGCGGCGGGAGGAGCCGCCCCCGCCGCCACCCCGCCGTCTCCCACGCCCCGCCGTCTCCCCCGCCTGGCGTCTTCCCCGCCCCGGCCACGCCACCGGCGTGGTGCGTCAGGTGAGGCCGTCCGCCGCTGCCCGGACAGCGGTGCGCAGGGTCGCGGCCAGTTCCGTCCGCGCCGTCGCGGCGTCGGCGCGGGTGTCGGCCGTGTGCCAGGCGTGGTGTTCGACCGCCGCGCGCAGCGCCGCGTTGAGGGACCCCGCGCCCACGAGGCGCCGGGGGTTCACTCGCCGTCCACGAACTCCCGCGCCAGGCGCTCCCCCGCCTTCTCGGCAGCCGCCTTGTCCTCGATGGGCTCGACCTCGCTGTCCTTGAAGACGATGTACGTCACACCGGACGCGGCACCGCCCCCGTGCGGGTCGGCCGGGATGCCGAGCGACTCCGCGGCGGCGTAGGAGGCCTCGCCGATGAGGTCGCGCGGACCGACGTCGCCGACGACGGCGTAGCGCACCCGGTCCCCGTGGACGAGCGCCGCGACCGATCCGCCGTGGACGTCGGACTCGCGGTGGTTCCAGATGTCGCTCGGCTCGGGCACGACGACGTAGGGCAGGCGTTCGGCGTCCAGCGGACGGCCGTCCGACCGGGTGTAGGCGGTGGCGGGGGTGAAGTGCGGGTCGGTACCGCTGTTGCACCGGTCACCGGGGCGGCCGTCGCAGTCGACGTCCAGGTCGGCCTTCCAGTACACGGCGTCCCGCGTTTCGCAGACCGGGATGTCCGCCGGCGTTCCGGCGTCGGCGCGGTAGCGCCCGCGCGAGACGGGGCCGCAGTCCCGCACCTTGGCCAGCAGATCGGCGGCGCGGACGGGTCCGTCGTGCCGGGCCCCCTTCGACCGGTCACCGTCACCGGCACCGACACCGGCCTCGGCCCCGGGCCGGACCCCGGACGGCGGAACGGGCCCGGCCTGGGACGGCGGAACCGGCCCGATCCGGGCGCCGGACCTGCCCGCGCGGACCGGCCGGGCCTCGTGCTGGTGACCGGACCTGAGCTCGGGCTGGGGGCCGGGACGGGGCGGGAGCGGAGCGCCGGGGAACGTCGTGGGGGCGAGCAGGGCGGCGCTGGCCGCGACCAGTGTCAGCGACTGGACACGCACTATGTGGCCTCTCCTGGGGGACATGGACGGTCACTCGGCCACATCTGTCCCCGAATCGTGCGCGCGGCCACCTTTTATGGGCCAGACGGTGCACGTCCGTGCCCGGCGGGCTGCGGGGGGGCGGGTGCGCTCCCGGGCCCCGGGGGGGACTCACGGGCGCGGGAGCGGCGGACTCAGGGGGCTCGCGACCGGCGGCCGGGCGGGCCGGGCCCGTACCGGCTCCGGTCCGCCCGGTCGCCCGCGTCGGCGCGGCATCAGCGACGACAGCGTTCCCGCGCCACCGGCCCGAACTCCTCTGATGCACCGGGGACTTCGGCCGTGAGGAGATTCAGCATACGTAACCCTTCCGAGGGGTCACCAACGACGCCATCTTGATGTGATCGCGTCACGGGCGCATATTGGTCCGGACCATTGCTGTCGAGCCGAAGCCCTCCTGGAGGCAGAGCCGTGCGAGACGCACCCGTTCCCGCTGTTCCCGCCCGCCTCTCCGTACCGCGCCGCTGCGCCCTGCTCTGCGGAGCACTCGTCCTGGTCACGTCCTGCGGCTGGGGCATGGGCGACGACGGCGAGGGAAGCGGCGCGCCGCCAGGGGCGCCGACGGGCGTCACCGCCGAGGCGGGCAGCGCCACGACCGTGCACGTGATGTGGAACGCGGTCGACGGCGTCGAGACGTACGAGGTCTATCGCGGCGGCACGTTGGTGAAGGAGGTGGAGGCGTCCGACCGCATGGTGGACGTCACCCGGCTGCGCCCCTCGACGGCCTACGCCTTCACCGTGCGGGCGCGCGACACCGACGGGCGACTGGGGCCGCGCAGCCAGGAGGTACGGGCGACCACCCCCGCCGCCGTCGCCGACGACTCCGCCCCGACGCGCCCGGCGGACGCCCGCGGCCGGGCGGCGGGCAGCCGGGCGGTCCAGCTCAGCTGGTCCGCCGCGACCGACGACCGCGGGGTCGTGTCGTACGACGTCTACCAGGGCGCGACGAAGGTGCACAGCGTCGGCGGCGGCCAGACGGCGGCCGTGGTCACGGGGCTGCGCGCGGGCACCAGGTACTCCTTCACGGTCCGGGCGCGGGACGCCGCCGACAACGTCTCCCCCGCCAGCGCCACCGTCCGGCTCACCACCTCGGGCTCCGACGACGGCCGCGCCACCGCGCCCACCGGTCTGCGCGCGGCCTCCCACCACGCCGACGGCGGCTACTACATCGACCTCACCTGGACCCCGCCGCGCACCGACGGCCTGGTCACCGAGTACCAGATCCACCTGGACGGCCGCCCGGCGACGTCACTCGTCTACGGCGCGGACGCACCACGCGACCGGGCGGAGTACAGCTTCTACGCGGGTCCGGAGGCCGGGGTCACGCACCGGGTGCGGGTCCGGGCCAGGCTGTCCGACGGCACCTGGGGCGGACTGTCGGCGGAGCGGAAGGTGACCACGGGCGACGGCGGGTGACGCCCCGGCAGTCGTGCGGCCGGTCGGCGCGTCACCTGGGCGGTCGCGCTCGGCATGCGGGCAGGGCCGCCGCCCTGTTGGCTGCCCGTGAGGCAGCACGGGCGTTTCCGTTCTCGGCGGCGCAACCGGATGTACCGCCGACCGTGCCGCCGGAGGGCAGTCCACATGCGCATCTCATCGCCACTTCTCCGCTCCGGCCTGACCGTGGCAGCCACCGCCGCGCTGCCCGTCGCCCTGGCCGCCGGGCCGGCTTCCGCGGGCCCGGGCATCTCCGTGAGCACCACCGGGACCACCGTGTCGGTCACGACCACCGCCTGCGCCCAGCTCAACGGCAGTTGGGGCACCGCCTCGCTGCTCACCGGCAACCAGCGGGACTTCGCCCAGGGGCGCCAGGTGGCGCTGTCCGGCACCAGTTCCGGGCAGTCCGCCTCCTGGTCGGGCATCAGCCCGGGCACGTACACGGTCATCGTCATGTGCTCCAACAACAGCACCGCCGGCACCCAGACCGTCATCGTCTCCGCGGCACCCTCTCCTTCGCCCAGCCGCTCCGCCTCCCCCTCGCCCTCCGCGTCGCCACGCGGCGTCATGGGCGGTCTCGGCGGGGCCGTCCAGGACTACGGCACGGCCACCCTCGTGGCGGGCGGCGCGCTGGTCGGCGCGGGCGTCATCGCCGCGGCGTGGTTCATGCGCCGGCGCCAGAAGCCGTACCGGTTCTGAGCCGTGGACGCCCTCACGCCCGCTCGTCACCCGGCAGCCCGGCGAACTCCGCCAGCGCGTGCCTGAGCCACTGGGTCCAGAAGGTCTCCAGGTCGATACCGGCGCGCAGCACCAGATGCCGCAGCCGGTCCTCGGTACTGTCCCTCTCGGGCGGGAAGTCCCGCTTCTCGATCTCCTCGTACTCGGCCAACTGCCTCTCGTGCAGCTCCAGATGGCGGCGCAGGTCCGTCTCGATACCGGTGGTGCCGACCACGGCCGCGGCACGCAGCCGCAGCAGCATCGTGTCCCGCAAGGGCTTGGGGTCCTGTGCGGCGGCGGCCCAGCGGGCCAGCTCGGCGCGGCCCGCGGGCAGGACCTCGTAGGACTTCTTCTGCCCGCGGGCCGGCTGCTGGCCGGGCAGCGCGCGGATCAGGCCGTCCGCCTCCAGTTTTCCCAGCTCGCGATAGATCTGCTGGTGCGTCGCCGACCAGAAGTAGCCGATCGACCTGTCGAACCGGCGGGTCAGCTCCAGCCCCGACGACGGCTTTTCGACCAGGGCGGTGAGGATCGCGTGCGGGAGTGACATGGGCTCATCCTAGGGACGGCCCACGCGCCTTCCGGGCCACGCCGCCCTACAGCGCCGCCGCCAGCTCGGTGCCCTGCTTGATGGCGCGCTTGGCGTCCAGTTCGGCGGCCACGTCGGCGCCGCCGATGAGGTGCGCGCTGCGCCCGGCGGCGACCAGGTCGTCGTACAGCTTGCGGCTCGGCTCCTGGCCCGTGCACAGGACGACCGTGTCGACCTCCAGGACGGTGGACTCGTCGCCGATCGTGACGTGCAGTCCGGAGTCGTCGATCCGGTCGTAGCGCGCCCCCGGGACCATGGTGACGCCGCGGTGCTTCAGCTCGCTGCGGTGGATCCAGCCGGTGGTCTTGCCGAGGCCGGCGCCGACCTTCGAGGTCTTGCGCTGGAGCAGGTGCACGGTGCGCGGCGGTGCGGGGCGCTCGGGCGCGGCGAGGCCGCCGGGTGCGCGGTAGTCCATGTCGACGCCCCACAGGCGGAAGTACGTCTCGGGGTCCTCGTGCGCCTTGTCGCCGCCGTCGGTGAGGTACTCGGCGACGTCGAAGCCGATGCCGCCGGCGCCGAGGATCGCGACGCGGTCGCCGACGGGGGCGCCGTCGCGGAGCACGTCGAGGTAGCCGACGACGCTCGGGTGGTCGACGCCGGGGATGTCCGGGGTACGCGGGGTGACGCCGGTGGCGACGACGACCTCGTCGTGGCCGGTGAGGTCGTCGGCCGCGACCCGGGTGTTCAGGCGTACGTCGACGCCGTGTTCCGCCAGTTGGGTACGGAAGTAGCGCAGCGTCTCGTCGAACTCCTGCTTGCCGGGGACCTTGCGGGCGACGTTGAGCTGGCCGCCGGTCTCGCTCGCGGCGTCGAAGAGGGTGACCTCGTGGCCGCGTTCGGCCGCGCTCACCGCACAGGCCAGCCCGGCCGGCCCGGCGCCGACGACCGCGACGCGCTTGCGCCGCCGGGTCGGGGTGAGGACCAGCTCGGTCTCGTGGCAGGCGCGCGGGTTGACCAGGCAGGAGGTGATCTTCCCGCTGAAGGTGTGGTCCAGGCAGGCCTGGTTGCAGCCGATGCAGGTGTTGATGGCCTCCGGGCGGCCCGCCGCGGCCTTGGCGACGAAGTCGGGGTCGGCGAGCATCGGGCGGGCCATCGACACCATGTCGGCCGTGCCCTCGGCGAGCAGTTGCTCGGCCACCTCGGGGGTGTTGATGCGGTTGGTGGTGACGAGGGGTACCGACACCTCGCCCATCAGCCGCTTGGTCACCCAGGTGTAGGCGCCGCGCGGCACGGAGGTGGCGATGGTGGGGATGCGGGCCTCGTGCCAGCCGATGCCGGTGTTGATGATGGTCGCGCCGGCGGCCTCGACGGCCTTGGCGAGGGTCACGACCTCGGCGAGGGTGGAGCCGCCCGGGACCAGGTCCAGCATGGAGAGCCGGTAGACGACGATGAAGTTCTCGCCGACCGCCTCGCGCACCCGGCGGACGATCTCGACGGGCAGGCGCATGCGGTTCTCGTAGGAGCCGCCCCAGCGGTCGGTGCGGTGGTTGGTGCGCGCGGCGATGAACTCGTTGATCAGGTAACCCTCGGAACCCATGATCTCGACGCCGTCGTACCCGGCCTCGTGGGCGAGGCGGGCGGTGCGGGCGTAGTCGTCGATGGTGCGCTCGACGTCGGCGTCGGCCAGCTCGCGGGGCACGTGGGGGCTGATCGGCGCCTGGAGGGGGCTCGGGGCGACGAGGTCGGCGTGGTAGGCGTAGCGGCCGAAGTGCAGGATCTGCAGGGCGATCCGGCCGCCCTCGCGGTGCACGGCGTCGGTGACGACCCGGTGCTGCTCGGCCTCCGCCTCGGTGGTGAGCTTGGCACCGCCCTCGTACGGCCGGCCCTCGTCGTTGGGGGCGATGCCGCCGGTGACGATGAGGCCCACTCCCCCGCGGGCCCGGGCGGCGTAGAAGGCGGCCATGCGCTCGAAGCCGCGCTCGGCCTCTTCCAGGCCGACGTGCATGGAGCCCATCAGGACCCGGTTGGGCAGCGTGGTGAAGCCCAGGTCCAGCGGGCTCAGCAGGTGGGGGTAACGGCTCATCGGGCCCTCCGTGCGCGGTGTCGTGCCTCTGTTGTAGAGGACGGCCGCCTCTTTGTGCAACTAGTTGCACAAAGAGGCGGCGCACACCACACCGGCGCGTCGGCGGGCCTCGGTCAGTGACTCTCCAGCCGTACGTGCAGTTCCCGCTCCTGGTCCCCGGAGGCCGTGCTCAGGTCGTGCACGGTGAACAGGGAGTCCAGGGTGGTGCGGAAGCGCTCGATCGCCCAGTAGCCGCCCTGCACGTCGGCCTCCACGGACGCCGCGAGCCGGGCGGGGTCGCACTCGCCCCGCGCCTCGGCCACGTCGAAGGTGCCGAGCCACACGGTGGGGCGCACCTCGTGGTAGTCCCGGGGCACCTCGTCCGAGCGCCGGTCGGACGAGAAGCACGTGCCCAGAGCGTCGAACACGGTCCGGGCGTCCTCCTTGCTGCACCCGCTCAGCTCCACCGAGACGGACTCCGGATGCAGTCGCTCACCGTCCATCGTGATCGCTCCTCTCGTGGCCCATACCACCAGAAAAGCACCACTCGCCGCCCGATGCGAAGGGGGCGGGTCAGCCCCGTGTGAAGCGGTAGGTCTTGCTGTCCGTCAGCACGCAGAAGCCCGGCGACACGACGATCACCCGCAGGGTGCCGGTACGGCGGTCATAGTCGATGCCCTCCGTCTCGAAGCCGCCGGAGCAGGCGCTGCGCAGGGGCAGCTGCCGCAGGGCGGTGACGTGGCCGGTGACGTCGGAGGTGCCGTTCGGCGCGGCGGACAGGTCGATCCGCAGCAGTGGCTTGGTGATGCCGAAGAGGGTGCCCGCCGGGTCGTCGGAGGAGCACAGCAGCGTGGTCGCGTCGAGGAAGTCGCAGCCCTGGACGTCGCGCACGGCGTGGTCCAGGTGGACGGTGGCCGCCTGCGGCAGGTTCGCCGAGGGCGAGGTGCTCGCGTTGACGCCGGGTGTCGGGAAGACCAGCAGCCGGTTCATGGTGCCCCACTCGCCCGCCAGCATCCACTGGCCGTCCGGGGAGATCGCGGACCAGGAGTTGTTCAGCGCCTCGCCGGGACTCAGCGTGTGCACGTACTCCGACCAGCGCCCGTCCGGCGCCTGCACGCGGAACATCTTGGTGTTCCCGTCGTCCCGCTGGTACGGCTCGACGTAGTGGCCGTCGTAGGAGGCGTCGGGGTCGCCGACGTGGTTCCAGCCGCGGCTGCTGAGCCCCAGGGGAATGGTGCCGATGCCCGTGTAGCGGTTGGGGCTGCCGGCCGGGACCTCGACCGAGGCCAGGCCCTGGCTCTCGGTCAGCGGGTCGGCGCGGTCGGAGCCCACCTCGGTCCAGGTGTCGGCGGTCGGCGCCGCCGAGGCGGCCGGACCGGCGATTCCGACGGCGAGGGCGAGGGCGGCGAGTCCGGTCAGGGCGGCGTGACAACGTTGCCGGGCGCGCAGGGGCATGGGCGGGCTCCTCGGTGGGGGGTGGGGCGGTACGCACTCGGCGCACAGTCTGTCCCGCTCGCACGGTCATGTACAGACCAACCTCGGCCGTGCTCCGTGCGGCGGGCGCCGCCGTGCCGGGTGATGCTGGAAGGAGACGGCAGAGCCCCGGAGAAACGGCCCTGTGCGCGGTGGAACGCGGTAGAACAAGGGAGTCGGCATCAAAAGGGCGTGCCGCGTGGAACGGCGAAGGCGGGGCGTGGGATGAGTGCAGCCGGGTCTGCCGGGTTCGGGGGCGACGCGTCGCCGCGCGGACCGGTGCGGCCCAGCGGGCTGCTCGACGTGCTGAACGTGGCCTCGGTCGTACTGGACACCGAGGGCCGGATCGTGCTGTGGAGCCCGCAGGCCGAGGAACTGTTCGGATACACCGCGCCGGAGGCGCTGGGGCAGTACGCCGCCCGCATCATGGTGCACGAACGCCATCTCGACCTGGTCGTGAAGCTGTTCGCCGAGGTCATGAAGACCGGCCAGAGCTGGGCCGGCGCGTTCCCCATCCGGCGCAAGGACGGCGACACCCGGCTGGTGGAGTTCCGCAACATGCGCCTCCTGGACGACCGGGGGGACGTCTACGCGCTGGGACTCGCCGTCGACCGGTCCACCGTGCGCCGGCTGGAGCACGACGTGGCGCTGTCCACGCGGGTGATCCGGCAGTCGCCGATCGGGCTGGCCGTCCTCGACACCGAGCTGCGGTACGTCTCGGTCAACCCGTCCCTGGAGGCCATGAACGGCATGACCGCCGAGGACCACCTCGGCCGGACGGTCCGCGAGGTGCTGCCCCTGGTGGACGCGGGCCCCCTGGAGGAGGCGGCACGCCGGGTGCTGGAGACCGGACGGCCGATCGTCGGCCAGCCCGCGACCGGGCGGACCCCCGCCGACCCGGAGGAGGACCACGTCTGGTCGCTCTCGCTGTACCGGCTGGAGGACGCCGTCGGTGCCGTACTCGGTGTCGCCGTCTCGGTCCTGGACGTCACCGAGCAGCACCGGGCCGGCGTCGAGGCCGAGGCCGCCCGGCGCCGGCTGGCCGCTGTCGCCGACGCCTCCGCGCGGATCGGCACCACGCTGGAGCTGGACCGTACCGCGCACGAGTTGGCCGATGTGGCCGTGCCGGACCTCGCCGACATCGCGGCCGTGGACCTGCTGGAGGCCGTGGTGAAGGGCCGGCGCAGCACCCTGGGCCCGGCCGAGCCCGCGGTGATCCGGGCCCTGGCCGTGCAGGCGGACGACGCCCCTCAGGCGCTGCGGGCGGCCGACCCGCCCGGCCAGGTCGCCCGGTACGGGCCGGACCGCCTGGTCACCGAGTGCGTGCGCACCGGCCGGCCGGTGATGGTGGAGCGGGTGACGGAGGAGGACCTGCCGCGCATCGCCCGTTCACCGGAGGCGGCCGAGCTGCTGCGCCGGGCGGGTGTGCACTCCTACCTGGCCGTTCCGCTGATCGCGCGGGGCGAGGTGCTGGGCGCCCTGGATCTCAAACGGATCGGCAATCCGCTGCCGTTCGGCGAGGACGACCTGCTGCTGGCCCGGGAGCTGGCCGTCCGTGCGGCGGTGCAGATCGACAACGCCCGCTGGTACCAGAACGCCCGCGACACCGCTCTCACCCTCCAGCGCAGCCTGCTGCCGAGCCATCCTCCGGTGACGGGCGGGCTGGAGGTCGCCTCCCGCTACCAGCCCGCCGAGGCGACCAGCGAGGTCGGCGGCGACTGGTTCGACGTGATCGAGCTGGAGGGCTGCAAGACCGCGCTCGTGGTGGGTGACGTGATGGGCAGCGGCATCGCGGCGGCGGCCTCCATGGGGCGGCTGCGCACCGCGACGAACACCCTGGCCGCCCTCGACCTCGATCCGGCCTTCCTGCTCGGGCATCTCGACCGGACCACGGCCGGACTGGACCAGGCCATCGCCACCTGCCTCTACGCGGTCCACGACCCGCACCGGCGGCAGTGCCTGATCGCCAACGCCGGGCACCTGCCGCCGGTCCGCCTGCGCGCCGGCCGTCCGCCGGAGCTGCTGGACCTGCCCACCGGGGTGCCGCTGGGGGTGGGCGGCGTCGCCTTCTCGACCACCACCGTCGATCTGGAGCCGGGCGACCGGCTGGTGTTCTACACCGACGGTCTCGTCGAGACGCGCCGGCATCCGCTGGACGAGCGGCTGGACGCGCTCCTCGCCCTGCTGGAGGGCCCGGACCGCCCGCTGGAGGAGGTCTGCGACCTGCTCCTGCGCACACTGCACGAGCCGGAGAACTCCGACGACGTGGCCCTGCTGATCGCCCGGGCCACGACGCCGGACGGGCCGTAGCGGGACCCGCCGCTACTCCCTCACGCCGATCACCACATGGGCGTACAGCTCCTCGCAGACCGCGAGGCGGGTGGTCAGGCCGGCGCGGGTGAAGGCGTCTACGGCCGCCGGTGCCTGGCGTTCGCTGGTCTCGGCCAGCAGGCAGCCGCCGGGCGCGAGCCAGCGGGGCGCCTCGGCGGCGACCCTGCGCAGCACCTGGAGGCCGTCGGTGCCGCCGTCGAGGGCGACCAGCGGCTCGTGGTCCCGGGCCTCGGCGGGCAGCAGGGCGACCTCGCCGGTGGGCACGTAGGGCACGTTGGCCGCGAGTATGTCCACCCGGCCGCGCAGCGTCGCGGGCAGCGCGTCGAACAGGTCACCGGCGTACACCCGGCCCCCGGCGTCCGCGAGGTTGCCGCGGGCGCAGTGCACGGCGGCCGGGTCGACGTCGGCGGCGTGCACCTCGGGCCGGTCGAGCGCGGCGGCCAGGGCGGCACCGACGGCGCCGGAGCCGCAGCACAGGTCCACGACGACGGCCGCGTCGGGCGCGTGCGCGAGGGCCTCGGTCACGAGGAACTCGGTACGGCGGCGGGGCACGAAGACACCGGGGGTGACGGCGATACGCAGGCCGCGGAACTCGGCCCAGCCCAGGACGAGTTCGAGGGGCAGTCCGGCGACGCGGCGGTCCACCAGGGCGTTGAGTTCCCCGGCGGTGCGGGCGGCGCCCAAGACCAGTTCCGCCTCGTCCTCGGCGAAGACGCAGCCCGCGGCGCGGAGCGCGGCCACGACGGAGTCACGCGACGGGAACGACGCGGAGAAAGGGGAGGGAAAGGAAGAGGTCGAGGAGGATGTGGAGGTGGGGGTGGAGAACAGTTGAGGCATGGAAGCCGAGAGCCTTTCGGGAACCGAAGGGCGCTCTCCCGGTCACCCGTTGGCGGTGACCGTACTGCCGTGAGGTGAGAGCACCCGGGCCGACACAGCGGTAATGGGTCTCACCTCCCAGGCGTCCGGCGGCCGGGAGTGTCCTCGGCCGCCGGTCACACTACCCCAACGATCAGACGCCGACGGCCTCCTCGGCCTCTTCGTCAGGCTCCGCCGCTTCCTCCGCCGGTGCCGCACCGCCCCGCTCGCGGAGGGCGGCGACCGCCGTCACCAGGAGGCCGAGCAGCAGCCAGGCGACCAGCGTCCAGACGCCGCGGCCCAGCCCGTCGCCGTCGAAGTACAGCAGGCTGCGGGCGCCCTCGACGAACCCGGCGCCGTTCCAGAAGGCGTGCAGGGTGCCGAAGAAGCCGTTCTGCAACTCGGGCCGGAACAGGCCGCCGGAGCTGGTGAAGTTGAGCATCACGAACAGCACCATCATGGCGAGCGTGGTCCACCTCTTGAGGAAGGTGTGCAGGCCCACGCCGATGAACAGGATGCCCGCGGCGTAGAGCCAGGCCAGGCCCCAGACACCGGCGAGATCGTGGTGTGCGAGGTGGAACACCGGCCCGGCGAGCAGGGCGCCGATCCCGCTGACCACGACGGAGACGCCGAGGGTGAGCAGGGCTCGGACGCGCATCGACAGGGCGCCACCGGCGGCGCCGAGGGCGGCCACGGAGGCGTAGGAGCCGATACTGACCGCGATCAGCAGGAAGAACAGGCCCTGGCCGGTGGGGTCGTCGTCGACCGGGGTGGCCACGTCGGTCACCTTCAGCGGGACGCCCTGCCGTTCGGCCAGCGGGGTGAAGACCTTCTCCGCGGCCATGGCGCCCATGTCGGACGCGGCGGTGGCCACCACGACCTCGGGCGCCTTGCCGTCGGGCACGTAGGCGCCGGTGATGTCGCGCGCCTTCAGCAGGTCGACGGCGTCGGCGCGGGTGGCGACGGTCCGTACGTCGAGGTCGGCGCCGGCCTTGTCCTTGACCGACTGGGCGAGCACCTTCGCCTCGGGTCCGGAGCCGACGACGGCGACCGGCAGGTGGTTCGGCTCGGGGGTGACGAAGGCCCCCATGTACGCGAGTCCCATCCCGACGCACATCAGCAGCGGGGTGATCAGGTGCGTGAGCACGTGGCGCAGGGCGTGCGACCTCATCGCTCACATCCTCCAATGACTGGTTTCAGCGGTGGCAGGTGGTTGGCCGGGCGGTCGGCCAGTTAGTTGGCTTATACAACTCTCTCTTCAAGTTGTACTATACAACTAGCAATGTGGAGGAGGACCCGTGACGGCAGCCGAGATGCCCGATGAGACGACTGTCACCCCCGGCGGCCGCCCTGCGGAGGCCGTGGAGACCATCCAGCGGGAGATGACGGCCTTCGCCCGCCGCGCCCGCGCCTCGGCGGGTCGCATGCACCCCGAGCTGTCGCTGGTCTCGTACACGCTGCTCGGCCACCTGGAGGAGCGGGACGGCTGCCGGGCCACCGACCTGGCCGCCCACTACGCCCTGGACAAGTCCACCGTCAGCCGTCAGGTGTCCGCCCTGGAGCGCACCGAACTCGTCGAGCGGCGCGTCGACCCGGACGACCACCGCGTCCAGGTCCTGCACCTGACGGAGGCCGGACGGCACATCCTGGCCCAGGTCACCGAGAGCCGCCGGACGGCCTTCCGGGAGCGGCTCGCCGACTGGCCCGAGGAGGACCTGGTCCGCTTCGCCGCGTATCTGGAGCGGTACAACGCGTGGCGGCAGGCCGCACCCGGCGAGGACCAGGGCTGAGGATCGCCCCTGGAGCACGTACGGTTGACCGCGTACGCACTGATCACGCCGGCCGCGGGCATCCCCTCGCGGCGGCCCGAAAGGCCCCCCGCATGAACACCACCCGAGGCTTCACCGGGCGCCCGCGCGCCGCCCGGCCGGGGCTGCCGCCCGGCCAGTACGACGCCGGTGACGACTGGCCCGTGCTGTCCGCCGAGGTCACGCCCGACGTGTCGCCCGCCGACTGGACCTTCCGCGTGAGCGGGCTGGTGGCCGAGCCCCGTACCTGGGACTGGGCCGGGGCGCACCGGCTGCCGTCGTCGGCGTACTCGGGCGACATCCACTGCGTGACCGGCTGGTCGAAGTTCGGGGTGCGGTTCGGGGGCGTGTCCCTGGACGCCTTCCTGGAGACGGCGCGCCCGCTGTCGTCCGCCACGCACGCCGTGGCCTACGCGCACACCGGCTACACCGCGAACCTGCCGCTCGCGGACCTGCTCGGCGGGCGCGCCTGGATCGTGTGGGATGACGACGGGCAGCCGCTGGCCCCCGAGCACGGCGGCCCGGCGCGGCTGGTGGTGCCGCATCTGTACTTCTGGAAGAGCGTCAAGTGGATCGCGGGCCTGGAACTCCTCGACCACGACGAGCCGGGCTTCTGGGAGCAGAACGGCTACCACGCGCGCGGCAATCCCTGGGAGGAGCAGAGGTACTCCGGTGACTGAGGCGGCGACGCACACGGCAGGGGCCTTCACTCCCCCGACGCGGTTCGCCGTGCCCGGGCGCATCGAGGTGAACGGCCGGGCGGCCGGGACGTGGCAGACCGCCACCCTCACGGAGATCCGTCGCGAGACGCACCGCGCGTCCACCTTCCGGTTCGCCGTGCCCGGCTGGGCGGGCCATCTGCCCGGCCAGCACCTGATGCTGCGGCTGACCGCCGAGGACGGGTACGTGGCCCAGCGCCACTACTCGCTGGCGTCGGCGCCGGACGACTCCGGGCACATCGAGCTGACCCTCGACCGTGTCGAGGACGGCGAGGTGTCCGGCTGGTTCCACACGGTCGCCCGGCCCGGTGACCGGATCGAGGTGCGCGGCCCGCTGAGCGGCTTCTTCGCCTGGCCGGGCGACCGGCCCGCCCTGCTGCTGGGCGCGGGCTCCGGGGTAGTACCGCTGATGTCGATGGTGCGGCACCACCGGGCGCTGGGACTGACGGTGCCGCTGCGCCTGCTGGTGTCCGCGCGCACTCCCGAGGAGCTCATCTACGCACGCGAACTCGGCGCGGAGACGACTCCCGTGTTCACCCGCGGCGCGCCGGCCGGGACGCCCGTGGGCCGGATGACGACCGCGCACCTGGCACCGCTCCTGGCCGAAGCGCCCGCCGACGGCTGGGAGGCCTACGTGTGCGGCTCCAACTCCTTCGCGGAGCACACCTCACGGCTGCTGGTGGCGGCCGGTCAGCCGGTGGACCGGATCCGGATCGAACGCTTCGGCTGACCCACGGCCGGTGCCCCGGTTTCTCCCGGGCGCCGCTGGGCACCTGTCCGCGGTGCGGAGCAGTCGTCCGGCGTTCCGGGGGTGGGCGACATGGTGAGCGAGGCGCGCCGAACGGGGTACCAGACCTGTGCGGGCACTCGCACGCGTGGCGCGACGCGGAGACACGGCGGCCCCCGCTCTCGTACGGCCGTCCGCCCGGCCCTCCGGTCGCTGTGATCGCGAGGAGGTCGACATGCGAACCCGGGTGCGCGGCTGGCGTATGCGGCGCAATACGCTGCGGCGCCGGTCGGACGTCGTCGAGGCGTGGACCGTGCTGTTCGTCGCGGTCCTGCTGATCGTGGGGGCACCGGTGCTCGGAGCCGCCACGGGCTGGTGGGCCCACGGTCAGGCCCAGGCGGTCGCGGCGGAGCAGCGCGCGGAGCGGCACCGCGTCCGCGCCGAGGTGGTCGGCCGGACTCCCGACACGCTGGCGTCGGTGCAGGCCGGCGGGCAGCACTCGTACCGCGCGACCGTCAGCTGGAGCACGTCGGACGGTGCCGACCGGAGCACCACGACCCGTGTCCCGACCGGCACCCGGCACGGTGACACGGTCGACGTGTGGCTGGACTCCCGGGGCGAGAGCGTGCCGCCGCCGACGGCCCGTTCCGCGGTCTGGCAGCACAGCGTCACGATCGGCGTGTGCACCACCGTGGGGGCGGCGCTCACGGTGCTCCTCGCACACTGCGCCGTACGCAAGGTGGCCCTCCGGCACCGGATGGCCGAGTGGGACCGCGACTGGGCCCTCACCGAACCCCAGTGGACGCGCCGCCGGGCGTGACGGGACGCCGGTGATCCGACCACCTGGCCCCAACCCGGGGCTCCGGCGCGACCCTCGCCGACGTTCGATCCGTCGAACCGCAGGTCAGGTCGGTCTCTGCCCGCCGACGATCTGGCGAGACCTCCGACCATTCACGTACGGTGTGATCACCCGCACGGTCCGGCACTGTCTCCCCGCAAAGGCGGTTCTCGATGGCCCTGTTCGACCTTCCGCTCCAAGAACTCCGCACCTACCGCAGCGCGTCGGCCGAACCCGAGGACTTCGACGCGTTCTGGAGCAAGACGCTCGACGAAGCCCGCGCGTACGACCTGGACGCCCGCTTCGAACCGGTCGACACGGGACTGTCCACGGTGCGGGTGCACGACGTGACGTTCGCCGGGTTCGGCGGTCACCCGGTGAAGGGGTGGCTGATCCTGCCGACCGCGGCGGAGGAACCGTTGCCGCTGGTCGTGGAGTTCGTCGGGTACGGCGGCGGGCGCGGGCTGCCGCACGAGCACCTGCTGTGGGCTTCCACGGGCCGGGCGCACTTCGTGATGGACACCCGCGGCCAGGGGAGCGCCTGGGGCGGCGGTGGCGGGACGGCGGACCCCGTCGGCGGCACGCCCGCCTACCCGGGCTTCATGACCCGCGGCCTGGACGCCCCCGAGAACTACTACTACCGCCGCGTCTTCACCGACGCCGTGCGCGCGGTCGAGGCGGCCCGCTCGCACCCGCTGACCGACCCGGCACGTACGGTCGCCCTCGGCGGGAGCCAGGGCGGCGGCATAACGATCGCCGTGGGCGGCCTGGTGCCGGACCTCACGGCCGTCGCGCCGGACGTGCCGTTCCTCAGCGACTTCCCGCGCGCGACCAAGCTCACCGACCGGCACCCCTACCGGGAGATCGGCCTGTACCTCAAGACGCACCGCGGCCGCACCGAGGACGCGCTGCGCACGCTGTCCTACTTCGACGGCGTGCACTTCGCGGCGCGCGGCCGGGCGCCCGCCCTGTTCTCGGCGGCCCTGGAGGACCAGACCTGCCCGCCGTCGACCGTCTTCGCGGCGTTCAACGCCTGGGCGCACGCCGAGAAGGCGATCGAGGTGTACGACTTCAACGACCACGAGGGCGGCGGGCCCTTCCAGGAGGCGGCGAAGCTGCGCTGGCTGCGCTCGTACCTCTGAGTCCGCCTTTCGCCGGCCCGCCCGACCGGCTGCCCGGCTGCCCGGCCGCCTCGCCGCGATCCCGCCTCGTCCGGGTCGGCGGGCTTCCGTCCAGTCCGACCAGTCGGTACGTTCATGGAGCCGGGCCGCGACGGTGCGGCCCGGCTTCCTGCGTACGACGGAGGGCCCCATGTCCGAGGACGAGGCGCAGGTTCACGGCCACTGCGACACCCGCTTCGCGGCGGTACGCACGGTGTTCGAGGAGAACTTCCGGGACCGCGGCGAACTGGGCGCCGCGGTGACCGTCACCGTGGACGGCGCGACGGTGGTGGACCTGTGGGGCGGATGGGCCGACGCGGCCCGCAGCCGGCCGTGGGAGCGGGACACGCTGGTCAACGTGTGGTCGACGTCCAAGGGCCCGACCGCCCTGTGCGCCCACGTCCTCGCCGACCGAGGACTGCTGGACCTCGACGCGCCGGTGGCCGTGTACTGGCCCGAGTTCGCGGCGGCGGGCAAGGAGAAGGTCCTCGTGCGGCATCTGCTGTCGCACCGCGCCGGCCTGTCCGGGCTGCGTGAGCCGCACTCGGCGGCGCAGTTGTACGACTGGGACCTGACCACCGGTCGACTGGCGGCCATGGAGCCCTGGTGGGAGCCGGGTACGCGGTCCGGGTACCACGCGATCACCTACGGCTTCCTGGTCGGTGAGGTCGTGCGGCGGGTGTCGGGGCTGCTGCCCGGGGCGTTCCTGGAGCGGGAGGTGACCGGGCCGCTCGGCATCGACTTCACCATCGGACTGCCGGAGAAGGAGTCGGGGCGGGCGGCCGAGCCGGTGCATCCGCGGGTGGCCTCCGACAGCGAGCAGGCCGCGGTCTTCGCCCAGTTGGCGCCCGCGGCCGTGGCGGCGCTCACCAATCCCCCGATCGGCGCCACGGAGGCCAATACCGCCGCGTGGCGGGCCGCCGAGATACCGGCGGTGAACGGACACGGCACCGCGCGGGCGGTCGCCGCGCTGTACGGGATCCTCGCGGGCCGGGGCTCGTACGACGGCCACCGCGTGCTGTCCCGGGAAGCCGCCGAGCGGGTGCGCGAAGGACAGGGTGCCTGCCGCGACCTCGTCCTCGGCGCCGGCTTCGCGCACGAGACCGAGGTCGGGCTGGGGCTGTGGCTCAGCGGCCCCAACGGCTCCTACGGCCCCGATCCGCGGGCTTTCGGACACGACGGCTTCGGCGGCTCCTGCGGTCTGGCGGACCCGGACGCGGGGGTCTCGCTGGGCTACGTCATGAACCGCATGGGACCGCACATCGCCGACGACCCGCGGAAGACGGCACTGGTGGACGCCCTGTACAGCGCCTTGTGAAGGGGTGACGGACGGCCGACGCGCGGGTGAGGTTTCGGCCGAACCGGCGGACCGCTCTTCCCGGTTGGTTTAGACCAATGATACTTCTGGTGGCGCACCGAGCCCGCACGGCTACCGCACGTCACCAAACAGGAGGGCGCGGCATGGCCCGCACCACCCCGCACGACCACCCCGTCACCGACGCACAGCCCCTCTACCGGCGGGTGGCCGTACAGCTGCTCGGCGAGTTGCATGACGGGACCGTCCCACCGGGCGCACGACTGCCGGGCGAACGCCGACTGGCCGAGCACTTCGGGGTGAGCCGGGAGACCGTACGGCAGGCCCTGGAGGTGCTGCGCCGGGACGGCCTGCTCGCCACCGACCGGCGGGGCAGCCACGCCGCCCTGCCCGGCCCACCGGCACAGAGCCCGGCGTCCCTCACGTTCCCGGTCGGCGCCCGGACCGCGGAGCCGTGCACCGGCGACCGTGCCACCGTGACCTGGGAGGCTCCGCCGCCGGAGCACGCCGCGGCACTGGGGCTGGCGCCGGGCCGGCCGACCCTGGTGCACCGCTACCTGTCCGCGACCGCCGACGGGACCGGCCGGCGGACCGCGGTGACCTCGTTCTCCGCCGTGGCGCTCGCCGAGGTCGAGGAGTTGGCCCGGTACCGCGACCGCGCCGACGGCACCGCCTCGGCGCAACTGCGGCGGGCCTACGACTGGATGCGCCGGGCGGGCCTGACCCTGCATCACCGCGACACGATCAGCCGCCTCGCGGACACGCCGTCGGTGCGGGTCGTCCGGCGGGTGCACGACCAGTACGCACGGCCCCTGGAGATCACGGACCTCCTCGTGGACGCCCGACAAGACGCGCTGGTCTATGAGTTCACCCTCCCGGCGGCCGGCTGATCCCGCCCGCGCACACCGTCAGGGCAGCCGCCGGGCCACGACCATCCGGACGCGCGGGCTGCCGTCGGGCCGGCGCCCGAAGCCGGGCAGGGCGTGCAGGTCCGTCCGGAAGCCGGCGCGCGCCAGTTCCCGGCCCACGTCCCCGAGCCGGAACGTCCGGTAGTACATGACGAACGGCGGCCGCCACAGCGCGTTGCGCGCCCGCATCACCGCGTCGAAGCCGAGCAGCGTCCAGTAGCCGCGGGAGCCGGGGCGGGGCGGCGCGACCACGGGGAAGGCGAAGCAGCCGCCCGGTCGCAGTACGGAGCGCACCTGGGTGAACAGGCCCGGCAGTTCACGGGGCAGGAAGTGTCCGAACGCACCGAAGCTGACCACCAGGTCGAACTCGGGACCGAACGGCAGAGCGCGGGCGTCCGCGCGCACCCAGGAGACCGCCGGCCCCTCGGGCACGACGCGCCCCCGCGCGACCTCCAGCATGCCCGCGCTGAAGTCGACCCCCGTCACGCGTTCCCGGCACACCCGGGCCAGTACGTCCACTCCCGCGCCGGTACCGCAGCACAGGTCGAGTCCGGCACCGAACGGCCCCATCGGCGCCAGTGCCGAGGCCACGGCGTCGAGCACCCGGTCCGGCGTCCGGTACGGGGTGTGCTCGAACTTCGGGGCGAGCAGGTCGTAGCCGCGCTCGACCGACGACAGTGCCTGGACGGCGAGTTCGCGCAGGGTGGGGCCTTCGGGGCTGAACATCAGGTCAGCCTAGAGGCTGCCCGGCGGGCCCGGTGGGGGCGCGCCGCTCCCGCAGCACCGTGAGGACGCGCTCGCACCAGCGGGCGTTCTCGCGCTCGAAGGTGATCCCGGCCAGCAGCGTGAGGTAGGGCCCGACACGGTCGGAGTCACGCAGGTACTCCTCCTCCCCACGGCCGTCCAGGAGGCGCTCTCGGACGCGCTCGTACCGGGCGAGTTTCCCCAGGGCCCAGGCCCGGCGCTCCTCCACCAGGGCGTGGACCCGGTCCGGGTCCACGCCGTCCATGGCCTGCATCTTGATCAGGAACTCGTCGCGGATGGCGGTGGGGCGCCGGGTCGGCTCGGCGGCGAAGGCGCCCAGCTGTTCCCGGCCCGCCTCCGTGAGCGAGAACAGCCGCTTGGTGGGCCGGCGTTCCTGCGGCACCGTCCGGGCCTCGATGAGTCCGTCGCCCGCGAGGCGCTCCAGCTCCCGGTAGAGCTGCTGCGGCGTGGCGGGCCAGAAGTTGGCGAGCGAGACGTCGAACACCTTGGACAGCTCGTAGCCCGAGGCCTCGCCCTCCAGCAGGGCGGCCAGGACGGCGTACTTGAGAGACATGTCGACACGCTAGCAAGTAAGGACTACTCTACTCTGCACCTATTCAAATAGTTCAGTACTTCTCACCGATCAGTACCTCTCACCGAGGAGATGTGATGCAGGCATTCCGCGCGGCGGTCGAGGCCCACGACCTCGACGCCGTCGAGGCACTACTGGCCGAGGACGTCGTCTTCACCAGCCCCGTCGTGTTCAAGCCCTACCACGGCAAAGCGATCACGACCGCGATCCTGCGCGGCGTCACCCGCGTCTTCGAGGACTTCCGCTACGAACGCGTCATCGGCGAGGCTGACGGCCCCGACCACGCGCTGGTCTTCACGGCGCGGGTCGGCGACCGCGAGATCGGCGGCTGCGACATCCTGCACCTCGACGAGTCCGGCCGTATCGACGAACTCACGGTGATGGTGCGCCCGCTGTCGGGCGCGCAGGCGCTGCAGGCCGCGATGGGCGCTCAGTTCGACCGGATCGCGCAGGAGGCACGGGAGGCTCAGGAACGTTCGGGCGACTGAGTCCGGCCCGGCATACGCGGAAGACGGAACAGAAGGCCGCCCCGGCCTCGTTGAACGGGGTGGGACGCGTGGAACGTCCCGCCCCACCGCCACTTCGCCCATTCCCGTGGTACGGTGTGGTCAGCACTTGTGTACGCCCTCCTGGGGCGCCGGTGCCAGTTTCCCTTCGGTTCGCCGACCCGCCCGTCCTTGTGCGACCGGCGCGTCCGCTTCTCAGCACAACCTCGTGAGCAGGGTCTTTCCCCGCCGTACCCGAGGTGCTGTTCCCGCCGTCCGGAGGCGTGTCGTCCGACCCCTCGCACGGCTTCTCCCCTTCCTTCCTTCCTTCCTTCCGCATGAGCCATGCCCGTGTCCTCGAAAGGACCGAACACCATGACCACCACACTCGAACGCCCCCCTGTGCAGCAGTCCCCGGCCGAGATCGCGAACGGTGTCCTCGACATCGACGCGGGCGGGAAGGGGCACCTGCGGGGCAGCAGCCTCCAGCCCGAGCCGTCCGACCTCTCCCTCTCCCCCGCGCTGATCCGCCGCCACGGCCTGCGCAAGGGTGACCTGGTCGAGGGCGTGCGCGGTGACCGGCGCACCCTGACCGACGTCGTCCGCGTCAACGGCCGCACCCCCGACCGGCAGGGCGGCCGACGGCACTTCCATGATCTGACACCACTGCACCCGCACGAGCGGCTGCGCCTCGAACACCCGGCGGCCGGCCTGACCGGGCGGGTCGCCGATCTGATCGCCCCGGTCGGCAAGGGCCAGCGCGGCCTGATCGTGGCCCCGCCGAAGACCGGCAAGACCGTCCTCCTCCAGCAGCTCGCCGCCGCCGTCGCCGGCAACCACCCCGACTCCCACCTGATGGTGGTGCTGCTCGACGAGCGGCCCGAGGAGGTCACCGACATGCGCCGGTCCGTGCGGGGCGAGGTGTACGCCTCGACCTTCGACCGGAGCGCCAAGCAGCACATCGCGCTCGCCGAGCTCGTGATCGAGCGGGCCAAGCGCCTGGTCGAGACCGGTGAGGACGTCGTCATCCTCCTCGACTCCCTCACCCGGCTGTGCAGGGCGCACAACAACGCCGCCTCCTCCGGCGGCCGCACGCTCAGCGGCGGCGTCGACGCCGGGGCGCTGCTCGGGCCGAAGCGGTTCTTCGGTGCCGCCCGGACGGCCGAGGAGGGCGGTTCCCTCACCATCCTCGCCACCGCCCTGGTGGAGACCGGCTCGCGTGCCGACGACTTCTACTTCGAGGAGCTCAAGGGCACCGGCAACATGGAGCTGCGGCTGAGCCGGGAGCTCGCCTCCCGCCGCGTCTTCCCGGCCGTGGACATGACCGGCTCCGGCACCCGCCGCGAGGAACTCCTGCTGTCCACCGCCGAGTCGACCGCCGTACGCGGACTGCGGCGCGCCCTGGGAAGCCGGGACGAACAGTCCGGCCTGGAGACACTGCTGGAGCGGATGCGCCAGACGCCGGACAACGCCACGTTCCTGCGACGCGTCCAGCCGACGCTGCCCGCCGCCTGACAGCGCACGTCCGCCGACGCTCCCCTGGCCGGCCGGTCGCCCCTACGGCATCCGGGTGCTTGCGAGCGCGACTCGGCCCGGGCAGCGTGGCGGTCCGGGGGCCCGTTCCTACGTTTGCGGTATGACTATCGGATTCTCATCCCGGGCGGCTCGATCCACCTGCGTGCTCTGTGTGGCAGGGCTGCTCACGCTCATGCCCGCCGCCGCGGCCGCCCGTGCGGTGCTGCCGGACCCAGGTCCGCCCGGCGGGCCACGCGCGGCGACAGCGCAGGCGACGCTGCTGTACCGCTCCGGGACACAGGTCCGGCCCCGCCCCGGCGCACCCGGGGTCCCCGATGTCTCCGCGCTGTCCTGGGTGGTCGCCGACGCCGGCACCGGTGACGTGCTGGCGGCACACGACGCGCATCGCAAGCTGCCGCCGGCCAGCACCCTCAAGACCCTGTTCGCTCTCACGGTGCTGCCGGTCCTGCCGGGCGGCATCCGCCACGAGGTGAGCGCCGACGAGCTGACCGGCATCGGCCCCGGCAGCAGCCTGGTCGGTGTCGTCGAAGGCCACACATACCGGGTCTCCGACCTGTGGAACGGCGTCTTCCTCAACTCCGGCAACGACGCCGTCCACGTCCTCGCCTCGCTCACCGGAGGCTGGAGCGCCACGGCCGCCCGGATGCAGGCCGAGGCCCGCGCCCTCGGCGCCCACGACACCCACGTGCGCTCACCCGACGGCTACGACGCGCCGGGCCAGGTGTCGTCGGCGTACGACCTGGCGGTCTTCGGCCGGGCGGGGCTGCGCAACCCGGACTTCGCGCGGTACTGCGCCAAGGTCGACGCGATGTTCCCCGGCCGGAACGGGGACTCGTACGGGATCATCAACACCAACCGGCTGCTCACCGGGGCGGACGGCGTGGAGCCGTACCCGGGGCTGATCGGCATCAAGAACGGCTACACCAGCAATGCCGGCAACACCCTGATCGCCGCCGCCCGCCGTGACGGGCGGACCCTGGTGGTGACCGTGATGAACCCCCAGGAGGGCGGCGGCCACGCCGTGTACGAGGAGGCCCGCTCACTGCTCGACTGGGGATTCGAGGCCGCCGGGCACGTCGACCCGGTGGGTTCGCTGGCGCCCGCGGGCGCCCGGCCTCGGCCGGGCCCGGAGGCCGTGCCCGCGTCGGTCACGGGGGCGCGGCCGTCGCAGCACGATCCGGGCTGGCCGGAGACCGGTGCGATCCTGGGCGTCGCCGGGCTCGGCGCGGGGGCCATGGCACTGGCTCTGCGGCTCAAACTGGTCCGGGTCCAGGACAGTTGACGTCTTCGCGCTCCGCTCAGAAGACCGACAGGCCCGTGAGCGTCGTGAAGCGGTCCAGCGCCGCCACCCCGGCCACCGAGTTGCCCCGCTCGTCCAGGCCGGGGCCCCACACGCACAGCGTGCAGTGGCCCGGCACCACCGCGATGATGCCGCCACCGACCCCGCTCTTGCCCGGCAGGCCCACCCGGTAGGCGAAGTCGCCGGCCGCGTCGTACGTCCCGCAGGTCAGCATCACCGCGTTGACCTGCTTGGCCTGGCTGCGGCTCAGCAGCCGGGTGCCGTCCGCGCGGATGCCGTGCCGGGCCAGGAACCCGGTCGCCAGGGCGAGGTCCGCGCAGGAAGCGGCGACGGAACACTGGCGGAAGTACTGCTCCAGCAGGACGGGCACGGGATTGTCGATGTTGCCGTACGCCGCCATGAAGTGGCCGAGGGCGGCGTTCCGGTCGCCGTGCGCGGTCTCGGAGGCGGCGACCTCCTCGTCGTAGGTCAGGTCCGGGTTGCCGCTCTCCGCGCGCAGGAAGGCGAGCAGTTCGCCCGCCGCGTCCCCGGTACGGGTGTGCAGGCGGTCGGTGACGACGAGGGCGCCCGCGTTGATGAACGGGTTGCGCGGGATGCCGTTCTCGTACTCCAGCTGCACCAGGGAGTTGAACGGGTTGCCGGACGGTTCGCGGCCCACGTGCTCCCAGAGCGCGTCGCGCTCGCGGGACAGGTCGAGGGCAAGGGTGAAGACCTTGGTGATGGACTGCGCGGAGAACGGCTCCCGCCAGTCCCCCACCCCGTACACCGTGCCGTCCGGCTCGGCGACGGCCATGCCGAAGCGGCGCGGGTCGCAGGCGGCGAGCGCCGGGATGTAGTCGGCGGGCCGGCCACTGCCTGGGGTCCGCTCGATCTCCTCGGCGATGCGCTCCAGGACCGGCTGGAAGGTCGTCCGCGTACTCATGCTCGCCATTCTTCCTCCGGGCCGGTCCCGGCGCGCGGTCGGGCGGGAGTGGTGCCGCTGCCGGTAAGGATCTCCGGCCGCAGCAGGGCGGTGCGCCGCTCGGCGGGCAGCAGCCCCTTCTCCAGGACGAGTTCGGCGACCCCGCGGCCGCTCACGAGGGCGGTGAGGGTGAGCGCCCCCGAGGGGCTCGGGCTGTGTCGCGGTGCGGCTCCGCCGCGCGGGCGGCGCGACCGGCCACGGCCGCGGCTCCCACGGGCGGCACCGAGCGGCGCTCTACCCGCACGAGGCGAGCGGAACGGCGTCCAGCGCGGGCACCGGACGTATGCGTCCCACCGGCTCCCCGCCTCCGAGCAGCGGTTCACCCGCGAACTCCGTGAGCAGCCGCGGTGCGACACCGGCCCGCGCGAGCGCAGCCGCGGCGACCGGGACGCGGGCCCGGTCGGCGCCGTCGGCTATCTTCACGGCGATCGCACCGCCGTCGGGCCGGGCGGCGACCTGGACTCCCTCGAAGCCGTCCTTGGCGAGCAGCCCGGGCACGGCCCGCATCAGCGCGGCGACGTCCCGGCCGGAACCGGAGGCCATCTCGGCGTGCTCGCGCATCGCGTCCGCCACGCGGGCCTCCGGGGTGCCGGGGACGGCGGTGGTGAGGCGGGCGGCGGCGCGGGCGAGACCGTGCAGGGAGATCGCGAACAGGGGCGCGCCGCAGCCGTCGACGGTCACTCGGGCGACGCGCTGCCCGGTGAGGTCCTCGACGATCTCGGCGATCGCCTGCTGGAGCGGGTGGCCGGGGTCGAGGTAGTCGTCCAGGGACCAGCCGTTGAGCACGCAGGTGTACAGCATGGCGGCGTGCTTGCCCGAGCAGTTCTGGGCGAGCCGGGACGGGAGGCGGCCCTCCCTGACCCAGGAGTCCCGGACTACCGGGTCGAAGGGCAGGTCGGGGATGTTGCGCAGGTCGCTCTCGGTGAGTCCGGCGAGTTCGAGGACGCGCCGGGCGCCGGCGAGGTGGCGTTCCTCGCCGGAGTGGCTGGCGGCGGCGAGCGAGAGCAGCTCGCCGTCCAGCGGCAGACCGGCGCGGACCATGGCGACGGCCTGGACCGGCTTGAGCGCGGAGCGCGGGTAGCAGGCGGCCTCGATGTCGCCGAGCTGGAGGCGTATCTCTCCGTCCGGGGCGAGGACGACGACGGAGCCGTGGTGGACGCCCTCGACGACGCCGCCGCGTACCAGGTGGGCGACGGGTGTGTGGAGGGGTTCACGGACGGGGGGCGGGTCCGCGGGGGAATAGCCGTACATCACTGCCTGGGGGTCGGGGTCGGGGGCCGGCGCGGTCGCCTGCGGCGGTCGGTGCTCGCTCACGCCTCGGGTGCGCCTTCCGTGGGGGTGTCCGTGCGGGTGGGGCGCACGATGTCGGTGAGGGTGGTCTCGACGCGGTCGAGATGGTGGGCCATGGCCTCTTCCGCGTCGTGGTCACTGCCGTCGAGCAGTGCCTCGACGATGGCCCGGTGCTCCCGGTCGGACTGTTCGCGCCGGCCGCCCAGTTCGTTGAGGAAGGCGGACTGGCGGGCCAGCGCGTCGCGGATCTCCTCGATGACCCGGCGGAAGACCGGGTTCTGGGCGGCCTCGGCCACGGTGAGGTGGAAAAGGGTGTCCATCGCGACCCACGCGGTGGTGTCCGTCTCCCGCTCCATGCGGTCCAGGAGGTGGGCGAGGCGGTCGAGGTTCTCCGGGGTGCGGCGGCGGGCCGCGTAGCCGGCCACCGGGATCTCGACGTGGCGGCGCACCTCCAGCAGGTCGCCGGCCGTGTAGTCGCCGAAGGTGGGGTCCTCGACGGCACTGGCGACGACGAAGGTGCCCTTGCCGGTCCTGGAGACGGTCAACCCCATGGTCTGCAGGGCGCGCAGGGCCTCGCGGAGCACCGGCCGGGAGACCTCCAGGGTGCGGCACAGCTCCGCCTCGGAGGGGAGCTTGTCGCCGATCGCGTACTCGCCGCGCTCGATCGCGCCGCGCAGGTGGCCGAGCACCGCTTCCATGGCGCTGACGCGCCGCGGGACCGCAGCGGCTGTCCGGCTGCCTGCTGTCTGGCTGTCTGACAGGTTCACGGAGTGATCCTGCGGGTCGGGCGGGAGTGCTGTCAAGGGAGGACCACAGGGCCGGGGGTGGTGCTAGCCACACCCCGCTTCGGGTGGCAGCCGTCATTCTGCGGCCGGGAAAACCGCCCGCATACTGAGGCACATGGCAACTCCAACGGTGCTCATCGAGAGCCCGCCCACGCGCGCACCGGAAAAGGGACGCGCAAAGGGAAGCGACTTTTCCGAACTCTCACGGCGTATAGCCGACGAGGGGCTGCTCCGGCGCCGCCCGCTCTACTACACGGTGCGTTTCGGTGCCGTCGCCCTCGCGCTCGCGGGCGGTGTCGCCGCCTTCGTCACGCTGGGGAACAGCTGGAGCCAGCTGTTCGTCGCGGTGGCGCTGGCCGTCGTCTTCGGCCAGCTCGGGCTGGCCGCTCACGACCTCGCCCACCGGCAGGTCTTCTCGCGCCGGCGTCCCAGCGAGATCGGCGGTCTCCTGGTGGCGAACCTGCTGCTGGGCATGAGCTACGGCTGGTGGATGAACAAGCACACGCGCCACCACGCGAATCCCAACCACGAGGAGAAGGACCCGGACGTCTCCCCCGACATCCTGGTGTGGTCACGGCGCCAGGCGAGCAGGGCCGAGGGGCTTCCCCGCTTCGTCGGGAAACACCAGGCCGCCCTGTTCTTCCCGCTGCTGACGCTGGAAGGTCTCAATCTGAGTTTCAGCAGCTTCAAGGCGCTGCGCAGCCCGTCCATGAAGCGGCCGGTGCTGGAGGGCACGCTCCTCGTCGCCCATTTCGCCCTGTACTTCGGCGGTCTGTTCACGGTCCTCTCCCCTGGCAAGGCGCTCGCGTTCATCGCCGTGCACCAGGGGCTGTTCGGGATCTACCTCGGATCGGTCTTCGCCCCCAACCACAAGGGCATGCCGATGATCGAGGAGGGCATGCGGCTCGACTTCCTGCGCCGCCAGGTCCTCACCTCCCGCAATGTGCGGGGCGGCGTGCTCGTCGACGCCTTCATGGGCGGCCTCAACTACCAGATCGAGCACCACCTCTTCCCCAGCATGCCGACGCCCGCCCTCGGCAGGGCCCAGGTCATCACCGAGCGGTACTGCGCCGAGCTGGGCGTCCCGTACTACCAGACGGGCCTGCTCGCGTCGCACCGCGAGGCGCTGCGGCACCTCAGGAGCGTCGGGGAGCCGCTGCGCGACGCCCACTGAGCAGCGGGGGGGGGCGTGCCGGTCCGGCCGCGCGGTCAGCTGTGCAGCACGCCCGTGCCGAGCAGCCCGAAGAGCAGGACGCCGACCGCGATCCGGTAGATGACGAAGGCGTTGAAGGAGTGCTTGGCGACGAACTTAAGCAGCCAGGCGATCGAGGCGTAGGCGACCACGAAGGAGACGAGGGTGCCGACCGCCAGGGGGGCCGCGCCCGCCCCGGTGCCCAGGGCGTCCTTCAGCTCGTACAGACCGGCGCCGGTCAGGGCCGGGATGCCGAGGAAGAAGGAGAGCCGCGTGGCGGCCACCCGGTCCAGGTCGAGCATCAGGGCGGTGGACATGGTGGCCCCGGAGCGGGAGAAGCCCGGGAAGAGCAGGGCGAGGATCTGGGAGCCACCGACCAGCATCGCGTCTTTGAACGAGGTGTCGTCCTCGCCCCGCTTGTGCCGCCCCGTGCGGTCCGCCACCCACATCACGCCGCTGCCGACGATCAGCGAGCCGGCGACCACCCACAGCGAGGCGAGCGGTCCCTTGATCAGCGGCTTGGCCGCCAGGCCCACGAGCACGATCGGGATCGTCGCGATGATGACCCACCAGGCGAACTTGTAGTCGTGGTGGTAGCGCTCCTCCCGGTCGGTCAGCCCGCGCACCCAGGCGGAGAGGATCCGCACGATGTCCTTGAAGAAGTAGACCAGCACGGCGGCGATCGCACCGACCTGGATGACCGCCGAGAACCCGATGACGGCGTCGTCGTCGACGGGGATGCCCATCAGCCCCTCGACGATCTTGAGGTGACCGGTGGAGGAGACCGGAAGGAACTCGGTGACCCCCTCGACGACTCCGAGGACGACGGCCTGGCCGATACTGATGACGCTCATGAAGTCCTGTCCTACTACACGCGGGGCGGTGCCTCGTGTCAGGCCCAGAGCGCGTCGGCCAGTGTCACCCCCGCGAACGCCGCCCCCAGGCCGGCCGCCACACTCGCCGTCACGTTCACGGCGGCCAGGAGGCGTGCGCCCGTCTCGGTCAGCCGGAGCGTCTCGTAGGAGAAGGTCGAGTACGTCGTGAGGGCACCGCACAGCCCGGTCCCGAGCAGGAGCCGCAGGTCGGAGCCCGCGGCTCCCGCGAGTGCCGCGCCGGTCAGCAGGCCCAGCACCAGACAGCCGACGACGTTCACCGTGAAGGTGCCCCAGGGAAAGACCGAGTCGTGCCGGGACTGCACCGCGCGGTCGGTGAGGTAGCGGAGCGGGGCACCGACCATGCCGCCCGCGACGACCAGCAGCCAGTTCACGACGACCTCTCACCCTTCGTGTCCGTGCCCCCGCGTGTTCCGGGCGGCGACACGCGGCGGGTCGCCCAGGTGGCGAGCCACACCGCCGCGAGCGCCGCCAGAGGGGTGGCGGCGAGGTAGAGGAGACCCGTACGGACCTGGTCGGCGGCGAACAGGTGACGGATGTCGACGGCGTAGGTGGAGAAGGTGGTGAAGCCGCCGAGGACTCCGGTGCCCAGGAACGGCCGGACGAGGCGGTGGGCGTCCCGCACCTCGGTGACGACCACCATCAGCACGCCGATCAGGGCACAGCCGGCGACATTGACCCAGAAGGTCGTCCAGGGGAAGCCACCGGTCTGCGTCGGCCACCACAGGGAGGCCGCGTAGCGGGCGGCGGCGCCCGTGCCGCCGCCCAGGGAGACGGCCGCGACGACCGGCGCCCGGCCGCGCCGGGCGGGCCGGACTGCGGCGCTCTCGGTGTTCGGGGCTGTCACGGTCGTACGTCTCCTACTCGCCGGGCAGGGGGAAGCCCCCGTTCGCAAGTAGGGACCGTTGGCGGCGTCTGCCGCGGTTCGGGTACGGCGGGCCCCACCGCCGCGCCGCGCGCACCGGGGCGGCGGCTGGGGTCAGCTTAACGCCGGTGCGGCTCCGGGTCACTCGTCGGCGCCGCGCGGCCGCCGGTCTGCCAGCCCTTCTCGAACATCCGCGCCACCTCGGCGATCCGCACCTCGTCGCGCCGGTAGTACGTCCGGCCGCGGATTCCGCCGGTGCGGAGCAGACCGATGCTCGCGAGCAGGTCGAGGTGGGTTCCGGCCGCCCGGCGGGACACGCCGAGCTTCGCGGCGACGAGCTCCACGCGGACGCCGTGCGCGACGACGTCCGCGTGGTGCTCGGGCGGGAAGTGGGCGGCCGGATCCTTGAGCCACTCCAGGATGTCGAGACGCGTGCCGTGCACGGGGGTCCTCAGCATCTCGTCCTCCCTTCGTCCGGGCCCGCCCGTACCGTGTCCTTCCACTGTCCCGCAGTCGGCGCCCCGCTGTCCGGGACTCCGGCGCCTTGTCCGGTACCGGGCGGTCCCGTCCGGCACAGGAGGTGTCAGCGGTGACGGAACCACGCCATGGCCGGCAGCGCCCTGTCGTCGTAGCCGAACAGGGCCTGGTTCTCCCAGCCGTTGCCGGAGGACGGGTCGGTGGGGTCCCAGCCGTTGCCGTCGACGGCGGTCCAGGTCGCCTCCCAGTAGAAGACGCCGAGGCCGCGGCCGTTCGGGACGGCCTCCACGATGTCCGCCACGGTGTTCATCCACGCCGTCTGCCCGGCCGGGGTCGCCGGGTAGCCGGGGACCAGCTCACCGGTGACGTCGATGATGTTCTCGTGCGCGTCCTCACTGTCCAGCCGGAACGGGTAGGCCGTCTCGGCGACGAAGACCGGCTTGCCGTAGCGGGCGGCCGCGTCGTCCAGGGTGGTCTGGAAGTCGGACAGCGGGCCGTGCCAGTACCCGTAGTACGACAGGCCGATGGCGTCGAACCGGACGCCGTGCGCGACGGCGTTGTCGAACCACCAGCGGGTGCCCGCCAGGTCGCCGCCCTTGGCCAGGTGCAGCGCGACGGGGGTGGCCGCGTCGACGCTCTTGACCGCGTCGTATCCACTGTTGATCAACCCGGCGAGCTGCGTCCAGTTGTCCGTGGAGCCCTCGTTCCACAGCATGCCGCCGTTGATCTCGTTGCCGACCTGCACCATGTCGGCGCCGGTGCCCTGCGCCTTGAGCGCGTTGAGTACGTCGTGGGTGTGGTCGTACACGTCCGTCTTCAGCCGGCCGTAGGAGTGGCCGGCCCAGGCGGCGGGCTTGCTCTGGGCGCCCGGGTCGGCCCAGGTGTCCGAGTAGTGGAAGTCGACCAGCAGCTTCATGCCCCGGTCCTTGACGCGCTTGGCGGTCGCCAGCACGCGCGCCTTGTTGTTGTAGCCGTCGGCCGGGTTCACCCAGACCTTGAGGCGGGCGTAGTTCATGCCGGCGGACTTCAGGATACCGAGCGCGTCACCCGCCGATCCCGAACTCGTCCGGTAGGCGCCGCCCTTGGCCTCGCTCTTGGCCAGGGAGGAGACGTCGGCCCCCTTGACCGGCACTCCGGAGGACGTGCCCGGCGTGAAGGTCAGGTCGTCGACATTGATCCAGTTGCCGGCGTTCGCGTCACTGTTGACGCTGATGGTGCACTGGTTGGCAGTCACATTGACCGGCACGACGATCCGGATCCACCCACCGGCTGACACCGGCAGGTCGGTGCGCTGCTCGGCTCCGCCGCAGTTCTTGAGGGCTATCCAGGCGGCGTTCTGGCCGCCTCCCGAGCGGACCCAGGCGGTCAGCCGGTAGCTGCCGTTGGCCAGCCCGGAGAGGTACTGGTACGTCTCGACCTTGTACGCGGACGAGGACCAGTGGCTCAGGCGGTTGCCGCCGCCGTGGCCGCCGGCCTCGGTGTACGAGGCGCCGGTCGAGCCGTACTCGGACCAGCCGGCGGGCGCGGCCGCGCCGCCGGCGTCGGTCTCGAAGCCGCCGTTGGTGAGGGTGCTCGCCGCCTGGGCGGTCTGGGCCGGCAGGGCGGTGAGGGCGAGCCCGGCCACGAGGAGCGGCAGGAGGGCCCTGAGGGTGCGTCTGGGATGGAACATCGTCGTCCGTGGTCCCTTCGACTTGGGGATGGGGCGGAAATCAGCGGTGACCGGGGGGCTAAGGGATGTCGAGCCGTACGATCCGCACGGCGCCGGCCGGGATCGCGAGGCGGCCCGCGGCGCGCTCGCCGGTGAGCAGTTCGGTGCCGTGCGCGTCCAGCGGCACTTTGGCGTCCGAGGCGGTGTGGTTGATCGCGAACAGGTAGGTGCCCGACTCGCCGGTGCGGCGCACCACTTCGACGTCGCGGGGCAGGTCGGCGCGGGGGCTGATGCCCGCGTCCTCGGCCGCCCGGCCGAGGACGGCGTCCAGGCCTTCGGCGCCGAGGCGGGTGGAGACGTACCAGGCGGTGCCCTCGCCGAGGCGGTGGCGGGTGACGGCCGGGTGGCCCGCGGTGAGGCCGTCGGTGTACGTCCACACCGGCTCGGCGCCGCGCGGCACGACGAACTCCGTCCACACGTCGCCGGTCTGCCCGGAGCCGTCCGGGCCGGTGAGCCCGACCCGCTCGCCCGCGAGCAGCGGTGAGAACTCCTCGACGGTGAGGCCCAGCACGTCTCTGAGCGCGCCCGGGTAGGGGCCCTCGTGGACGGCGTCGTGCTCGTCGACGATGCCGGAGAAGTACGAGACGACGAGGGTGCCGCCGTTCTCGACGTACTCGCGGAGGTTGTTCCCGGCCGCCTCGGTCGCGAGGTACAGCGCGGGGACGACGACAAGTGGATAGGCCGACAAGTCGGCTTCCGGGTGGGCGAAGTCGACGGTCAGGTGGCGGTCGTAGAGGGCTTCGTAGAAGGCGTCGGCGCGTTCGCGGGGGTCGTGGTCCTCGCTGGGGCGCCACTGGAGGTTCTGGGCCCACCAGGACTGCCAGTCCCAGACCATGGCCACGTCTGCTTCGGTGCGGGTGCCGCGGACGGGGGCCAGTGAGCCGATCGAGGCGCCCAGTTCGGTCACCTCGCGCCAGACGCGTGTCCCGGTTCCGCCGTGCGGCAGCATCGCCGAGTGGAACTTCTCGGCGCCGCGCCTCGACTGCCGCCACTGGAAGAACATGGCGCCCTCGGAGCCGCGGGCCACGTGGGCGAGGGAGTTGCGGGCCATCTGGCCGGGGGCCTTGGCGGGGTTGCGGGGCTGCCAGTTGACGCCCGAGGTGGAGTGTTCGAGCAGCAGCCAGGGGGCGCCGCCCGCGACGGAGCGGGTGAGGTCGGCGGCCATGGCGAGGTTGACGTGGGTGCGGCGGCCGTCGGTGATCAGGTAGTGGTCGTTGGTGACGAGGTCGACCTCGCGGCCCCAGGCCCAGTAGTCGACGGAGTCGCACTGGCTGAGCGCGGTCATGAAGTTGGTGGTGACGGGGACGCCGGGTGAGAGGCGGTGCAGGATGTCCCGCTCGGCGCGGAAGTTCTCGCGCATGGTGGCGTCGGCGAAGCGCTTGTAGTCCAGCGCCTGGGCCGGGTTGCCCACCGTCGGGGTCGTGCGCGGCGGGTTGATCTGGTCGAGGTCCGTGTAGCGCTGGCCCCAGAAGGCGGTGCCCCAGGCCTCGTTGACGGCGTCGACGGTGCCGTACGTCGTCGCCAGCCAGCGGCGGAAGTGCGCGGCGCAGGAGTCGCAGTAGCAGGCGGAGACGGGGACGCCGTACTCGTTGTGGACGTGCCAGAGCGCGAGGGCCGGGTGGGTGCCGTAGCGCTCGGCGAGCCTGGTGGTGATGTTCGCGGCGGCGACGCGGTAGTCGGCGTCGCTGTGGCAGATGGCGCCCCGGGAGCCGAACTCGTACCGCACCCCCTCGGCGGTCACGGGCAGCGCCTCGGGGTGGGCCCGGTAGAACCAGGCGGGCGGGGCGACGGTGGGCGTGCCGAGGTCGGCGCGGATGCCGTTGTCGTGCAGCAGGTCGAGGAGGCGGTCCAGCCAGCCGAAGTCGTAGGTGCCGGGGGCGGGTTCCAGCAGCGCCCAGGAGAAGATCCCGGCGCTCACCATCGTCACGCCGGCCTCGCGCATCAGCCGGACGTCCTCCTGCCAGGTCTCCTCCGGCCACTGCTCGGGGTTGTAGTCCCCGCCGAAGGCGAGCCCGGCCAGGCCCCTGGGGGTGGTCTCCGGCATGGATGGTCTCCCGATGTGATCGATCAATTGGGAACGTGCACACACACTGTCGGCGGTGCGAGCCCAACATAACCGCACAGCAACAACCATTGACAAGTGTCCGGGATGTTTCTCTACTGTGAACGCTCACAGAAGCATGGCAGGTCTTCGCAGCGGGCGGAGACCCCAGGTCAGGGGAGAGTTCCATGCCGTACACGAAGCGCCGTCGCCTGGTGACCTCCGCCGTCGCCGTCGCCCTCGGGGCCACCACCCTCGCCGCCTGCGGCTCGTCCGACGACGACAGCGACGCCCAGTCGGGCCCGGTCTCGCTGACGTACTGGACGTGGACGCCCGGCATGGACAAGGTCGTCGACCTGTGGAACAAGGGGCCGGGCAAGGAGCAGCGGATCACGGTCACGGTGAAGAAGCAGGCGTCCGGCGACACGCTGGTCACCAAGATCCTCACCGCGCACAAGGCCGGCCAGGGGCCCGACCTGGTGCAGGCCGAGTACCAGGCGCTGCCGACCCTGGTCAGCAACGACGCGCTCGCCGACATATCGGGCGAGGTCGGTGATGTGAAGGGCAAGTTCGCCGAGGGAGTGTGGCAGCAGACCACACTGGGCACGGACGCCGTCTACGCCGTCCCGCAGGACATCGGGCCAATGATGTTCTACTACCGCGAGGACCTGTTCAAGAAGTACGGCCTGAAGGTCCCGGCCACCTGGGACGAGTTCGCCGAGACCGCGCGCGAGCTGAAGAAGGCGGCGCCCGACAAGGACCTCACCACCTTCTCCGCCAACGACTCCGGACTCTTCGCGGGCCTGGCCCAGCAGGCGGGCGCCCAGTGGTGGACGACCGAGGGCGACCAGTGGAAGGTCGGCATCGACGACGCGGCGACGAAGAAGGTCGCCGACTTCTGGGGCGGCCTCGTCGAGGAGGGCGCCGTAGACAACCAGCCGATGTACACCCCGGCCTGGAACAAGGCGCTCAACACCGGCAAGCAGATCGCCTGGGTCAGCGCCGTGTGGGCGCCCGGCACGCTGACCACGGCCGCGCCCGACACCAAGGGCAAGTGGGCCATGGCCCCGCTCCCCCAGTGGTCCGACAGCGAGAACCGCACCGGCAGCTGGGGCGGCTCCTCCACCGGCGTCACCACCGACTCCGAGCACAAGGACGCCGCCGCCATGTTCGCCGAGTGGCTGAACACCGACGGTGACGCGCTCAGCGCCCTGGCCACGGAGGGAGGCATCTACCCGGCCTCCACCTCCGCCCAGCTCAGCGGTGCCTTCTCCAACCCGCCGGAGTTCTTCGCCAACCAGCCGGACTTCTACACCAGGGCCGCCGCCATCGCGAAGACGACGGCGCCGGCCGCCTGGGGGCCGAACGTCAACGTCGCCTACACGGCCTTCAAGGACGCGTTCGGCGCCGCCGCGAAGAACAAGTCGGACTTCACCGCCGCCCTGGGCACCATGCAGGAGGAGACGGTCGCCGACCTGAAGAAGCAGGGCTTCGAGGTCGCCCAGTGACCAGCACGACGGCACGCCGGAGGCCGTACGGGGTCAAGGGCGCCCCGTATGCCTTCCTGATCCCCGCGATCGCCCTGTTCCTGCTCTTCTTCGCGCTGCCCATCGGCTACGCCGTCCACCTCAGCTTCCGCAAGGTGGAGGTCTCCGGGCTCGGACTGGGCGCCGGGGCACGCGAGGAGGTGTGGGCCGGTCTCCAGAACTACACCGACGCCCTCACCGACAGCGAGCTGCTGGACGGGGCGCTGCGCGTCCTGGGCTACGGCTGCGTCGTCGTGCCGGTGATGCTGGGCCTCGCCCTGCTGTTCGCCCTGATGCTCGACTCCGAGAAGGTGCGGTTCACACCGGTCACCCGGCTCGCGATCTTCCTGCCGTACGCCATTCCCGGAGTGGTGGCGGCGCTGCTGTGGGGCTTCCTGTACCTGCCGGACGTCAGCCCCTTCTACTTCGTGCTCGACCGGCTCGGTCTGCCGCAGCCGGACCTGCTGGACGGCGGTCCGCTCTATCTCGCGCTGGCGAACATCGCGGTCTGGGGCGGCACCGGCTTCAACATGATCGTCATCTACACCTCGCTGCGGGCCATCCCGGCCGAGGTGTACGAGGCGGCGAAGCTGGACGGCGCCTCCCCGCTGCAGATCGCGCTGCGGATCAAGATCCCGATGGTGGCGCCGTCGCTGGTGCTGACGTTCTTCTTCTCGATCATCGCCACGCTCCAGGTGTTCAACGAGCCGACCACCCTCAAACCGCTCACCAACTCCGTCTCCACCACCTGGAGTCCGCTGATGAAGGTGTACCAGGACGCCTTCGGCAAGGGTGACATCCACGCCGCTGCCGCCCAGGCGGCGATCATCGCGCTCGTCACCCTGGTGCTGTCCTTCGGCTTTCTGCGGGCAGCGAACCGTCGCAACAAGCAGGAGGCAGCACGATGAGTTCTCTTGCCGTACGCAAGGCGCGGCCGGCGGCGGGCACCACGCCCGGGACGGCGCAGGGACCGCCGCGGCGCCGCCGCATCGCGCCGGTCCCGACGCTCACCCTGCTGCTCGGCGCGGTCTACTGCCTGCTGCCGGTGGCCTGGGTGGTCGTCGCGGCCACCAAGTCGGGCAGCGAACTGTTCTCCACCTTCACCTTCCTGCCGGGCACGGGCTTCGCCGACAACGTGAGCGACCTGAGCGCCTACCGCGATGGCGTCTACTGGCAGTGGATGGCCAACTCGGCCCTCTACGCCGGTCTCGGCGCCCTGCTGTCCACGGTCGTGTCGGCGTTCAGCGGCTACGCGCTGGCGACGTACCGCTTCCGCGGCCGGGAGACGCTGTTCAACGTGCTGCTGGCGGGGGTGCTGATGCCGCCGGTGATCCTCGCCGTGCCGCAGTACCTGCTGCTGGCCGAGGCGAACCTGACGGACTCGTACCTGGCCGTGCTGCTCCCCCAGATCCTCTCCCCCTACGGCGTCTACCTGGCGCGCATCTACGCCGCGGCGGCCGTGCCCGCCGACGTGGTGGAGGCCGGGCGGATGGACGGGGCGAGCGAGTGGCGGATCTTCACCCGGGTCGCGCTGCCGATGATGGTGCCGGGACTGGTGACGGTGTTCCTGTTCCAGTTCGTGGCCGTGTGGAACAACTTCCTGCTGCCCTACATCATGCTCAGCGACGACGAGAAGTTCCCGATCACGCTCGGTCTCTACACGCTGCTGGAGCAGGGCGCGAACACACCCGCGCTCTACACACTGGTGATCACCGGCGCCTTCCTCGCGGTGCTGCCGCTCGTCGCCCTCTTCCTGGTCGTCCAGCGGTTCTGGAGCCTCGACCTGCTCTCCGGGGCCGTAAAGTCATGACCATGAGCAACACGGGGGGCCGGCGCCGACCGCCCACGATCCACGACGTGGCGCGCGAGGCGGGAGTGTCGCGGGGCACGGTGTCACGGGTGCTCAACGGCGGGCACTACGTCAGCCCGGCCGCGCAGGAGTCCGTCAACGCGGCCATCCGCAAGACCGGTTACGTCGTCAACCGGCACGCCAGGTCGCTGATCACCGGGCGGTCCGACTCGGTGGGCTTCCTGCTCACCGAGCCGCAGGAGCGGTTCTTCGAGGACCCCAATTTCAACGTCCTGCTGCGCGGCTGCACCCAGGCGCTGGCCGCGCACGACGTGCCGCTGCTGCTGATGCTGGCCGGCACGGAGGACGAGCGGCGGCGCATAACGCGGTACATCACGGCGGGGCACGTCGACGGCGTGCTGCTGGTCTCCAGCCACTCCGGGAACCCGGTCGCCGAGGAACTGCGCGCGGCGGGTGTGCCGCTGGTGGCGTGCGGCAAGCCGATCGGGCTGGGTTCGAAGGTGAGTTACGTGGCCGCCGACGACCGGGACGGCGCCCGGGACATGGTCCGCCATCTGCTGTCGCTGGGGCGGCGGCGGGTGGGTGTGGTCACCGGCCCGCTCGACACCCCCGGCGGTGTGGAGCGCCTGGCCGGGTACCGGGAGGTGCTCGGCGAGGCGGGCGTCGCCGTCGACGAACGGCTCGTCGTCTCGGGCGACTACAGCCGGGCCAGCGGTGAGGCGGGGGCGGAGCGGCTGCTGGCGCAGGCGCCGGACGTGGACGCCGTGTTCGTGGCGTCCGACCTGATGGCGCAGGGGGTGTTGGCGGCGCTGCAACGGGCAGGGCGGCGGGTGCCCGAGGACGTGGCGGTGGGCGGTTTCGACGACTCCCCCGCGGCGCTCGCCGCCAGTCCCGAGTTGACCACCATCCGGCAGCCCTGGGACCGGATCAGCGCGGAGATGGTCCGGGTGCTGCTGGCCCAGATCGGCGGGGACGACCCGGCGGCGGTGATCCTGCCGACGGAGCTGGTGAAGCGCGACTCGGCCTGAGCGAGCCCGGTGCCCCTCCGTACCCCTCGTGGTCCTTGCACGCACACTAGTTGCACGGACAAGGAACAGTCGCTTCGGTGTTACCGTGCAGGTATGGCAGTCAAGACGGCCGGTGGGCGGCTCGAGGAGCGGTGGCGGGAGATTCTCTCGGTGCACGCGCGCACGATGTGCGAGATCGACCGTGTGCTGCACCCGCACGGTCTGGGCGCGAGCGACTTCGAGGTGCTCGACATCCTCGCGACCGAGACGCCCGAGGAGGGCGCCCAGTGCCGGGTGCAGAACCTGGCCGGCCGGGTCCACCTGAGCCAGAGCGCGCTGTCCCGGCTCATCGCCCGGCTGGAGAAGGACGGGCTGGTGGAGCGCTCGATGTGCGCGGAGGACCGGCGCGGTGTGCATGTCGCCCTGACGCGTGGCGGCCGGGACCTGCACAGCGAGGTGCTGCCGCTGCAGCGGGCCGCACTGGCCCGCATGCTCGGCGACGTGGACGATGTGGAGGACTCCCGCCCCTAGGGACGGGCCGGCCCTCTAGGGACGGGCCAGCAGGGTGCGCACGCCGTCCGACGTGAGCGTGAGGCGGTGCTCCGAGCCCGCGTCGATGGACAGGGAGAGGTCGTCGGCCGGCCACTGCGCGGCGAGGGCGCCCAGCGGCACCATGCGGTAGCGGGAGACGTACGGCAGCAGGTCGGCCATCTCCAGCTCCGAGGTGAACACGGGCACCACCTGGCGGCCGCCCTGCTGTTCCAGCACCGGCAGTGCCAGCATCCCGGGGTCGGCGGCGTCCTGGTCGTTCGCGTCGTCGGGCACCGGGACGAGGACGTCACTGCTCGCGAGGGTGTCGAGCGCCGTCGTGTCCTCGGTGTTCTCGGCAAGTGCGTCCAGCGCCCGCTGGGCGGGCGAGACGGAGTTGTCGTTCGCGGGTGTTTCCATGGCAGATCCCTGGTAGCGACGGTGGTGGGCCCGCCCGATGATCGGCACGGGGCGGTCCAGGCTCGCGTACCCGATCGCCCAGGGCGCAATCATGTTCGACGCCGGGCGCCGGGCCGACCGAGTTCGATCGGCCCCTCGCCCCCTCGGCGTTCCCGACGGCCCCGCCGACAGTGCAACCTTCCGGTCAATTCGCTCGTCCCACCCAATACCGGAACATCCATACCCCGGGGGACACAATGCGACGAAGCAGATCAGCATGGGTGGCGGTCCTGGTCGCGGGCGCCGCCTTGGGAACGGCCACGGTCGCGGCCGACGCGGCCCCGGCCGCCGACGCGCGGAGCACCGTACGGAACACCGCGCACACCACTGCGTGCCCCACCGGCTGGGGCAGCCGGGACAAGACCCGCGTCGCGGGCACGACGACGCCGGTGACGGACGTCAGGACCGGACGCCACGCGTGCTTCGACCGGATGGTCGTCGACGTACCCGGCGCGGACGCCGGGCGTCTCGGCTACTTCGTCCGGTACGTCGACCGGCTGCACCAGGACGGCTCGGGCCGCCCGATCGCGGTGGGCGGCGGAGCCGTGCTGGAGGTCCGGGTCGCCGCACCCGCCTACCGCCCGGAGACCGGCGCCGCCACGTATCCCGGCCGGACCGGCCGGCCCCTGCCCGATGTCGACCTCACCGGATACCGCACCTTCCGCGACACCCGGTTCGCCGGCAGCTTCGAGGGCGAGACACAGATCGGTCTCGGCGTCCGCGCCCGGCTGCCCTTCCGGGTGCTGGCACTGGATGGCCGCGTGGTGGTGGACGTCGCCCACTCCTGGAGCGGCGCACGCTGAGGCGGGTCGGGCCGACGGGCGGGCGGGCGGGCGGGCGTTTCGAGGATCGGCGCCTGTCGGCCCCACCGGCACTCATCTGAACAGCAGGGGGCCCACTTGATCGATCAGAAGGGCGGTCGGGTTAGCATATGAGCGCCGCCTAGCTCGAAAGATAGAGACGTGACTGCCAACGACGACTCGTTCACCAACTGGAAGAACCGCGAAGAGATCGCGGAATCGATGATCCCGATGATCGGGAAGCTGCACCGGGAGCAGGACGTCACGATCCTGCTGCACAGCCGTTCCCTGGTGAACAAGTCTGTGGTCAGCATCCTCAAGACCCACCGCTTCGCCCGCCAGATCGCCGGCGCGGAGCTGTCGGTCACCGAGACGATGCCTTTCCTGCGGGCCCTCGCCACGCTCGACCTCGGTCCCTCGCAGATCGACATCGGCATGCTCGCCGCGACCTACAAGAGCGACGACCGCGGACTGACGGTGGAGGAGTTCACCGCAGACGCCGTCGCCGGGGCCACGGGCGCCAACAAGATCGACCGGCGCGAGGGGCGCGACGTCGTCCTGTACGGCTTCGGCCGCATCGGCCGGCTCGTCGCCCGTCTGCTCATCGAGAAGGCCGGCTCGGGCAACGGCCTGCGGCTGCGCGCCATCGTGGTACGGGGCGGCGGAGAGCAGGATCTCGTCAAGCGCGCCTCGCTGCTGCGCCGCGACTCCGTGCACGGCCAGTTCCAGGGCACGATCACCGTCGACGAGGACAACAGCACGATCTTCGCCAACGGCAACGCGATCAAGGTGATCCACGCCGACGACCCGACGCAGGTCGACTACACGGCGTACGGCATCAAGAACGCCATCCTGATCGACAACACCGGCAAGTGGCGCGACCGCGAGGGCCTGTCGAAGCACCTGCGCCCCGGCATCGACAAGGTCGTCCTGACCGCGCCGGGCAAGGGCGACGTCCCCAACATCGTGCACGGCGTCAACCACGACACCATCAAGCCGGACGAGCGGATCCTGTCCTGCGCGTCCTGCACCACCAATGCGATCGTCCCGCCGCTGAAGGCGATGGCCGACGAGTACGGCGTGCTGCGCGGCCACGTGGAGACGGTCCACTCGTTCACCAACGACCAGAACTTGCTGGACAATTACCACAAGTCCGACCGCCGCGGCCGCAGCGCGCCGCTGAACATGGTCATCACCGAGACGGGTGCCGCCTCCGCCGTCGCCAAGGCCCTCCCGGACCTCAAGGCGAAGATCACCGGCAGCTCGATCCGCGTGCCCGTGCCGGACGTGTCGATCGCGATCCTCAACCTCCAGCTGGCCCGCGAGGCCACCCGCGAGGAGGTCCTCGACCACCTGCGCGACGTGTCGCTGACCTCGCCGCTCAAGCGCCAGATCGACTTCATCAGCGCCCCCGACGCGGTCTCCAGCGACTTCATCGGCTCGCGCCACGCCTCGATCGTCGACGCCGGCGCGCTGAAGGTCGAGGGCGACAACGCGATCCTCTACCTCTGGTACGACAACGAGTTCGGCTACTCCTGCCAGGTCGTGCGCGTCGTGCAGCACGTCTCCGGTGTGGAGTACCCGACGTTCCCGGCCCCGGCGGTCTGATCCGGAGCAGAGCGGGTGTGCGCGAGGGGCGGTGGGGCATGGCTC